>DAOWAS010000033.1 GCA_030634465.1 Alphaproteobacteria bacterium | reverse complement strand
CCCAACTGCCACAGCGAACAGTTTTTTAAAGGCATAGTGGCCGCTGGTGGCAAAACAACATTTCAGGGCAAAGTGTTTGTGGAACAGGACGCACAAAAAACCATAGCCAACCAGTCGTGTAAAAACATTGTGCTAGATCACGGGGCCGAAGCCAATGTTAAGCCCGAACTGTTAATTTATGCCGACGATGTTAAGTGCGCCCACGGCACCACCGTTGGCGAGCTGGACGAAACAGCCCTGTTTTATTTAGAGCAACGGGGCATTAGCCCGCTTGAGGCAAAAGGCATTTTGGTAAACGCCTTTTTGGAAGAAATTGTTGATAAAATGCCCGCAACAGAAATACAAGCTTGCTTTCGCGGTGAAATTACACGATGGATGTCTAATAACTAATTATCAGGCACCCTAACAAGGACGTTAAGTTTAATAATGACTTATGATGTAGAAAAAATTAGAAGCGATTTTCCTATTCTTTCTGAAAAGGTGCATGGTAAGCGACTGGCCTTTTTAGACACAGGCGCAAGCGCACAAAAACCCAGCGTTGTAACCGACACCATTGCCAGCCTTTACAACAAAACTTATGCCAACATTCACCGTGGGGTTTATAAGTTTAGCCAGCATTCCACCGATGCCTATGAAGCGGTGCGTGAAAAAGTTCGTGGCCTGCTTAATGCCAAGTTTTCCCATGAGTGTATTTTTGTACGCGGTGCTACCGAGGGCATTAATTTAGTGGCGCAAAGCTATGGCCGTGCCTTTTTAAACGAAGGTGACGAGGTTATTTTAACCACCTTGGAGCACCACTCGAACATTGTGCCGTGGCAAATGTTGCGCGATGAAAAAAACATAGTAATTAAAGTGGTGCCAATAACTGACGATGGTCAGGTGGATATGGATGCTTATAAAAAGCTGCTATCCCCACGCACAAAATTTGTTTCTATAATTCATGTTTCAAACGCCATTGGCACTATTGTTCCCGTGAAGGAAATGACCGCACTGGCCCACGAAGTTGGTGCCAAGGTTTTAATTGATGGTTGTCAGGCCGTGCCGCACATGGCGGTAGATGTGCAAGACTTAGATGCTGATTTTTACGTGTTTTCAGGTCATAAAATTTACGGCCCCACAGGCATTGGTGTGGTTTACGGTAAAGAAGAGCTTTTAAACGCCATGCCACCATGGCAGGGCGGCGGCGACATGATCGCATCTGTAACATTTGAAGAAACAATTTATAACGAACTACCACACAAGTTTGAAGCAGGCACCCCAGACATAGCAGGCGGCATTGGCTTGGGTGCGGCAATTGATTATGTTTTGGACATAGGGTTTGACGAAATTGAAGCTTATGAAGAAGAACTGCTTGCCTATGCCACAAAGGAACTAACTAGTATCAATAGTCTTAGGATAATTGGTACGGCAAAGGAAAAAGCAGGAATTATCTCGTTTGTTCTAGAGGGTATACACCCCCACGACCTTGGTACAATTTTAGACCAAGAAGGTGTTGCCATAAGAACAGGGCACCACTGCACCCAACCGATTATGGATAGATATGAAGTGCATGGTACATCACGAGCCAGTTTGGGAATTTACAACACTAAACAAGATATAGACCAGCTAGTTGCTGGCATTAGAAAAGCACAGAGTATTTTTGGATGAGCGAAGATAAAAACATAAAAAAAACAGAAACAGAACGCCCTCAATTTGAAGGCAAACCTGAGCGCGACTTTTTAGAAGGCTTTTTAAGCAAGCCCGACACTGCGTCTGATGAGGTTTATGACGAGAATGCCAAGCCAACCGATGCCAACCCCGAACTAAGCGAACGTGTGGTTGAGGCCATTAAGGGCATTTTTGACCCTGAAATTCCGGTAAACATTTATGATCTGGGTTTGATTTATAATGTATCCACTGATGAAGATAGCGTCACCACCGTTATTATGACCCTAACCACGCCCCATTGCCCTGTTGCTGAATCTATGCCTGGTGAGGTTGGTCAGGTTGCTGAGGCGGTAGAGGGTGTGCAAAGAGCTGTGGTTAAACTTGTTTGGGAACCACCTTGGGACCCATCAAGAATGTCAGAAGCAGCACAGTTAGAACTGGGTTTCATTTAAAACAACCGTGTTGTTTTCTTCATGTTTGTCTGCGTCCTCATAATGCACCCGTATGGTGCCAACGCCTCTTTCCTCATCGCGGTAACCGTCTGGAAAATCTATTTCAACAACCTCGAACTTGACCGTTGGCATGGCGTTAACCCCAAGCTGGTGGCTATACTTAGTCTTTAAATTAAGCCCCAGTTCTGTAGCATGCCAAAGTGTGGTGGTTCTTCTGCTTATTGTGTTTTCAATAATAGTTTCTGTAATAATATCTATTATCAATATGTCATAAACCTCGCCCTGCACCTTTCTAGTATCAGTGCCAACAACTGAGATTGCAGCCCAAAACGCGCCCCCCTCGTCGGCTTCTAAACGATATTGTATCCCCTCAAAAACCACCTCTTTACCCACCGCCAAGGGAAACAATGCCTCTAGCTGGGTTTTGTCAAAGTCATTATAAACCGAGCTTTCCCCCTCACTGGTCCATATGGGGAAAATGTTTTGAAAACGCTTTTGCAGGGTAACCACATGCTTCCCCCACCTGTTTTCCCACACAACAACCTGCCCATCAATTTTAACAATCTCAGATCGGAAACTCTCACCAAAGGCCTTAACCGTAGTTATGGTGTTTTCTCGTAACACACTGGTGGGTTTTTCAACTTCGGACGGAGAGCAAGACGAAAGCACAAGTAAGACCACAAGCAAACTGGCAATAGTACCGATGAATGAAAATTGGGGTTTCAATATTAACTTCCTGTTTTGTCGTTTTTAAGTTTCTTGGTTTTTGTTAGTTATATTATTATCCTGCATAACACTCATGCCAAGTTATTTATAATATTACCTTAGAGGGCTTTTATGAAAGACATACTTATAAACGGGTCAGCTAACGCCCCTGTTACATTTATTTTAGCCCACGGTGCCGGGGCAGGCATGGACACACCCTTTATGAACCAAATAGCTGAGGGCTTGGCAGGGGACGGCGCTAAAGTTGTGCGCTTTGAATTTCCATACATGAAAATCATACGAGAAACAGGCAAAAGACGACCGCCAAACAAGGCAGATGTTTTACTGGCACATTTTAGAAAAGTTATAAGCGAGCACCCATCACCAAAATTAATTATTGGTGGCAAATCTATGGGTGGGCGCATGGCAAGCATGATAGCGGCTGATACCAGTGTTGAAAATGACCTGAACCTAGCTGGCTGTGTGTGTTTGGGCTATCCGTTCCACCCACCAGCCAAGCTGGACAAGCTACGCTTAGAGCACTTTTCAACCCTAAAAATACCAACATTAATTTGTCAGGGTGAACGTGATAATTTTGGTACCACAGACGAGGTTGCGGGCTATGACCTGCCAGAAAGTGTTGAGATGTGTTGGCTAAAAGATGGTGACCACAGCTTTAAACCGAGAAAAAAGTCGGGAATAGATATTGAACATAACATTACAACCGCCTGCGAACACATTGCCCGCAAGTTTATAAATTAAACTACATTTATGGTTTGTTATAGTGAGCGCGCTCTAGCAGCAGCACCACGCTCAATAGCCGCCGCAGTTAAACGACCAACACCAAGCCTGTGACGAATAATTTCTAAAATCCGCAACTCTTCTTGTGTCAGGGTATCGTCAGCAACAGCAACTTCACATGCAACTGCATATGCAGTGTCAACATGGCTAGCTGGTATTGCGGCTTTTGCCATAGATACGGCGTCATCCAAGCCATCGTCAGCATCTAGAATATCTGCACACGCTTCTGCATCACTTACCAATTGCTCCATATCGTAGCCATTGAAAATACGCAGGGTTTGCACTAGGTCACCCATTCTCTTCAGTTCACTATCTGACATATCGCGGTCAGAAGCCGAAACCAAAACCATAAGATACACTAATGCGGTATGGGCAGTTATTGAACTATCACTCATATTATTTTCCAGATGTATGTTGCAACTGTGGCTAGACTAAAAAATATTCACATGTGATGCAAGCATCGAAATGAAAACTCGAACATTATCCCTTCCACAAAAAGTCTTTTGTCAGGGTAACCGCCTCTTTCAGGCCTATACGCTCAACTGGTGTGTCTTCAGGAAATGCATCTAACAGGCGAGTTGGAGTGCGCCCTTCTAGCATTATGAAAACGCCGCGGTCGGTTTTTCGCCGAACGAGTCGTCCGAAAGCCTGTTTTAAACGTAACCTAACCATCATTTCATCATACTTGGTACCGCCAAAGTTCATTTTTCTGGCACGGTGTAAAATATCTGGTCGTGACCACGGCACACGATCAAAAACAATAAGTTTTAATGCCTCTCCCGGCACATCAACACCATCACGCAAAGCATCTGTACCCAGCAAGCACGACGAAATATCATCTCTAAACATATCCACCAGTGTTCCTGCATCCATAGGGTCAACATGCTGAGCTAAAAGTGAAATGTCGCCAGCCTCCAACGGGGCGGCAATGCGGTGATACACAGCTTTTAACCTGCTAATGGCGGTGAACAAGCCCAAACCACCACCACCGGCGGCTTGAAACAAGCTTCTATAGGCGTCTGACACTTCCGCCAAACTGTTTCTATTAACGTCGCCCACAATATAAACTCGGGTGTTTTCGCCGTAGTTAAATGGCGAGGTGAAGCTTTTTCGTTTCGGAGGCAGAACTAAATGCGTTGCCCCCATTCTAATATCGGCATTTTTCCAGTTTTCCAAGGGTGATGCCTCGCCCTCGTCTGACGCCACATATGCCCTGTCCCGCAATGTGGCTGAGGTTACTATCACACCGTGGGCGCGCTCCAACAGGCTTTCAGCAAAGGGTTTGCTAGGGTCCAACCAATGGCGCTTTAGCCCCACGTCAAACTCTCTAGCCGCCGCATCCCCACCCCACTGACCGCGCTCAACAAAAAACCAATGGACAAAATCTTGGCTAACGGGCGCGCCAATTGCCCCTAACATGGGTATCCACCCGCCCATAACCACATCTGCCCTTTGGCTAAGTGAGCGTGCCACACTGTCCAAACGACCACGATCGCCTGATGACAGCTCCTCGGCCTCGGTTTCCAGTTTATGACGCAGGGCCTTAGCCAAACGTTTCAAGGGATTAGCAATTAAAATTAGCTTTTGTTGCAGGTCGGCGGCGGTTTCCACCAAGCCATCTTGGGGTTCGTGAATGCCAGCCTCTAGCGAATGAGGGCCTTCTTTGCCCGATGCCCGCAACTGTACCTGTGTGCGAACATGGCTTAAAAACACCTCAACCTCGCCTTTGCTTATGTCTGACTGCAGCCGACCAAGCCAACCGTCTTCGGGCAGCACTCGTGCCGCTTCTAAAATTTCATCAATTAGCGCCATGGCTTTTTTATCATCAACCAACAGGTCATCAACCCGCGAGCGCAACCCCCTAGCACGTCCGCCACGGCTTTCATTGCCCCACAACCAACGCCGCAACTCGCGTGTTTCCAAACCGCTTAGCGACAAGGCAAAGGCACTATCGGCGGCATCAAACAAATGGTGGCCTTCATCAAAAACAAAGCGTTTGCCAAAATCATCCTCATGGTTGTTCAGGGCGGCTTCGTGCATTACCAAGGCGTGGTTGGTAATAACCAAATCGGCCTGCTTGGCACGTTTTTTAGAACGTTCAACAAAACATTTTCTATAGTGCTGACAGGCAGAATAAATGCACTCGCCGCGCCTGTCGCTAATGGATGAAATGGAGGCACCACCAAAGTGCGCCGCTAACCAACTAGGAAAATCGCCACCAACCATATCGCCATCGCGGGTGTATGTGACCCAGCGCAAAACAAGCCCAAGCAACACATGCGGAATGGCACCCGCAGTGGTTCCCTTGCCCTTGAACATGGCCTCTTCCAAGTTCAGCAGGCACAGGTAATTTTCACGCCCCTTACGAACTACGGCTTTTTCAGCTTTGGTTTTTTTATCTTTATACAGCTTATCTAGCTCTTGATCGATTTGCCGTTGCAGGTTTTTGGTATAGGTCGACAGCCAAACCGAGCCATCGTTTTTCTCAGCCCAAAGCGAAGCAGGGGCAATATAGCCAAGTGTTTTGCCAATGCCTGTGCCAGCCTCTAGGGCGATAATATTTGGTGCTTCGGTTGAAACACGCTGTGAAAAAGCATAACAGGCCTCACGGGTGTAATTGTCTTGGGCTTCGCGGTGTTCTGCCCCCTCACCCAGCAAAAACGAAAGTCTGGATAAGGCCTCGCCAGTATCCACACTAATGTCATCAGGGCGCGGGCGTGGTGCCTTTTCTTCCCATTCTGGCAGGCTACGCCACACCGCTACGTCGCCAGTTTGTTGGGCGGCAAAGCAATTATAAACCAGATCGCCCCACGACCAACCGGCTGACTTCATAAATGCGGCAATTGGTTTTGCGCGCTTGGCAAAGGGGTATTTACGTTCACCTAAAGCATCAAGCATATGTTTCACAGCTTGTTTTAACTGTTCAGCCTCGCTCACAGTTATGGGCAATTTTAATGCCTTAGACAGGCCAGAAACCGTGGGCACACAAAACTGGGCGGGGTGGTAAAATGCGAACAATTCCAAGGCATCGTAAGCACGCAAACCCGTCAAACCCAACCGCCGCGCCACCAAGGGCGCATTACAAACAATGTGCGGAGTATCACTTAGTTTTCTTGCGGCAACACTAAGATTACAGCTTTCAACATTACCATCAGCATCCATAATAGTGGCGCTGGCGGCACCAACAATTGCCACCGGAAAACTGGTGACAAGGTGGGTGGTTGAGCTAGTGTTTTTTATGTGGTCTGGTTTTGACATTGTTTCCTGAAAAATTTCACATATTTTTATAATGGAAAAAACCATGTGGCGGGTGCATAGTCAATGATAACCTGATGGTGCAACGCTATTGACCAAGCTTTAGCTAGCTATTAATCTCCGCGCGCTTGAACATATATCAAAACCTGAGGAACACCAATGAACACTACACGCGAAATAGCACTGGAAAGCAAAGCCTGGCCCATGCAAGAAGCCGTAAAGCTTTTAAAGCGTTTTGAAAACAATCCGCCAGAAAAAGGCTATGTGCTGTTTGAAACAGGTTATGGCCCCAGTGGCTTGCCGCACATTGGTACATTTTGCGAAGTGGCACGAACCACAAATGTAATGCGCGCCTTTCGTGAGATATCAGATATTCCAGCAAAAATGATTTGTTTTTCAGATGACATGGATGGCTTGCGCAAAGTTCCTGATAATATTCCTAACCGCGAAGCTATGGAACCATATTTAGGCCAACCGCTGACAAAAGTTCCAGACCCCTTCGGCACCCACGATAGTTTTGGCGCCCACAACAACGCGCGGCTAATGGCGTTTTTAGATGACTATGGTTTTGAATATGAATTTATGTCATCGACCGATTGCTACACCTCTGGCAAGTTTGATGAAACACTTTTAAAAATTCTAGAAAACTACGAAAAAGTTATAAATGTTATTCTGCCAACCCTTGGTGAAGCGCGGCGCAAAACTTACAGCCCATTTTTACCGCTTTGCCCCAAAACGGGTGAGGTATTGCAAGTGGCAATAACAGATATTAATGCCAAGGCTGGTACAATTTCGTTTGTGGACAATGATGGCGAAACCGTAACCACACCTGTTACTGGTGGGCATTGCAAACTGCAATGGAAGGTCGACTGGGCCATGCGCTGGGTGGCACTGGATGTTGATTATGAAATGGCGGGCAAAGACCTTAGCGAATCGGTTAAGCTATCCAGCATTATCAGCCGCATTTTGAGCAAGCGCCCACCTGAGGGCTTTAGTTACGAGCTGTTCTTGGATGAAAACGGCGAAAAAATATCAAAGTCAAAAGGCAACGGTCTTAGCATTGAAGAATGGTTGCGTTATGGCCCGCCGGAAAGTTTGGGTCTGTATGTTTTTCAAAACCCCAAACGTGCCAAAAAACTGCACTTTGATGTTATTCCAAAAGCAGTGGATGAATATTACACCCACTTAAGCAAGTTTGCCGAACAAGAGCCTAAAATACAATTTACCAACCCTGTATTTTATATGCATGAAGGCACACCACCAAATATACAGTTGCCTGTTACATTTGGGCTGTTGCTTAATTTGGTTGGTACCACCAACACCGACGACGCTGATATTATTTGGGGCTTTGTTTCAAACTATGCCGAAGGCACAACCAAAGACAACCACCCTGAAATGGACAGGCTAATTGGCTATGCCATTAATTTTTACAAAGACTTTGTTCACCCAACCAAGAAATACCGCGCCCCTGACGACAGGGAAAAACAAGCGTTGGAAGACTTGGTTGAAATTCTGGATGGCTTGCCTGAAAACACAGATGGTAGCGACATTCAAACCGCCATTTATGACATTGGTAAAAAATATGAATTTGAAAACCTGCGTGACTGGTTCAAAGCTTTGTACGAAATATTACTAGGCCAACCACAAGGCCCACGCATGGGTAACTTTATCGCTCTTTACGGTGTGAAGGAAAGCAAAGCACTTATTGAAAGCGCACTAAAGGGTGAAATGCTATAATGCCGCCAATTAAAACCATAATAAAACTGGTTTTTCTCAGCCTTGTTGTGGGCATGGTAATTATATTTTTCGACATAACCCCGCTGGGGTTTTGGGAGAGTGCGGTTAACATAACCGAACAGGCGTTTGAAAAAGCAAAAGCATTTATCAGCTGGGCAATGATTTATATTGTCACAGGGGCATTTGTGGTGGTGCCGCTTTATATTATTAGTCGTATTATAAAAAAACCAAAGAAGCAAAATGACCAATAAACAACCAAAATCACTTTGGCCCGACTGGGGCACCACTGAAGATGGTCGCCAATATGCCCCTGCAGCGGAGCGTAACAAAAACTTTGTTCTGGCTGAGCTTAAAAAACACCTGCCAAAACAAGGCACAGTGTTGGAAATAGCATCAGGCACTGGCGAGCAAGCGGCGTTTTTCACCCCGCAATTAGCACCGCTTTCATGGTTGCCTAGTGATTATGAAGAAGACAAGCTTGTCAGCATTGCCGCATGGGCAAAAGAGCAACCCTGCGACAGGCTGTACCCACCAATTAAAATTGACACTAGCGAAGATGTTTGGGCGTGCGAAACCGCACCTATTGCTGAAACTATTGGTGAAATTACCGCTATTGTTTGCATTAACATGATCCACATTGCCCCGTGGGAGGCAGGCTTGGGCTTGTTGGCGGGTGCAGGTCGCATATTGCCCCAACAAGGCGTTTTGTTTTTCTACGGCCCTTACATGAAGGGTGGCAAGCACACCGCACCGTCCAACGAAGCGTTTAACCAGCGGCTAAAAGACCGCGACCCAAGTTGGGGTCTGCGTGATATTGACGAGGTTGAGCAGATAGCAAACACCCACGGTCTGCTTTTAAAACAAACCGTGGAAATGCCTGCTAACAATTTTGTTCTAGTTTTCGAAAAACAATAATTAGAACGCTTTGCTAATATCTAAATACCAATAACGACCACGGTTGTTGTGCAGCCCAGCATTATAACCAGACGAGCTGTCGTAAAGTGGCGGATCCTCATTACCAATGTTCCTCACACCCAAACGCAAAATAGCGCCATTTGCCATGCTGCCGCTTTCAATTTCATATTGGGCAAAGGCGTCAACGGTTAGCCAGCTTTCAACAGTGAATGGTATTTTGCTACCATCGTCCAAGGTGGCTGTTATGAATGGGTCAAACACTTTACCAACAAAATTAGCCGTAGTGCCAAGTGCCCAATGTTCATAATCCCACCTAAGCGAGGTGTTAAAACGCCACTTTGGTCGGCTTTGCACTTCTAGCAATTCGCCAACGGTTTCAGGGTCAACATTGTCTACTGATGTGGCATCGCCTAACAGCTCCAAAATTTGCGGTGAGGCTTCTTGAAAATATGATGTTAAGCGCGATGCATTAAGCTTATATGTAAAAGCACCAATGTCTGTTTCTAGCAAATATGTAATGTTAAAGTCATAGCCAGATACATGTCGCGGTTGCAGATTTAAAAACTGGTCACTCACATATAGCACATCACCAAAGGCGGTTATGTTGGTGCCATTTGCAGTGTTGTAAGCAGCAATTGCCGCAATGTCATCGGCACTTGCGTCCGCCCGCACCACTGCCGCATTAGATGTGTTACCAGTGCGTCTTAAAAACTCATCAAGTGCCAAATGGTTGTTGCGCCCAATTAAACCCACACTGCCAACAAGATCAATTTCCCAATAATCTGCTGTTAAGGTCAGGCCCTGCAAGGCATCTGGTTGATAGCTAAAGCCAACGTTAAGTGAGTTGCTTTCTTCGTTACCCAGCTCAGTATTACCAGATATTTTACTTATAACCGCGTCTTCATCACACATGTCTTTGAAAGTGCAAGCGGCATAGTCTTGTTGAAAGTTTGTGAAACGAGAAAACTCAGGCTGGTTTATGTGAACCAAGCTAGGGGCGCGGAAGTTTTTAGAATAAGCACCGCGAATTTGCAAACCACCCGCAACCTGCCAAGACAAGGCAAAGCGTGGCTTAACCACCGAGCCATCAACATCAGAATAATCTTCAATCCTTGCCGCCAACTGGGCGGTTAAAGCTTCCATCAAGGGGGCATTACTAACAAGCGGTATAATCGCCTCGCCATATGCTGAATAAACCTTGCGGCTGGCTTCTAGGTCAGGCGTACCGCTAACACCCAAAATATCACTATCGAAAAACTCGCCAGTTAGCGGGTTGGTAAAGGTTGTTGTGCCATCCAAGCGCTCATCGCGGTCATCATTAATGGTTTCGCGCCGCCATTCAATGCCCATTGCCACGCCAACATTACCCGCAGGCAGGCTGAACACATTGTCGTTTGATGTGCGAAGGTCCCATGTGGCTAGTGTGTTGCGACTGTGGCGGGTTACATCCACCGCAAAACCTGCCGAACTTGCAGGGTTTAGTGTGTCACCACCATTAAAAATATTATAAGCGTCACTTGTGGTTTTGCTCAGCTCGGCAAACAATAAGCTGCGGCTAACCAACAGACCAATATCGGTTGCAGATGATGCCGAATAAGCCACAGCGGTTTCAACATCCCAACCATTTATCTCGCCTCTACCACCAGCCAAAGCGCGCCACTGGTTTTGGCTTACGTCAATGTTACGCTGTTCAATTTCAGGAAAGCGAAAACGGCGAACCAAAATATCATAGCCCTCCGCAGGGGCATCAATGCCATCCAAACGCTGATCGCTGGTGCCAAACGGGTTCCAATAATAATTGGCAGGAATTACAAAATTGTTTGAGGTGCTAAGCACTGGCGGGCCAAAATATTTAGAAGATTTTGAGTTAAAGTAAATAAAATCAGCAAAGCCTTCCCAACCATTATCATGAATGTGGCTAATGCTAAGGCTGGTATTAAACCGCTCAGTATCAGGGGTAAGTTTTCTGGTTTGGTTTTGGTTGTATCTTAGAACATTAATGCCATCTACTTCGTTGCTAAACAGTGTCAACGAACCATCGTCAAGCTCAATACCATCCAAAAACCCAATGCCGCCTGAAGCAATGTCTGGTTGCAGATGAAAACGACCACCGCTTGATGTAATGGTTGTGCCATCTAAACTTACGCCTCTACCACTATGGCCGTCTGCTTGGGTTGGGTCAGCAAAACCTGCTTCAAATTCGCCCCAAGCTGAAAATGACGAGTTGTTTCTAAGTCTGAAATTACCAAAAAATGGACTGTCAGGATCAATTAACGAACGCTTGTCGGCATTTTCCGCATAACTGCGTTCTGATGCATCAAGGCCAGTTCTGTTATAATAACCCGCAGAAAAACCGATGTGAGTTCTGCCTTCGTTTAGCTTAACCCCACCGTGCAGGCGTGCTTGGTGCTCATCTAAACTCACACCTTCTGAGGTGCCATAGCGATATGACGCTTCCACGCCCTCATAATCATTATAAGTTACCGTGTTTAAAACCCCTGCCACGGCATCACTGCCGTATAGCGCCGAAGCACCATCACGTAAAATTTCAATACGACCAATGCCCCAGGTGGGCAGGGCATTCATGTTTACAAACTGCACAGGAACACCTGTATAAAGGGTCATGGTTTGGGGGTGTGAGACCATTCTGCGACCATTTAGCAAAACCAATGTGGCGTCAGCGCCCAAAGTTCTTAAATTAAGTGAGGCCACATCACCACGCACATCGTTTGACAGCTCGCGCTCGCTATTAAAAAAACGCTCGCCTGCTTGTGGCAGTGTTGCTAGCAGTTCTTCAAATGTAATAACGCCAGTCGCTGCAATGTCATCACTGTCTATAACGCTAACGGGCAAGGTGCCTGTTATGCTAGCGCCTTTTATATGGCTACCAACCACAACAATGCTTTCAATTGGTTTGTCATCAGTTTCTGCATGTATGTAGTTTTGTGGAACCATGGTCGCAAGACCGCTGAGTATTGCAACATGTATGTTTTTTGTTATTTTTGTCATTGGTTGTTTAACCCTCCCTAGCCGTAATTTAACGGCAACCCTGTTATTATTAATTGTTGGGCGCAGAATAATACTTTTTTAGTCTTATGCAACACTACACAAAACAAATACTGATATTACGAAATATTTTATATGAATGAATATATTATAACGGAGGCGAAATAAACTTGGAATTATTTGCGGTTTTTACTTTTGCTTCAGCAAAATCATCTTGGTCTAGCTTATCAACCGTTACCAGACCATCAAACTGCCCACAATGTTGGCAGTGGTGGTGCCAAACATCATGTGGGGTAAGGCATAGCTTACAGTAATATGCCGATTTTTCGGCTATTTTCTGCGCTTTCATGCGCCAGTTTTCAGCCTCAGCTTCGCTGTTGTCGTCACCAATAGCAAGCACCATCAAAGCCTGCAACTCGTAAGCACGTGGTTCATTACCCTTTGCCATCATGCTTTCTACAATGGGTCTGGCTTCGTCATAATGCTCAGCCGCTATGGCGCGCTCAGCACGCTGTAGCTTGCTTTCACTATGGGTTTTGTTGTTGGCTATAAGCTTTTTAAATCGTTTCAAACGTTCAGCAGGTCTTTCATTAGGGTCTATTTGGGCGTATGCCTCAGCCAAACGTCTGGTGGGGTTGGTTTTCCACGCTGTTTCAATATAGCTTTTGGCCTTGGCTATTTTGCCATCAGCAACGCTGAAATGTGCCAGTTTTATAACTAATGGCTCGAAACCCTTATCAAAGCCATAAGCCGCAATTGCGTATGCTCTGGCTTCTTTGTGCTTGCCCGCAAGGTCAGCCTCTTTAGCCAAACAATAATTAACCAGCATCCTATTTCTTTTTAATGTATCTGTGGCAAAGCTATTGCCAGCTTGGCTTTTAAGAATATCTAGCGCAGGCAACCACTTCATTTGTCCAACCAACAGGTTAAAGTGGGTTTCAATAGCCCACTGGCTTTTCGGTTCGGCCTCGCGCGCCGCCTCAACCAACCTCAAGGCCTCGTTTGGCCTGTCTTCCTCTATAGCAGCGCCCAACAAACCACGAATACCTATCATGGCAGAGGTCTTATCTTCCAACATGGCCTCAAACGCCTGCTTGGCTTTTTCTTTATTTCCCGCTAGTTGCGCCGCCTGACTTTCTAAAACATGTAACATGGGCTGTGGTGGCAACAAACGTTTTGTCTTGGCAATTAGCTTTTCAGCATCGTCAATTCTACCGCTACTTAATGCTAAAACCGTTTGGTTCATTGCGTCTAGGCCGCGGCGTTGCTGGCGTAGGTGCCTTTGCACACCAACAAAGGGCAGTTCACGGCGCGCCCAATACCATATTTTCTGTACCATCAAACCAACCGCTAGCAACACGGCAATGGCAAACCCCAAAACAGCTAAGCTAGTTTCCACAAGCCAGCTTTGCCAATTAATAACAACCTGACCGGGGTTGTCGGCCAGCCAAGCCAAGCCAGCACCAACCAAAAGTGCAACGATTAATATGGTTATAAGCCTGATCATTTATTGCACTTGCCCTTGTAACCCTTGTGTTATCAACACACTCACAGCATTTTGCGATGCTACCTTGGCATCTAACAAAGCCATCAAAGGTGCCAACGCTTGCTGTTCTAATAAAGTTGTGCCAAGCAGAATTTCTTGTGCTTCACCATAGTTACCACGCTCTATTCTTACCTCAGCCCTTGCCAATAGTGCCGCAATATCATCGCCAGCAACTTCGCCTTGTTGCCTTATGGTAACCAAACCTTTGACGCTAGACCAAGGCCTTTGCCACCATGACAAATCAGCCGCCGCCCCTGCAACCTCTGCCACCATAGCCAGTTTTGACACATCTCTAAACGATGCCACAATGTCTTTGTCGGTTGGCACACCTTTTTCTGAGTGTGGTTTTAGCAGGTGTAATTGTTGGTCAAACAACGCCTGGTCAGCAATTTCATTTGCGGCGGCATATGCCTCTAGCTCTAATATTTGTGCTTGGTAGGCGCGACCTGATGTCACTGCGCGAGAAAGTGTAACCAGGGACATAAAATAACTCGCTTCAGGGGCGGCAGTTGCCACAACCGCTACTGGGCTTGGTGTTGGTGTAGCTTCCGCTTCAAGCTTAGCCGCCTCTAAACTTTCAATACGTTCTATTAGAGGGGTTAAATCAGGCGCTGTGGTTGGGGCAACAACTGGATCCACAGCCACAGGGTTAGCCACAATGTTAGACATAGCCTGCTCTAAACTAGCAATACGTTCCAACAGGTTGCTATCCACCGCCGCAACCACCAGGTCTAGGGAAGGGTCTTGGACGGGGTCTGGGGCTTGCTCTAGTGTTAAAAGCCTATCTTCCAACATGGCAACTCTGCTCACCAATGCGGCGTTTGCTGTATTTAGCTCATCAAAAGCGTCCTCAGCCGAAAACTGGTTTTCAACAACAAGGGCTTCTTCCTGTGTGGTGTCTTGCTTAACTTCCGTCTTAGTCTCTGCAAAAAACGAAGGAAACACACTGCTCAAGCCGCCTTTTACAAACGGCAAGCCAAACCAACCGCTTATGCCCAGCGCCACAACCACCACTAACAAAGATATATATTTGCCGTAGCCACGCTTCTTTACAGGGGCACCCGCACTTGCTGCAGGTGATGGCCCATCAATTATTTCACCCTCAACAACATCGGGTGAAGCATTTGTTTTTTTACTTTTTTGAGACAATTTATCTGCCCCCCTTATTTATCTATTTATTTGACCATATCATCTTTAATGCAATCAAATAAGGCCTGTTCAGTCTTTTCCTCAGCCACATATACGCTATTCCAACCCAGCCCTTCCAAGCCACGGCCAATATATTCACTTAAAGCCACGGCCGAAGTTTGCGGCAAAGCTTTTATTTTTTCAGCCAAGGCTAGCTCTATAAATGTGGTGGCTGTTCGGGCAGAATAAAAGAGCACGCAGTTAAATTTTCCTAACTTTAGGTCATTAACCACCGATTTTGGCAGCTCGGTTGCCGCTTTTGCTTCATAAATTACCTCAGACACAACATCAAAACCTTGCTGCGCTAACAAAGCATCGAGATTTCCCCTTACATGCTTGCCGCGAGGAAATAAAATTTTACCCGCCACGCCAACCATGTTGTCAGCAACCACCATTGCTAGACCATCAACATCGCCACTTCCCTGAATTACATTTGAATTACCCGCTACAAATATAGCTTGTGTGGTGCGCCTGCCAACGGCAAAAACCTTGCCTGTAAAGGCCGACAGCACGTTTGGGTTATTTTTTTCAAACTCCCGCACCGCGTTTTGGCTGGTAAAAACAATGGCACCATATGTTTGCTCAAAGGTCTGATCCAGCTTTTGTGACGGAAGCGAAACAATTTCTAACAATGGGTATATTTCAACACTGTGGCCCATTTCAATTAGCTGTGCGGCAGTGGACTTACTGCTAATTTCTGGTCTGGTTAACAATATATGCATAAGCCGTCCCCAATTTTTGCCGCTACAGCTGTGCCAAATCCGCTTTCAACTCAACAAAAAATTCTGCACCCGCTTTATCTAACAATTCCTGACCAATTTTTCTACCCAATGCCTCGGCCTGCGCTATGGTGACAGCGGTTTCGCGCCCCTCAGCCGCAAAGCATTTTTTACCATCCAAACTAAAAACCTTAGCTTGCAATGATAGGCTATCACCATCCAACAAAGCCAAGGCGGCAATAGGCGTACGGCAAGAGCCATCAAGTTGTGCCAGCAAACTTCGCTCACAGGCCACACACATTGCGGTTGTGGTGTGGTGCAAAGGCTCTAAAAACCGCAGAACCGCCTCATCTCCCACCCTAACCTCAATACCAACAGCACCTTGTGCCGGGGCGGGTAGCATGATGTCGCAATTTAAAATTTCTGTAGCTTTATCGCTTAGCCCCAAACGGTTTAACCCCGCCATAGCCAAAAGTGTTCCGCCCAACTTGTCCTTGGCTATTTTGCCCAAACGCGTACCCACATTGCCTCGCAAGGTTACAACCTTAACATCTGGTCGGGCGCGCAGCACCTGTGCTTGGCGGCGCAAGCTGGCAGTGCCAACTACGCTTCCTTGGGGCAGGTCCATTAACCCAACACCATCAGCACCAATGAAGGCATCTCTAGGGTCTTCGCGCTTCAAGAAAACAGGCATAACCAAGCCATCTGGCAATGTTGTTGGCATGTCTTTGGATGAATGCACCGCAAGGTCAATGTCACCACCAAGCAACTGATCTTCAATTTCTTTGGTGAACAGCCCTTTGCCGCCAATTTCCGACAAGGGGCGATCTAAAACCATGTCGCCAGTGGTTTTTATAACTATAATTTCCACCTCGCTAAGGTCAGCGTGCGCGGCAAGAAGCATATCACGCACCATATTAGCCTGTGCTAAGGCTAGCGGGCTGCCCCTTGTTCCTATACGTAATTTACTAATTATCCTGTCCCCGTTTGTGGTGTTTTAACAGTGCCTGCATATGTTATAGGTGGTTTAAGCAATAACGTGTATAAAATTTTTGCGTAAACTATTAAGAAATAAATTATGACAAAAAATAACAACATCAAAGTTCTGGGCATTGAAACCAGTTGTGACGACACCGCCGCAGCAGTGGTGTCTGTAGCAAATGGCGATGGTGTGGTTTTGTCTAATGCAATTTTAAGCCAGTTCGAAGAGCATAAAAATTACGGCGGTATTGTTCCCGAAATTGCCGCCCGCGCCCACGCCAACCATTTAGACGATGTTATCAAGCGCGCCCTTTCAGATGCAGAAACAGACCTTGCAGATATTTCTGCCATTGCCGTGACCGCAGGGCCAGGTCTTATTGGCGGGGTAATGGTTGGTGTTGTAACCGCAAAAGCAATTGCACTTGCCACGGGCAAACCCCTATATGGCATAAACCATTTAGAAGGCCATGCGCTGACCACACGCCTAACCCACAAAACAGCATTTCCGTATTTATTATTGTTAATATCAGGCGGGCATTGCCAACTAATTGAGGTTAGAGGACTAGGCAATTACAAGCGCCTTGGCACCACCATTGATGATGCCGCGGGTGAGGCATTTGATAAAACCGCAAAGTTATTAGAGCTTGGCATTCCCGGCGGCCCTGCTGTTGAAAAGCTAGCAATGAAAGGCGACAAAAACCGCTTTACCTTGCCGCGCCCACTAAAAAACAAAGCCACCTGCGACTTTAGCTTTTCGGGGTTAAAAACCGCCCTTAGGCGTGAGGTTGAACTGCTACTAAAAGAAAATGGCACCGTTAGCGAGCAAGACAAGGCTGATTTATGCGCCGCCCTGCAAGATGCCATTGCCGATAGTTTAGCGGCAAAAACCAAGCGCGCTATGGCTGTGTTTAGGGAAAGCTATCCCGATGAAAGCTTGCCATCATTAGTTGTGGCAGGTGGGGTGGCGGCAAACCAACACATTCGCCAAACCTTGGAGCAACTTTGCAACGACAGTGGTTTTAGTTTCACAGCACCGCCATTAGAGCTGTGCACTGACAATGCCGCAATGATAGCATGGGCGGGGGCTGAACGTCTGTTAAACGGCGAGGCGGGCGACGATAGTTTTGTTGCCCGACCACGCTGGCCATTAGATGGCAACACCGCACCAAAAGTTGGCTTCGGTAAAAAAGGGGCAAAAGCCTAAACCTCACTTAAAAATATGGGTTTAGCTTGCACTTCCCCTAAAGAACAGGCAATCTTTAGATATTCTTTGGGAGAAAATATGTGACAATTGCGGGTGTTATTGGTGGTGGTGCGTGGGGCACTGCGTTGGCGGCAACGGCGGCAAGGGCAGAGCTTGAAGTTAAGCTATGGGCTTTTGAAAAAGAAGTTGTTGATGATGTAAACAGTAACAATATTAATTCACACTTTTTACCCGACATTCCATTGTCAAAAAACATTACAGCCACGGGCAACTACGGCGATCTGGCAGATGCGGCATTTATTTTAATGGTTTGTCCTGCACAATTTATGCGCGCTATTTCAGCCGAAATGATAAAACATATTCCTGATAATATCCCCTTGGTTATTTGTTCAAAAGGAATTGAAAAAACCACAGGCATGCTGATGAGCGAAGTGTTGGGTGAGACCTGTCCAAATAACCCAATTGCTGTTTTGTCGGGTCCAACATTTGCTGGCGAGGTTGCCTCAGGCATGCCATCAGCCGTGACCATGGCCTGCGCCAACGAAAAGGTGCTTGATCTTTTAGTGTCGTCAATGGGCATATCGATGTTTAGGTGCTATGGCTCAAACGATATTATTGGCGCGCAAATTGGCGGCTCGGTTAAAAATGTATTGGCCATTGCCTGCGGCATTATAACTGGTAAAAAAATGGGCGAAAATGCCCGCGCCGCCCTTAT
>DAOWAS010000009.1 GCA_030634465.1 Alphaproteobacteria bacterium | reverse complement strand
TTTCTCATTTTTAGCATTTATAAATGTGAATAAATTTCCCGCCTCAGTACAATATTTACTTATGACCTTAGGGCCTATTTTTATGCTGCTGTCTTGGTTGGAAGGCAGAGGCCGGTTGTTCTTAAGCCGCTTTGCTGTCTACGGTAAAACCCCGCTTTTCTTTTATATATGCACAACTTATCTCATTCATATATTTGCTGTTATGGCTGGTGGTTTGCAGGGCTACCAACCGTTAAGCTTTATTGCTCCTGTGTGGCAGTTTCCACCTAGTTTTGGTTTTGGCTTTCTTGCCGTTTTAATATTTTCACTTGTTTTGTTTGCAGCCATTTATCCTGTTTGTAAATTTGTGGACAGCGCTCTTGGCTCAGCTTTTTTAAGGCCAGACAAGGAAACTACAGTGCCTTGGCTGCAAAGTATAAAAAACCAGTTACGCAACTTCTGATAATATTCGATACAATTTTAAGTAATATTATTACAAATCTACTGTAAGTATTATTTTTATCTTGCAAAGGCGGGCTTTGCTGGCTAGTCTTACTATTAATAATAAGAACATAAATAATTTTACTATTCAGGCTGTTGAGAGGGTTTTGTAACCTTGTGCGTGGCTTGGATTTGTTCTTTTAAAAATACATTTTCATAAAATACGTTCAGTAGAAATCTTCTCAATCGAATTGAGGGTTTTGCATTTTTGCATGCTTTGTAGATTTTTTATTGGAGGGTGAAATGAAAATAGCCACGGTAAAATATTTTGATGTTGAGTATTCAGCAACAGAAAAGCCCAAGCTTTTGAAAAATATTCCAATTGAAAATGTTAAAAATGACCACATGCTAAACTCAGTGTTTAGCAGTTATACAGATCTGCAAGGTGCAAATGGCGAGTTGCCAGCAAAGTCATCTCTTAATATTAAAAAAATGAAGTTATTTTTAAACAGGGTTTTCTTGTTAGAAATTTTAAACAGCAATTGCCCTAATAGTTGTCGTTATTATTACCGCGTTGTGGGGACGGATCTTCGCGATATTTTTGGTCAGGAAATGTCCATGAAAAATCTTAATGTTCAGCAGTATGAAAATATAAAAAGCCATATGTGCAAATTATATGAATGTGCCGAGCGTGAGAAAAAACCTCTTCTCATGGAAGGTGAACTGGCCTCGGTTTCCCATGATTCAAACAGTGCTACAACCGCAATTAATACTCAGGTTTTGCTATTGCCTTTTTCAAATGAGGGTAAGGCAGTTGACCATATTTTGGGGGTAATAAGCTATTAATAGTGGCGGGGATGACACTCTATATTTTATTACAATTTGATTTAAATGGTTATAAAGTTACAATAATGCACCATTTATTATAATTTTATTGCTTTTGATTTTTGGTTAATATAGTGTTCCCCTTAAGAGAGAAAATACTCTCAAAACTATGACTTCAGGCAATTTGAAGGAATGATTTTCCTTCAAAAAATAAGATACACGTAAGCGCACTATAATGGTGTGTGGATGGGTTGTTTAATTGCCGTTGGAGTAGTTTTGTGAGTACGAAGATGCCTGCCACTGAAAATAAAAAAACATCTGTATTTGATCATACTTATCAAACAGGTAGCGTTTCACGCGAACCAAAAATAACACGCAAACCAAAAATTACACGCGAACCAAAGAGAGCTTCAGGCAAGCCGAAAAGCGAGGTTATGTTTGATGACCTGCTAACCTCATTGTTCATTTATTACGATAGCTTGTATGAAAAATCTGAGGGTATGCCAAAGCTGTCTTCAATAGACCTAATGTCCATACGTTTTTCCATGCAAAGCGCTCTGTTAGTTAAGGTTAGTTCTATTGAAAGTTCAATTTTGCGCGCACCGTTAAATTCGTATGACTATCAGGTTGTGGGTATTAAATTGCGTGACGCGCTTGGCTTGAGCGACAGTTTGGTAAGCGGGTCAACACAAGGTCAAAAACAAGATCAAACGCAAGACTTAGCTGAGGCTAAAAAAGCTATGGAAG
This sequence comes from Alphaproteobacteria bacterium, assembly GCA_030634465.1. GTDB lineage: Bacteria > Pseudomonadota > Alphaproteobacteria > Sphingomonadales > SMXR01 > DAOWAS01. The sequence goes on along the minus strand of DAOWAS010000009.1, from coordinate 31,397 downwards.
ATAATTTTAAAATTGTTGAGAAAAAGAAAAAACCTCATGCTTATGTTGGCACTGTTTCTCACGCCAAGCAGGAAGACGGCTCAAAAACATTGCCCGCGAAGGCACAAGTTATGTTGTTGCCTTTTTCAAATGACGGTAAAGACGTTGATCATATTTTAGGTGTGATAAGCTACTAGTAGGCTCTGTTGATGCAGAAATCTACTATGTTTTCCAATACATCTCGGTGTTTTCCATTGCTGAAAATAGCCAGATCGTCTTTCGCTTTAGTACCGTAATAACGCGCCCGTTCAACTGTTGCATTAATACTGTCATGCTTTTGCATTAATGAAATGGCATGTTCCAAATCGCCATCATCCTGCTTTAGTTTAACAACGGTACGTTTCCAGAACTCTGTTTCCTCTTTGTCACCGCGCCGTGATGCCAAAATAAGCGGCAGGGTAATTTTACCCTCACGAAAATCATCACCCACTGACTTGCCCAAGGTTGCTTGCTTGGCTGAATAATCCAAGGCATCATCAATAAGCTGAAAGGCAATGCCCAAATTCATGCCGTAACTTTTCAGGGCCTCTTCTTCTTTTTCGCTACGTTCTCCCACCACCGCAGAAATTTGACAAGCGGCGGCAAAAAGTGCGGCTGTTTTGGCTTTTATAACCTCTAAATACGCATCTTCGGTTGTGGACATGTTGCTTGTGGTGGTTAGTTGCAACACCTCGCCCTCGGCAATAACAGATGATGCGTTTGATAGAATTTTCAAAACTTTAAGCGAGCCATCTTCCACCATTAACTCGAACGAGCGTGAGAATAAAAAATCACCAACCAAAACGCTAGGCTTGTTGCCCCAAACCACATTGGCAGTTTCTTTGCCGCGTCTTAAGTTGCTTTCGTCAACCACATCATCATGCAGCAGGGTGGCGGTATGAATAAATTCAACACAGGTTGCCAGTTTGGTGTGGCGCTGCCCTTCGTAGCCAACCAGTTTGGCACAAGCGAGTGTAAGCATGGGTCTAAGGCGTTTTCCGCCAGATGCAATTAAGTGTCCTGCAAGCTCAGGAATAAGAACCACAGGGCTTTTCATGCGATCTAAAATGGTTTGGTTAACCACCAGCATGTCTTTAGCCACCAGTTCTTGTAACTGGGTGATAGCACTATCAATATTGGTGCTTTTATCAGCATTTTGGTCCAATGGTTTTGTCATTTTTATTATATTGCTCACAATTTGGTCCATTTGCATTTTAGTGGTTTATAGTTAGTCTGCTTGTTATCTTCATATATACTTTTACGGCAAAGAAACAGTGTGCGAAACAAAAAATGCAAAATTTATTAAAAACAACTGATGTTATTTTAATCTCTTTCGTGCAATCTCTTTTGCAGGATAGGGGAATTGGTTGTCTTGTATTTGATGAAAATATAAGCATTACCGAGGGCAGTATAGGGCTTTTCCCTCGTAGAATTATGGTGGATGACGACGACTTTGACATTGCTGAGCGCACTCTTAGCGAGGCAGGTCTGGCTGATGAGCTGTTGTCGTGTGACAAATAAATTTTAACTATGAATGTAAAAGGTGATTGTAAATGTGGGAGCAAATATTAGCTTTTTTAAATAATTTCAGTGCTAATCCAGCGCCAGTTGTTGCCGTAGTGCGCTTGGCAGGTGTTATTGCGCCAAACTCACGTACAACCAAAAGTATAAATTTGGAAAACACTGAAAAGCTTCTGACCACCGCTTTTTCCCTAAGGGGGGTTAAGGCCGTTGTTTTGATAATTAATTCACCTGGCGGCTCGCCAGTTCAGTCAGCGTTAATTCTTGACCGCATTCGCAACCTTGCCAAAGACAAAGACATTTCCGTTCTGACCTTTTGTGAAGATGTGGCGGCATCTGGCGGCTATATGTTGGCCTTGGCGGGTGATGAAATTTATGCCCACGAAGCATCAATACTTGGCAGTATTGGCGTGGTTTATTCTGGCTTTGGCTTTGACAAGGTGTTGGACAAATTTGGTGTGGAGCGCAGGCTTTATACATCGGGCGAGCAAAAAAGCCTGCTGGACCCGTTTTCACCAGAGAAAAAAGAAGACGTTAAAAGGCTTCAACATATTCAGGGTGAAATTCATGAATATTTCAAATCCAAGGTGCGAGAACGCCGTGGCAAACGCCTGAAAGGGCCTAAGGCTAAAGTGTTTTCTGGCGACGTTTGGCTAGGAAAAGAAGCGCAAAAGCTAGGCCTTATTGACGACACAGCCGACATGCGAACATTTTTAAAAGACCGTTTTGGTGATCGGGTTCGTGTCAGAACTATTAAACCCAAAAAAGAACCCTTTGGCCTTTTAAGCATGTTGCGCGGCATTGATTCTAAAAGCGATGTTTCCGTTTCAAGCGGGGGTTCTTGGTCGGACGATGTTTTGGACACCATTGAAACACGCTCATACTGGGATCGCTGGGGGCTATAATTTGCTTAGTTCAGGTTATAAAACATGTGTTGTGGTTAACCCGTTTTCAGGCTCAGGCAAAATGGCAAAACGCTGGCCTGAAATTGAGGCTAAACTAAAACAAGCCATTGGCAGTTTTGAAACCGTTTTCACCCAATATCCCGCCCATGCAACCCACCTGACCCGCAGTGCCATAAACGGTGAGTTTAACCGCATTATAGCCGTTGGTGGCGATGGCACCTTGTCGCAGGTTATCAACGGTTTTTTTAGTGATGATGGTCATAAAACCCCGCTTAACCCTGATGCTGTATTGGGCTTTTTGGGTGTGGGTACTGGTTGCGACACCGCACGGTCACTTGGCATTGGTAACAAGCTTGATGAGCAAATAAAAACCCTGATTAATGGCAGGGCTTTGCCCTTTGACTTGGGGCGGGTTGAAACTAGCGGGGTTGATGGCTCAACATCAGTGCAATTGTTTATAAACATGTGCAGTTTTGGCATTTCAGCCGATATTGTTAGCGCAGTTAATAAAGCCAGTTTGGGCAAAAATATTTCAGGCCGCTTTGCTTATTTAATTGGGGCTTTCAAGGCGTTAATAACAAATAAAAACCGTAAAATAAGCCTGAAAATAAATGATGGTTTAGAGGTTAAGCAAACCGTGGCGCTAGTTGGTGTTGCTAACGGGGCATTTTGCGGTGGCGGGGTGCATTTGACCCCTATGGCTTTAATGAATGATGCGGTCTTAGATGCCATTGTGGTGGGCGATGTGGGCTTTTTTGACTTAGTGCGTTATATGCGGCGTTTGTTTAAGGGCAAGCATATGTCGCACCCTAAAATAAGCCACCAGCCATTAGAAAAACTGTCGGCACATGTTAGCGGTGGTGAAGAGCATGGTTTAATGCCTGTTGAGGCTGACGGCGAGTTTATAGGTTATTTGCCCTGTCATATAGACGTATGTCCAGGGGCAATATTAGTGCAGGTAAATTTGAAAAGCTAAGACGCTATATGCCTAGTGCTTAGTCGTCTTTGTTTTTTTGCTGGTTTTCTTTAAATTGGTCGGAAAATACATCTAATGAATTTTTAATGGCGTGGGCGGTAAATTCCAGCGAGCCTTTAATATGATCAATTTCATTATCAGTTAGCGAGGCTAGCCTTTCAACGCTTTCTTCGCCCTCTTTAATCAGGCTTCTAAACTCAGGTTCACGCTCTTTAAACTTGGCTTTAAGGCTATCACCAAAAACCTTTGACTGTTCGTCTAGGGAATCTAACTCCGCAGAACATTTTTTAAGTTGTGCTTTGAAACGATCTCTAAAAGCTGATCCACCTGACATTAGTTGCTCCTTAAGTAGCCTGATTTAGATAACATAATTTTTTATGCAATTGTGGATAGACTAACCTTTCAAACCGCATTTGAAAAGGAAAACAAAAAAACTGTTTAAACTTAGCATATGTTGGCTTGACCTTGCTCGTCGTGAGGGCTAGTTTTGCCCCATATATTAGCCCTTTTTGTTATGCCTGATTATGAGCAAATTTTACAAATTATGAAAAACAAAGCATTAAACCCTGAAGCTAGCTTCCAAGATTTAATTCTGACCCTGCAACATTATTGGGCAGAACAGGGTTGTGTAATTTTACAGCCACATGATGCCCCTATGGGTGCGGGTACTTTTCACCCTGCCACTACTTTGCGCTCGTTAGGGCCAAAACCGTGGAATGCGGCATATGTGCAGGGTTGCCGCCGCCCAACCGATGGCAGGTACGGCGAAAACCCAAACCGCCTACAACATTATTACCAGTTTCAGGTGGTGTTAAAGCCTAGCCCTGACGACATTCAAGACCTGTATCTTGGCTCGCTTACTGCTATTGGTATTGATGTTAACAAACACGATATTCGCTTTGTTGAAGACGACTGGGAAAGCCCAACTTTAGGGGCGTGGGGTTTAGGATGGGAAGTTTGGTGCGATGGCATGGAAGTATCGCAATTTACATATTTCCAACAAATGGGTGGTTTTGATTGCAACCCTGTAACTGGCGAGCTGACTTATGGCTTGGAACGTTTAGCCATGTATGTGCAGGGTGTGGATAATGTTTATGATCTTGCTTATAACGACCCCAAAAGTGCCAACCCTGTAACTTATGGCGAAGTGTTTTTAGAAAATGAAAAACAGCAATCGGCTTATAATTTCGAACACGCATCAACTGACATGCTGTTTCAGCATTTTAAAGATGCTGAGGCTGAATGTGAAATGTTGTTAACAGCAAAACTGCCGCTACCTGCTTACGAGCAATGCATGGCGGCATCCCATGTGTTTAACCTGTTAGATGCTAGGGGTGTTATTTCAGTGACCGAACGCCAAGCCTACATTGCCCGTGTGCGCGCCATGGCAAAGGGCAGTTGCCAAACGTATTTAGATAAAGAGGGCGAATAATGGCTGAGTTATTATTAGAGCTGTTTTCAGAAGAAATTCCCGCCCGCATGCAGTCGCGAGCTGAGGCTGATTTAAGCCGCCTATTAACAGCGATGTTTAAAGACGCTAATTTGTCGTTTGACAGCATTAAAACATACTCGACCCCGCGGCGTATAACTGCGGTGGTTGATGGCCTGCCACTTAGCCAGCCAGATATTTGTGAAGAAAAGCGTGGGCCTAGTATTAACGCGCCTGAGCAGGCAATTGCGGGTTTTAAACGCTCACTGCCAGAGCATGCGCTGATAGAGCATGTTGAAGAGAAAAAAGGCACATTCCTTTTTGCCAAGATTGAGGCAGAGGGTCAAAAAACCGTAGAGTTAATAGAAGCAAAATTACAAGAATTTATTTTGAATTTTCCATGGTCAAAATCTATGCGTTGGGGAAGTGGCCAAAATAAATGGGTGCGCCCTCTTCATTCTATTATTTGTTTGTTTGATGGAATAAAAATAAATACAACGTTATTTAATATTTGGAGGCACAGTACTGATACGCCATTAGTCCCTACTGACATAAAGAACATACGTTCTTCCAACAAAACCCAAGGACACAGGTTTTTGGCTGGCGATAGCTTTGAAGTTACAGATTTTGCCGATTATCAGGCAAAACTGCGTGTCGCCAAGGTTGTTTTAGACCCTGCCGAGCGCCGTGAAATGATTAAAGAAAAGGCCGAAAAGCTAGCCGCAGACAAAGGCTTAACCCTTGTTGATGACCCTGCCTTGTTGGCAGAGGTTGCCGGGCTAGTTGAATGGCCTGTGCCAATGATGGGTCAGTTTGACAAGGCGTTTTTAGAGGTGCCATCAGAAGCGCTGGTTAGCGAAATGAAGCACCATCAGAAATATTTCGCCATGCGTGATGCTAAGGGTAATTTAAGCCCACACTTTATTTTTGTGGCTAATATTGAAGGTGATGCTGAGCTGATACGTTCAGGTAACGAGCGGGTGTTGGGCGCAAGGTTATCAGATGCCAAATTTTTCTGGGATCAGGACAGAGCCAAAAAACTAGACGAGTTTTTACCCGCTCTTAAAGACATTGTTTTTCATGATAAGCTAGGCACCGTGGCTGATAAGGTTGCGCGGGTTGAAAAACTTGCAGGGGAAATTGCTGCTTTAATTGGTTGCGACCAAAAACAAGCTAAACGTGCCGCCGAACTGGCAAAGGCTGATTTAGTTTCTGGCATGGTGGGTGAATTTCCTGACCTGCAAGGTGTTATGGGTTCGTATTATGCCGCACAACAAGGCGAGGCCGCAGAAGTTGCGCAGGCAATTCGTGAGCATTATTCACCCAAAGGGCCAAACGATGCTTGCCCAAGCGAGCCTGTTAGCATTGCGCTAGCATTGGCAGAAAAGATAGATGTTTTAACGGGCTTTTTCGCCATTGATGAAAAGCCCACAGGTTCTAAAGACCCATTTGCGCTAAGGCGTGCCGCACTTGGGGTTATTCGCCTGATAACCGAAAATGGCCTAAGACTGGGTTTGCAAAAAGACCTTGGTTTTAGTGACGACCTAATGGCGTTTTTTGCTGATAGGTTAAAGGTTCAGCAAAAAGAAAAAGGCATGCGTCACGATATTATTGATGCTGTTTTTGCTAGGAGCGGCGAAGATGATTTGGTTCGCTTGTTATCGCAAGTGTCCGCCCTGCAAAGCTTTGTTGAAACTGACGATGGTGAAAACCTGTTGGCGGCATATAAACGCGCGGGTAACATTGTGCGTATTGAAGAGAAGAAAGATAAAACTTCTTATGCCAGCGAGGTAAAGGAAAGCCAGTTAAGCGAGCGCCAAGAAAAAGACCTGTTCGCAGCCCTTGCAAAAGTGAATGTTGAGGTTGAGGCCAAACTGGCTGAGGAAAATTACCAAGAGGTGATGGTGGCTATTGCAAGTTTGCGCGCACCGCTTGATGACTTTTTTGAAGATGTAATTGTTAATTCAGAAGATAAAGCAACAAGGGTAAATCGATTAAACCTGTTGTCGAGGATTAAGTTAGAATGCGATCTGGTCGCAGATTTTTCTAAAATTGAAGGGTAGCTATAATGGCATCTAAATTTGTTTTTGGCTTTGGCGGCGGCTCGGCAGAGGGTGGGGCGCAAGACAGAAATTTATTGGGTGGCAAAGGGGCGAACTTGGCTGAAATGGCCTCTATTGGCATAGATGTGCCGCCGGGGTTTACTATCACCACCGAGGTTTGCACCCATTTTACCGCAAATAATGCTTATCCCGACAGCCTGAAGACAGAAGTTATCGCCGCCCTTAAAACCGTGGAAGATATTGTTGGCACCAAGTTTGGTGACAACCATAACCCACTTTTAGTTTCAGTGCGCTCAGGTGCCAGAGTTTCAATGCCGGGCATGATGGACACTGTTTTAAACCTTGGCCTTAACGATGTGACGGTTAAAGGCTTGGAAGAAAATTCGGAAAACCCGCGTTTTGCATGGGATAGTTACCGTCGTTTTATTCAAATGTATTCAGATGTTGTGCTAGGTGTCAGCCATTATCATTTTGAAGACCTTATCGAAATGCACAAGGAAGATAATGGTCATATCAAAGACACTGACTTAGAGGCCGACGATTGGAAAAAGCTATGTGGGGCATTTTTAGCCAAAGTTGAAGAAGAGCTTGGCAAGCCGTTTCCCCAAGACCCATACGACCAGTTATGGGGGGCAATTGGTGCTGTGTTTGCGTCGTGGGGCGTTGACCGTGCCAAAACATATCGCCGTTTACACGCCATTCCCGAAGGCTGGGGAACGGCCGTAAACGTGCAAGCAATGGTGTTTGGCAACATGGGGGACAGTTCAGCCACGGGTGTGGCATTTACCCGCAACCCCGCCACTGGCGATAATGAATATTACGGTGAGTATTTGATAAATGCGCAGGGTGAAGATGTAGTTGCAGGCATAAGAACACCACAGTTTTTAACCGAACAAGCGCGGGTAGAGGCGGGTGCAGAACTACCCTCAATGGAAGTGACCTTGCCTGAGGTGTATAAACAACTGACAGATAATTTTGACCTGTTAGAAGACCATTACCGCGAAATGCAGGATATTGAATTTACCGTACAAAAAGGCAAGTTATGGTTGTTGCAAACCCGCACAGGCAAACGCACCGCAAAAGCCGCACTAAAAATTGCCATTGATATGGTGGAAGAGGGAAAAATAACTAAAGAAGAGGCACTCCTTAGAATTGAGGCCAAGTCACTAGACCAGTTATTGCACCCGACATTAGACCCTGACGCTGAAAGAACAGTTTTAACCCGTGGCTTGCCAGCGTCCCCGGGGGCGGCATCGGGCAAGGTGTATTTCACCGCGGACGAGGCTGAACGTCAGGCCGCAACAGGTGCTGAGGTTATTTTGGTGCGGGTGGAAACCAGCCCAGAGGACATTCATGGCATGCACGCGGCAAGCGACATTTTAACATCGCGTGGTGGTATGACATCGCACGCGGCAGTGGTGGCGCGGGGCATGGGGCGCACTTGTGTTGCTGGTGCTGGTGAGTTGGATGTTAACGTGGCCGAGGGTGTTATGCGTGTTGCTGGGCATGAGATAAAAGCAGGTGAAATTATTACGCTCGATGGCTCTAGCGGCGAGGTGATGTTGGGTGAGGTTGCCCACCAAGAGCCAGAGCTGGCTGGCGAGTTTAGTGTTTTAATGAACTGGGCAGACGAGGTGCGTACCATGCAGGTTCGCACCAATGCCGAAACCCCGAAAGACGTGCGCACCGCCCGCGAGTTTGGTGCTGAGGGTATTGGCCTGTGCCGAACCGAGCATATGTTTTTTGATGCCGAGCGTATTGTCGCAGTAAGGCAAATGATTTTGGCTGATGATGTGGAAGGCCGTGAAGTAGCCTTGGCAAAAATATTGCCCATGCAAAGGGGCGACTTTGCCGAGATATTTGAAATTATGAAGGGTTTGCCTGTAACTATCAGGCTTTTAGACCCGCCATTGCATGAATTCCTGCCCCGTGAAGAAGCAGAGTTTGCCACCGTGGCTGAGGGCATGAATGTTAGTGCCGCCCAGTTGAAACGCCGTGCCAACGAACTGCACGAAAGCAACCCGATGTTGGGGCATAGGGGGTGTCGTTTGGGCATTAGTTACCCTGAAATTTATGAAATGCAGACCCGCGCTATTTTTGAAGGTGCCATTGAAGCGCAGAAAAAAACAGGTCAGGCCATTGTGCCAGAAATAATGATACCGTTAGTGGCGTTAAAAGAAGAATTGGACTTTTTAAAAGAGCGCATTGATAACGTAGCAAAGCAAGTGTTTGCAGAAAAAAATAGCGAAATAGAATATTTTGTTGGCACTATGATAGAACTGCCAAGGGCGGCTATTACGGCGGGGCATATTGCCGAAACGGCCGAGTTTTTCTCGTTTGGTACCAATGACTTGACCCAAACAGCACTGGGTGTTTCGCGGGACGATGCCCAGACATTTTTAAGCGAATATTTGCGGCTACACATCATTCATGAAGACCCATTTGTTTCGTTGGATTTTGAAGGTGTGGGCGAGCTGATTAAAATGGCGGTTGAGCGTGGTCGCAAAACCAGACCTGATATAAAAATGGGTATTTGCGGCGAACATGGTGGCGACCCGCGTTCCATTAAATTTTGCCAAGGTGCGGGGTTAGATTATGTTTCATGCTCGCCGTTCCGTGTGCCAATTGCTCGTTTAGCGGCGGCACAGGCGGCACTGGAAAACAAGAAAAACCAGTAAAGTGCCTAAGCTTAAGTTTGCATTAAATAGATAACCAAAATTGTAACAACGACAACAGCAAGAAGCATTTTCAGCTTGCTTTCATCTTTTCTTTTATGTTTACGCGACATGGCTATTCCCCCTAAAATATATACTTAAGCCTAGCTATTTTATGAGCGTAACTCAATATCTTTTCCATCTGCGCTTAAACTGTGTTCAGCATCAATATATTCATCTTTTATCAGGGCTAGTGCCAGACCGTTTTGCGATGACAAAACATGCCCTGCTTTTTTATCACCAGCATAAATTATTGTGCCAAACTCTGGTGCATCATCCGCAAAACCAATGCCATAAATGTGTTTACGCACGGCGTTTCGGTGCTGCATGCGGGCGGTGACCTCTTGCCCCACATAACAGCCCTTGGTAAAGCTAACCCCGTTTAGGGCAACATAGTTTGCTTCCAAAACGGGGCGTTTTTCCACTTCAATATCCTTGGATGCATCAGGAATATTTAGGGTTAAACGCAGGGTTTCATAGTTTTCATATGGTGCTATGTCCATGTCTGGCTTTTGGTCTTTTGCTAATATCAAACGACTGCCTAGCTCAACATGGCGGGGGTCAACAAACCCAAGGCCGTTACCCAAAACAGACCAGATGTTGAATGCATCGCTGATGTTTTTAATTTCCACATCAGCCCTTAATTTATACATGGTCAAACGCCTTAAAAGATCATCAATACGCGTCAATTCGCAATCCATATAAATGACAGAGCCATCAGCATTTTGGCTTAATAAAAAGTCGAACAGATATTTGGCTTGCGGGGTTAGAATAGCGGCATAAAGCGGGCTGTCGGACGCTAGTTTTTCAATGTCATTGGTAATTATAGCTTGCAGAAAGCTTTTTTTGTCAGCTCCGCTTAAGCTAACTAGCCCTCGGTTGTTCAGATGAATGGCTTTTTTAATTTGTGTCATGTCTTGTCCAATTTTTTAGTCCTCTTAGGTTATTTAAGTTCTTTAAGGCTTTCTTGCAACTGTAATTGGGGGTATTAATTGATACAAACAGGAGTGAGTTATGGGCAAAGCGTTTGACAGCATTATAAAAGGCGGAACAATTGTTAGTGTTGAGGGCAGTGTTCGCGCCGACATTGGTATTAAAGATGGCAGGTTTGCTGAAATTGGCTCGCTAGATGAAAGTCTGGCAGACGAGGTAATAGACGCAACTGGTTTGCATATTTTGCCAGGGGTAATTGATACCCAAGTTCATTTCAGAGAACCCGGCAATGAACATAAAGAAGATTTAGCATCAGGGTCGTTAGCCGCAGTTATGGGCGGGGTTACCGCCGTGTTTGAAATGCCTAACACCAAGCCATCAACCACCACAAAAGCAGCCATTGAAGATAAGCTAAACCGTGCCCATGACCGTATGTGGTGCGACCATGCATTTTATGTGGGGGCAACTAATGAAAATGCTGAAAGCTTGGCCGAGCTGGAAAAAATGCCCGGCACATCTGGCGTGAAAATTTTCATGGGCGCGTCAACTGGCGACCTGTTGGTTGCGGGTGATGATGGCTTGCGTGCCGCACTTTCGTCTGGTGAACGGCGGGTGGCTATTCATTCAGAAGATGAGTTTAGAATGAACGAACGTTTGGACAAGCGTGTTGCTGGTGACCCGTCTAGCCACCCAATTTGGCGTGATGATGAGACCGCTATACGCTCCACCAAAAGATTGCTGAAAATTTCCAAGGAAGTTGGGCGCAAGGTTCATGTTTTACACATATCCACCGCGCAAGAAATGGATATTTTGCGTGCTGAAAAAGCTGCAGGAAACAAGCTACTTACCGTTGAAATATTACCACAACACCTGACCGTTGGTGCGCCAGATTGTTACGAACGTTTTGGCACACTAGCCCAGCAAAACCCACCCATTAGAGATGCCAGCCACATGGCGGGGCTGTGGGCGGCGGTTAATGACGGCACGGTTGACGTTATAGGGTCTGACCACGCGCCACATACTAAAGAAGAAAAAGCGCAAACCTATCCTGACAGCCCATCGGGAATGCCCGGTGTGCAAACATTGTTACCAGTAATGTTGAACCATGTGGCTGAAGGCAGGCTAACACTGGGTAAGTTGGTTGAACTGACCAGTTTTGGGGCACGGCGAATTTTTGGTTTGAAGGACAAAGGCGCAATTGAGGTTGGCTTGCATGCGGATGTGACATTTGTTGATTTAGACAAAAAATGGACAGTTGATGAAAGCTGGCTGAAAAGCAAGTGTGGCTGGTCGCTGTTTACAGGAATGACCCTGAAGGGCAAACCTTTTGGCACCATGATACGAGGCAAAAAAATAATGTGGAATGACAAACTGATAGGAACGCCGCAAGGCGAGCCAATTACTTTTAATTCGACATCCTAACCATATAAAATATATAATGAATTCTGGAATTATTAGGCCGTAAATATTAGCGGTTGCAAGCATTGGGGGGCACATGAACGAAATTGATTTCGCGGCACTGTTGTGCTCTCGTCTTTGTCATGACCTAATAAGTCCTGTAAGTGCTGTATCTAACGGCATAGAAATTTTAGATGATGAAACCGATCCTGAAATGCGGGATCAGGTGTTTGACCTGATTAAAAAAAGCTCTGAGCAATCATCAAGCATGGTTCAGTTCTACCGCGCTGCATTTGGTTCTGGCGGTGGCTTGGGCGATGTGGTTGAGATGGGTAAAACCAAGGCTTTAATAAGCAGTTTCCTGCAATCAAAGAAAATAACCTTGAACTGGCAATCAGATATTGAGGTTTTGTCAAAAAATTCGGCCAAGCTTTTGCTTAACTTGGTGCTAATAGCATCTGAAAGTTTGGTTAGGGGCGGGGAAATAACCCTTTTCCTTGGCAAGGCAGACGAAATGACACTGGCTATTAATGTTAGTGGCGACACCGTAATATTATACCCACCGATTAAAGAAATGTTCGCCGCCAGTGATGCCGCGCGTCAAAGCATAGTGGTCGAGCCTAGAACCGCACCTGTCGCGTTAATATTTTCACTTGCCAGTGACATAAAGGCAAGTGTTTCACTGGATGATAGTGAAGACAAAACATTGCGTTTTTTGGTTAATTGGCCTGCTAATTCTGCTGTTGAGAATTGATTTCCTGCAAATATAGAAGTTTTTTGTAAAAATTAGCCTGTTATTTATTGTTGTTAATGAAATTGTAACTAGAATGAGTACAAGTTGTATACTTAGACCGTAGTATGGGGTTCTTTATTCTTTAAAGTTTGGAATAAAGTGTTTTAGGAGGAACGTTTTTATTTTTTTATAAATAACTTTTGTTGATGATTTTCAGAAGTTTAAAAAAGTAAAAACGTTTGAAATAATAGCCAGACTGTATGGCTTTCGGGCAACTAAATAGGTGTATAATGGATGATCTTCTTAATGAGTTTCTAACTGAAACATTTGAAAGTATTGAAGAAGTTGATGTGCAACTTGTTGAATTGGAGCAGGATCCAAACAACAAGAGCGTTTTGGACAATATTTTTAGACTGGTGCATACCATTAAAGGTACTTGTGGTTTCTTAGGGTTGCCCCGCTTGGAAAAAGTGGCCCATGCCGCAGAAAATGTTTTGGGCAAGTTTCGTGATGGCGAGCTTGATGTTACATCTGATAGTGTAACCGTTATTCTAGAAAGTCTTGATCGTATTAAAAGCATCTTGGCTGACTTGGAAGAAACCGAAGAAGAGCCCAAGGGTGACGACCGCCCGCTTATTCAGAAGCTGGATGATATCATATTAAATGATGGCAAAGTTGTAGCAGCTGAGCCAGAAATGGTAATTCCTGACATTATTGTACCTGAAAAAGAAGAAGACCTGCGTCCGGGTGAGGTTTCAATGGATGAGCTGGAAGCAGCATTTCAAAATGCCCCTGGCCCTGATGATGATAGTTCAAGCGATGCCACAGCGCCCGCAGTGGCCGCAGTAGCCGCAGTGTCTGAAGGTTCGTTGTTTGACAGATGTGGCGGTGAAGATTCAATTTCAGTTGCCTCGCACCTAATTTCCAACCGTTTAGAGAACAGCAAAGGTCTTGGTCAGTTTTTTGAGAAAGATTTGAAAGACCGTTGCAACGGCATGTTGACGGCTGTTCTTCAGGGAAATGATGATAGCGCCGCTACTATAGCTAAGGGCTGTATTGCCGGAGCAGGTTTTGGTCAGGATCAGTTTGGTGAACTGGTTGACGAGCTGAAAAATGTTTTGCAAGAGGTTGGTGCTAGCAAGGAAGTGGTTGATGAGGTTGCCCCTGAACTAGACGTTATAGGTGATGCAATGATTGCCAAGTCTGAAGAATTGGGCGCATCTAGCAAAGGTGGCGATACCAAGAAAAAAGATAAAGCTGCGGGTGGCGGTCGCACCCAGTCTATTCGGGTTAATGTTGACCTGTTGGAAGACCTTATGAACATGGTAAGCGAGTTGGTTCTAACCAGAAACCAGCTTATGCAAATGCTAAGACAGGCAGATGATAGCGAATTTGCTGTGCCGCTTCAGCGTTTAAGCCAGTGTACAACCGAACTGCAAGAAGGGGTTATGAAAACCCGCATGCAACCAATTGGTAATGCGTGGGCCAAACTGCCTAGAATTGTTCGCGATTTGTCAGTTGACCTAGGCAAGCAAATTGATCTGGTTATGAACGGTGCTGAAACCGAGCTTGACCGTCAGGTGCTAGAGCTGATTAAAGACCCACTTACTCATATGGTACGCAACTCAGCCGACCATGGTGTGGAAATGCCTGCGGAACGTTTGGCCGTTGGCAAGCCTGAAAAAGGCACCATAACCCTGAACGCCTTCCACGAAGGTGGGCATATCATTATTCAAATTGTGGATGATGGTAAGGGACTACCAGTTGCCAAGTTACGCAAAAAAGCTTTGGAAAAAGAGCTGTATCCTGCTTCTGAAATTGAAGCTATGTCAGACGCCCAAATTCAAAAATTAATATTCCACCCTGGCTTCTCAACTGCTGAGAAGGTGACAAATGTTTCTGGTCGTGGTGTGGGTATGGATGTGGTGCGTACCAATATTGAGCAAATTGGCGGCACTATTGATTTGAAATCTGAAGAGAGCAAGGGCACAAGCCTTTCCATTAAAATACCGCTAACTCTTGCTATTGTTTCTGGCATGATTGTGGAAGCTACAGGTCAACGTTTTGCTATTCCGCAAATTAGTGTTCTGGAACTGGTTCGGGCATCCTCAAGAACCGAATATGCTATTGAGAAAATTAAAGACACACCAGTGTTGCGTTTGAGAAATGCGCTGTTGCCATTAGTGTTCTTAAACGAAGCTTTGGGTTATGCCACCGAAGAGGCGCATAGCGATGAGGCTTTGAAATCAGACCAGTTTATTGTGGTGACACAAGTTGGTGCTTTCACATTCGGCATTGTGGTTGATCAGGTTTTCGACACAGAAGAAATTGTGGTTAAGCCAGTGGCTCCATTGTTGAAAGATATGTCAATTTATTCAGGTAACACTATTTTGGGCGATGGCACGGTTATTATGATCCTTGATCCAAATGGTATATCTGAACTGGCAAACGCTAATGTTTCTAATGCCGAGGCTGGCAAAGGTACAGATGAGCAAGCATCAACAGTAAGTGAAACAGAAACAATTCTGGTGTTCCATGCTGGAAATACAAACCAGAAGGCAGTTCCATTGTCATTGGTAGCCAGACTGGAAGATATTGAAGTAGAGCGAATTGAACAAACAGATGTTCATTCCGTGGTTCAATATCGTGGTGCTTTAATGCCCCTAGTGGTTATGAATGATGAGTGCCACATAAAAGAAAGTGGCCGTCAGCCAGTTATTGTGTTTACTGATGGTGAGCGCACAATGGGTCTGGCAGTTGATGAAATTGATGACATTATCGAAGACAGGCTTGAGGTTGAGCTAACATCAGGCACAGCTGGTGTGGTTGGTTCAGGCGTTATTGCCAAAAAAGCAACCGAGATGATAGATGTTGCCCATTATATGGATGTCGCATTTGCCGACAGGCTTGCGGATAAAGCAGCGCAAAAAACTGAAATTGTTTCAAATGTTTCTGTGCTTTTAATCGATGACAGTTCGTTTTTTAGAAACATGTTGAAACCATTATTGTCATCATCTGGTTATGGTGTAACAACAGCGTCAAATGCGTCAGATGCCCTTAAACTAAGGGAAGATGGTGCAACGTTTGACCTGATTATCAGCGACATTGAAATGCCTGGTATGAGTGGCTTTGAACTGGCAGAAAGCATTAAGGGCGATGATCGTTGGAAATCTACTCCACTGGTTGCTTTAACAAACCTGACCAGTGAAAAAGATTTCGACCGTGGTCGTAAAGCTGGCTTTAACGATTATGTGCCAAAATTTGATCGTGATGCATTGCTTCACACTCTAACTCAACAGTTGAAAAACAAGGAGGATGCAGCATGAGCGACGGATATACAGATGGCGTAGCCGATGTTGATGGCTCTTCTCGTGAGTTTGTAACCATAAACTTGGCAGGGCAATTGTTGGGCATTCCAGTGTTGGATGTGCATGATGTTTTAAATGCTCAGAAAATGACTAAAATTCCTCTAGCCCCTCCTTCAGTGGCTGGTGTGTTAAACTTGCGCGGGCGCATTGTTACTGCTATTGACCTTAGGGTACATTTAGGTTTTGCCCCTCGCGGGGAAGATGATACCTTTATGAGTGTTGTGGTTGAGCATAAAGGCGAGCCGTATAGCTTGTTAATAGACAGTGTTGGCGAGGTTGTATCTCTGCCAGATGATGACTATGAAAAAAGTCCCGTTACTCTTGATGATAGATTGCGGGCAGTGTGTGGCGGGGTTTACCGATTGGAAAAAGAACTACTTGTTGTTCTAGAGGTAGATACCTTGTTGGATTTTGACATTTCAGACGCAGCATAATAGCTGATATTTGAACAATGTATGAGGACTTTGGCTTATGAGGTCTTGTTTGGTAGTGGACGATTCTAAAGTAATTCGTAAGGTTGCAAGGCGCATCCTAGACGAATTGAGTTTTGACACCAACGAAGCGGTTGATGGTCAGGACGCTCTAGATCAATGTAAAATTAACATGCCAGATGTTGTGCTGTTGGATTGGAACATGCCTGTTATGTCTGGCATTGATTTTCTAAGAGCATTGCGGGCTTTAAGTGGTGTTAATCAGCCCAAGGTGGTTTTTTGTACCACTGAAAATGACATGGCTCACATTAGAACGGCTATGGAAGCAGGTGCTGATGAATACATCATGAAACCTTTCGACCGAGAAATTATTGAATCTAAATTTTCACAAGTAGGGTTAATATAAGTGTCAAGCGTCACTGGTCAGATTAATAAAAACAAAAAAGACGGAGCAGGGACATCAAACCCTTTTCGTGTGCTTGTCGTTGATGATAGCGCCGTAATTAGGGGCTTTATCTCTCGTTGGCTGGAAGAAGATGATAATATTAGTGTTGTAGGCACTGCCAGTAATGGCCAAATGGCATTAAACAGTGTTGTTAGTTCAGATGCCGAGGTTGTTCTTCTGGATATTGAAATGCCAGTTATGGACGGTTTAACCGCTTTACCATTGTTGAAAAAGGCCGTTCCAGACCTGCAAATTCTCATGGCATCATCGCTTACAAAAAGAAATGCTGAAATTAGCATTAAAGCGCTTGGTCTAGGTGCGGCTGATTATGTGCCAAAACCTGAAAGCAACCGCGATGTTACCTCACGGGTAAACTTTCGCCATGAACTTATTACAAAAGTTAAGGCGCTGGCCTCAACCCGCCGTAAGCAAAGGGGTGAAGAGCTGCCAACAATGGGTGCTGCTGAAGATGCCAGACCATTTACAAAAACGCCGCAAACAAAAACCAGCAGCTTGCACTTGTTTAAAAGTGTTGAGGGTGCATCATCTGAAATTAAGCTGAAAGCTGCATCAAAACTGAAGCCAGAAATTATGGCAATTGGTGCTTCAACAGGTGGTCCGCAAGCATTGGTTAAGTTTTTGACGCAAGCTAAGGGTTTTCTTGATATTCCTGTAGTTATAACCCAGCACATGCCACCATCATTTACCTCTATTTTGGCTCAACATATAAGCAAAGCTACTGGTAAAGATGCCCACGAAGGCATTGAGGGTGAGCGGGTTAAACCTGGTGTAATTTATGTTGCACCTGGGGATCATCATATGGTTTTGAGAAAAGAGCATGATGTGGTACGTATTCGCCTTAACCAAGATGCTCAGGAAAACTTTTGTAGACCTGCGGTTGATCCAATGTTTCGTAGTATTGCCAGTATTTATGGCGCAAAAACACTATCTGTTATATTAACAGGCATGGGTCATGACGGTTTAGAAGGTAGTAGAAAAATAGTAGAAGCTGGCGGAACGCTTGTGGCTCAGGACGAGGAAACAAGTGTAGTTTGGGGAATGCCAGGAAGTGTTGCTGTTGCGGGAATATGCAGCAGTGTTTTACCGTTAGACGAGTTGGGCCCAGCAGTGGGACAACTAATATTGGGGGCTAAACTTTGAAACCCGAAGATTTTGAATTTATGAGAGACCTTCTGAAGAGGAAGTCGGGGTTAGTTGTTAACCCTGATAAGGTCTATTTGTTAGAAAGCCGTCTAACTCCATTAGCCAGATCCCATGGCTTGGAAAGTTTAGACCAGCTTATCGATAAGGTTCGCACATCTCGTGATGCCAAGCTTGTTGATGAGGTCACCGATGCCATGACCACAAATGAAAGCTTTTTCTTCCGCGACAACACACCTTTCGACATATTGAAAAAGCATGTTTTGCCATTTTTAAACAAGAATAGAGATAGCAAAAAACTACGCATTTGGTGTGCGGCGGCATCATCAGGCCAAGAGCCATACTCAATTGCGATGATTTTGAAAGAGCAGTCTCATCTTTGGAATGGTTGGGATATTGAAATCCATGCCACAGATATTTCAAACAAAATTATAGATAAGGCCAGAGAGGCCAGATATTCACAGTTTGAAGTGCAAAGAGGTTTGCCAATTCAAATGATGATGAAATATTTCCGTCAGGAAAGCGATGGCTGGTTCTTAAATGAAGACATTAAAAGCATGGTTAAGTTCGAATATATGAACTTGTTAGAGCCATTTAAGAACAAAGGTCCTTTTGACATTGTATTTTGCCGAAATGTGTTGATTTATTTTGACCAACCTACAAAAACAGAGGTTCTAGGTCGGGTAAGCAATGTAATTTCCAATGATGGCTCATTGTTCCTTGGTGCGGCTGAAACTGTTTTGGGTATTTCAGATCACTTCAAACCTGTTAAGGGTCAAAGAGGTATCTACGTGCCATCAGCCATGGATGCCACGGCTTATGGTGGTGTTTAGGGATTAATTTTTAAGCTTTCAGGCTTTTAAGTTTAAGCGCTTTCACGCTCATCTTCATAACCATCTGGTTCACGCAGAACATAACCACGACCCCAAACCGTTTCAATGTAGTTTTCGTCACCCGTATAGGCAGCAAGTTTTTTGCGCAATTTACAGATGAAAACATCAATGATTTTAAGTTCTGGTTCGTCCATGCCGCCGTACAGGTGGTTTAGGAACATTTCTTTAGTCAGGGTTGTGCCTTTTCTAAGGGATAGCAGTTCTAACATGGCGTATTCTTTGCCAGTTAAATGCACACGCTGACCGCCAGCCTCAACGGTTTTGGCATCAAGGTTTATGGCAAGTTTGCCTGTGGTAATAATGGACTGTGCATGGCCTTTAGAACGCCTGACAATAGCGTGCAAACGGGCGATAAGCTCTTCCTTGTGGAAGGGTTTTGTCAAATAGTCATCAGCACCAAAACCAAGAGCGCGAACTTTGTCTTCCATTTCAGACATGCCAGACAGAATTAAAATGGGTGTATCAACTTTTGACAAACGCAGTTTTTTCAGCACATCGTAACCATGCATATCGGGCAGGTTAAGGTCTAGAATAATAATGTCATAATCATATAACTTGCCAAGGTCCAAGCCCTCTTCACCCAATTCGGTGCAGTATGCATTAAAACCTTCTGAGCTTAGCATCAACTCTATGCTTCTTTGCATATTGTCGTCATCTTCAATGAGTAACACTCTCATTTTACTACCCCTTTTAAAGTCTTTGACTTGCAACAATATTATACTATCAAGCTTTATTTTGTTAATAAAGGTTAATTTTCATCATTCATGAATAGCAAATAGTTCAAACGTTGGCAAAGTGAAAAAACAAAACCATTTATTCTTTATTTTTTCTATATTTGTTTTTATTTGCACTGTTCCAATAAAAAATCACAAAAAGTTAATTTTTTAACGTCTGGTAAAGCTTGCTTGTGCTAGGTTGGGCCACGCTCAGTTATAGTATTGGTTTAAGCTATATAGTGGCAGTTGTAGGAATGAGAGAGGGTTGGGCTTGGAAGGTCTTATAACAGATATATCTCGTGTTACCGAAACATCTCGTTACGGCAGGGTTTCTGGTGTTCAGGGTCTGTTGATAGAGGTTGTTGGCACCCAGCGCAGTCTAAAAATTGGCTCGCGCACCAGAATTGAGTCTGACGGCGGTGTTGAAGTGCTGTGCGAAGTTATTGGTTTTCAGGATGGCAAAGTTCTGCTTATGCCATTTACCAGTGTTGAGGGTGTTGGTGTTGGTGCTCGTGTTTATTTGGCTGAGGGCGACAGCATGGTGCATCCGTCTCAAGGCTGGCTGGGCCGTGTTATAAATGCACTTGGTGAGCCATTAGATGGCAAAGGGCCGCTACCAATGGGGCCTTCTCCATATCCATTGCGGGCAAACCCGCCACCAGCACATTCACGCCAACGGGTTGGCGAAAAGCTCGACCTTGGCATTCGTGCCTTAAACAGTTTTGTCAGTTGTTGTCGTGGTCAGCGTATGGGCATTTTCTCAGGCTCGGGTGTGGGTAAATCTGTTCTTATGTCCATGCTAGCTCGTTACACCAAGGCCGATATTTCAGTGATTGGTCTGGTTGGCGAACGTGGCAGAGAGCTACAAGAATTTTTACAAGACGATCTGGGTGAAGAGGGTTTAGCGCGGTCTGTGGTTATTGTTTCCACCTCAGATGAAAGCGCATTAATGCGCCGTCAGGCGGCATATTTAACCATGGCGGCATCGGAATATTTCCGCGATCAAGGTAAAGAGGTTCTTTGCTTGATGGACAGCGTAACCCGCTTTGCTATGGCGCAACGCGAAATTGGCTTGGCTAGTGGCGAACCACCTGCCAGCCGTGGCTATACCCCAACTGTGTTTGGCGAACTGCCCAAGCTGTTGGAGCGTGCTGGCCCCGGTGTTACTGGCAAGGGCAACATTACTGGCCTGTTCAGTGTTTTGGTTGAGGGTGACGATCATAATGAACCCATAACCGATGCTGTACGCGGTATTTTGGATGGTCATATTGTTATGGAACGCGCCATTGCTGACAGGGGGCGTTACCCTGCCATTAATGTATTGCGTTCAATTTCACGAACCATGCCAGCGTGCAATTCACCCGAAGAAAACCAAATTGTAAAAACGGCTAAAATGCATATTTCAAACTATGCCGATATGGAAGAAATGATCCGTTTGGGGGCATACCGTGTGGGTACTAACCCTGAAGTTGATATCGCTATACAGTTGCACCCCGCGTTGGAGGCATTTTTGTCGCAAGATAAAAACGAGCATACGGACCTAGCCACTTGTTATGCCATGTTGGCTGAAATTTTGGCAACGGCTGAGCCTGCAAGCACTGAGCCTATAAGCACTGGGTTTGTGGCACCACAAACTGGTGGTGGGGTTTAGGTTATGGAAGGTCTGCGTTCTTTAATACGTTTGCAAAACTGGAAGGTTGATGAAAAACGCCGTGAGCTTGGTGTTTTTGAGGCACAGCGTGCCAATTATGTTGCCGCAGGTGTGGCGCTAGAAATAGAAGTTGTTAAAGAGCAGGAAATTTCATTGCGAGACGGCCTGACCGAACATTACGGCATTTATGCCAGCAAGGTTATTGAGCGAAGAGAGAAATTATCCAGCGATATTGATGATGTTGATAAAGAAATTTCTGTGGTTCATGACCAGTTGTCACTTTTGTACCAAGAGCTGAAACGGTTTGAAATATCGTTAGAACGCCGTGAAAAAGAAGCTGCGGCCGAAGAATTGCGCAAAGAGCAAATTGAGCTAGATGAAATGAGCATGAACATGCAACGGCGGAATGAAAAGTCAGCTTAGTTTAGTTTCAGCTTTTGTCTGTTCAACCGTGATCGGTTTTTATTTGTTCTGCGGTGATCTGTTTTTTCCTCAACACCACAAAATTTCCACCTAATACCAGCACCATGCCCAGCACGCCTTCTGGTGTCCAATGATAGTTCTCAAACAGTGTGGAAAGGGTTAGCGCCACCACAGGGTTTAACACAGCGAAATAACCTGCACGCTCTGGCCCTATGCGGTCTATCAACAGTAAATATGCTGAAAACGCTATAACTGTGCCAAAAACTGATAGATAGCCCAGCGATAGGACATAAGGCAACGAGGTGTCAAAGGTCATTGGTTTGCCAGTAATTAAGGCAAAGCTGGCTAAAAGAATAGAACCATAAAGCATGCCCCACGCGTTAGTGGGAATAACAGGCAATTTTTTGGCCTGTTTTGTGGCGGCTATGGTATTGCCTAATGATGCCAAATAAGAGGCCGTCAGGGTTAGCCAAAAACCTATAATACTGGCATCTGTTAAGCTGAAATGCTCAATTTCTGGCAAGAACAACAGCACAATACCAACCACGCCAACAACCGCCGCCCAAAGAATGGAATGTTCAAATGGGCGTTTTAACAGCCATGCTGAGTTTAAAATATTCATTAAGGTAATGGTTGAAAAAACTATAGCCACCAAGCCTGATGGTAGGCGTTCTGTACCTGCATATGTCAGGTAATAATTCACCCCAAACAGAAGAACACCTAACCCTAAGAAAATTCTATGGTCTTTAAGTTTAAATTTAAGCTGGCGTTTGGTTAGGTGTGAAAAGGCAAATAACAAAACAGTTGAAATGAGAAATCTGTAAAACAGCGACCATTCTTTTGCCACGTCACCTAATTGAAAGGTGATGGCATAAAATGTTGATCCCCAAATTAATGAGATCAAAATAAACAAAGCAGTATTGCTCATTATAAATCGCTTTCCCAAACCATTAAACGTAAGAGAATATATGTAGGCAAAGCAAAAGAATTTACAAGTTATAATTTTGTTTGGTATTTGTATGGCTTAAGTAGAAAATGGTGGCGGTGCGTCCAACATGGTTAGGTCGTTTACAACATCGTGAAAGCCCACATGGTCCGATGTGAATGGGGCAAATAAAACATGACCTTTCAACCCTGCTTTGGTGAAATAAAACCTAGCCAATTGCTCTATGTCGCGTCTTTCGTCATCGCTTAAATCTCTGGCGAAACGCAGGGTCAGACCGTAATGTTGCGGCAGCATGGTGGCTTCAACTTGCATTTGCCCATAAGGCTTTTCTGTAGGCTTTTCTGCGGGTATTTCTGTGCCGTGATGTTGCTGAAAGTTTAACTGGGTAAACAGTGTGCGCATGTCGATGTGGTCGCCATCATGGGTGTATCCAGACTGGATATTTGAAATAATATTAATGGCGCGGTCTTCTCCGCCATCAGGATGCGGAAATACAACCAAGCGCCATTTTTCATTAGCCAAGCAATGAACATGCTCAACCAGGTTGGCGAAATCGTCTTCCAATGCTTTAAGGGCAGGGTGGTCAGCCATTTTGGTGTAGATACTAACCCCAAGCCAGCTTTTTACATCTTTAAATATCACTCCGGCAAAAAAGAACGCTAACCCTGATGGCACCATGCCACCCACCCCTTGTATCAGCCTGCTTAACTCGTCAGCTTCATCGGGGAACTTGTTTTTATACACCTCGGAAAAAAAGCTCAAACTTGGCCTTTCATCATGAACACTACCCGCTTGTTTTTTTAATACGGTTTGTGCTCTGGTTTCTGTTGGGCTTGTGCTTGCTTCAATTAACGAGCTTAAATCCTGACTTGCCAACGGCGAAGTATCTTTAATTTTAGGTGGATGAATTTGCGAGCTGGCGTGGCTTTCAATGGTTTGATTGTCAGTTGCCAGGTTGTCAATTGCCAGGTTGTCAATTGTCTGGCCTGAAATTAAAACTGCGGCATCTTCCTGCGACAAGTCATTGCCTGATATTAGTGGTTTTTCTTGCGGTGCATATGTTGCCGCTTGCAAAGGCTTTTCTTCAGCAGGTTGGGCGTCTTGGTTATATGCCGCATTAGCGTGCAGGGTTAGGGGGGTCATAATAGCGTGAATGGGCACGGTAAGCTGAATACCCGCACCTGAAATTATAACGCATTCAATTTCTGCGGTACTTTTTATTACACGAATAACAGCCTTGTCGCCGACATTTAGTTTTATGGCGGCTTTCAGGCGAAAGCTTCCTATTTTACTATCAAATAGAAATTTCTGTTCAGCTTCAATTTTTGTGACCCAGCCCTCAAAAACATCATCTTTTTTAAGGTGGTATAGCGAAGCATCCATGCGCACAGCAAATTCGTCATGGCCTTCTTTTTCGGCTAATTGCTGGTCTTGATCTTTATCTTTGTGCTTTTCTTTATGTTTTCTGTCGTCTTGGTGCTTTGTAGAGCGCACAACAGCATTTGGCCCATGACCAATGGGTGGTGTACCTGATTTTGAACCTACTCCACTCATTTTATTCACCTTGAGGTGTGTTTACTTCATGGTCTAATTACTCAAACTGCGGCATTTTTTCAGCTAACTCTTTTGCAGACGTTGCCGCGTCTGATTGCGGGTGGCGGTTTAAAATAGGGGTTTGCGCCCTAATACTTTCCACCACTTTGCTATCATTTTTTATAATACCAGCTAATGCAGGGGAAAACTTCAAAAATCCCTGACAGGCCTTTTGCAGGGCTTCAAATGCTTTTTTGCCCTCTTGCTTTGATGGCACATTATTAACCACAATTTGTATATTTGTATTTGGATCACGCATATGTGTCAGCTTAATAAATGCATAGGCATCGGTCAGCGATGTGGGGTCGGCTGTCAGCACCACAAGCACTAGCCCCTTGTGGTAAGATAAAATGTTCACACTGGCATCAACACCCGCCGCTAAATCTAAAACCACATGGTCATAGTCTTTGGCTAGTTCAATTAGCTCAGATCTTATTTGCATTAATCGTTCTCTAGCCAAGTTGCCCAATGAGCCAGAGCCAGACTTGCCAGCAATAATATCCAACTGACCACCAGTGCTGCCAGTATCGTCATAAGTGCTGATAACTTCTTTCATGGTGTATTTGCCGGCAATAACATCGCCCAAGTCACGTTCAGGCATAAAGCCAAGCTGAATGTCAACATTTGCCAAGCCCAAATCGCCATCAAACAAAAGCACCTTGCGGCCCATGCTGGCTAGTGTGTGCGCCAAGGTTACAGAAAGCCACGTTTTGCCAACACCGCCCTTGCCAGATGCCACGGTAATTAGTTTGCGCTCTAATAATTTTCTTGGTTTTTCTGTCATATTGCGGCTCTTTTATCTGGGTTACTTGTGTTTTTAATGAAATCTTTTTTTGTGGCAATTTGCCCTATCAACCTGCCTAACAACAACGGTGAAGCTGGTTGCAACTGGTCAGCCACAATGGGCGAGTTGCCAATGGCGGCTATGGTCATGCCACCTGCTTGTGCTGCGGTTAGCACACTGGCATAGCGTCTTACGGCATCCAGTTTTGTCGGTACAAAAAGCCGTGTTCCCA
Organism: Alphaproteobacteria bacterium; assembly: GCA_030634465.1. Lineage (GTDB taxonomy): Bacteria > Pseudomonadota > Alphaproteobacteria > Sphingomonadales > SMXR01 > DAOWAS01. The sequence continues at coordinate 6,064 of DAOWAS010000009.1, read as the reverse complement.
TGCTGGCAAATATCTGGGATATTTCGCCTGCCTCCACCGGATCCAGACCCGCAGGCATAACCAAAACAGGTTCGGCTTTACCTGCCTTAATAAACCTTGCGAGGCTTTCCAACTCGGTCTTGTCAAACGGGTTAACACCAAAGGTATCAATAATGGTCAGGTCAGGGGCATCGTCACCCGTAGCACGGTTGTTTAAAATTTCTGCCAGTTTTTCAGGGCTGTCGGCGGCACTTACTGTGCATTTCATAAGGGTGGCAAAGTTTTGCAACTGCTCGAACCCTGTGGATTTAATGGTGTCTATGGTAATAATTTCCACTGTTTTTTTCTGCATTACAGCTTCAGCCGCAAGCTTGGCACTGGCAATAGTTTTACCAGCACCTGTGGGGCCAACCAAAATAAACGGACGGTTTGATGTGGCAGGTAAATTATAAAAACGAAACGATGTTTCCAAGGCTGATGATAGTGCCTCTTCCAAATTTTCAGCAGCAAATGATGATGCCGCAGTTTGCAAGCGCATGGACATGTCGTGTGGCACCCCGTGGTGCTTAAGCACAGCTATTAATTCTTCTAGGTCAAAACTGGTATCAGCATTATCTCTGTGCTTGGCATGAATGGCCTCACCCATTAGGGCGGCAATGTCAGGTACTTCTGGTTCTACTTCAGGGGTGGGGGCTACGCCCTCATATGCGGCGGTAATGGTGGCACCATTGTTACCGTCTTCTTCCTCAGAGCGTATAATAATGGCATCACGACCCAGTTCACCACGAACCAGCTCTAGCGCTTCTGCCATTGTTGCGGCTTTGAAGGTCTTTAATCGCATAACAATTACTCGCTAATTTACTTTATTTTTTTGAGAACCCTGAATTAGAACTTAGCATTAAACTTGGCCCAGTGTTTTAATTTTTGCTTTTGGATGAATTTCATTTTGGCTCATTACAATTGTGGCGGAACGTACGCGCTCAATAATAGAGCGGACATAAGGGCGAATATTAGGGCTGGTTAGCAAAACAGGTACTAGACCAATTTGCGCTTGCTGGTCAAAGCTCATACGCACAGCCGTGATAAATTCTTGTAACTTACTTGGTGCCATTGCCAGTTGCTTTTCATCGCCCTGACCAATAAGTGCTTCTTGAAACGATTGTTCCCATTCTGGTGAAAGGGTTAATAGCGGAATGAAGCCATCAGCCACGGTGTTGGCATTAGAAATTTGACGAGATAATCTGCCACGCACATGTTCGGTAATTGTAACGATGTTTTGTGAATAGCCAGCACCTTCGGAAATTCCTTCCAAAATGGTTGGCAGGTCGCGTATGGAAATGCTTTCAGCAAGCAGGTTTTGCAAAATACGTTGAATGCCCGACACTGAAATAATATTTGGCACCAGATCGCCAATAAGCTTTTGCTGTCCTTCGTGCAGGTCGTCCAACAGTTTTTGGGTTTCTGCATATGAAAGCAGTTCAGCCATGTTTTCTTTAATGGCTTCGGTTAAGTGCGTGGTTACAACTGTGGCGGCATCCACCACCGTATAGCCACGGAATGACGCTTCTTCGCGCAGGGTCTGGTCAACCCACATGGCAGGCAGGCCAAATGCAGGTTCGGTTGTTGGCTCACCCGCCAAGGTAACTTGTTCACCTTTGGGGTCCATAACCAACAACATTCCCGGGCGCACATCACCCCTGCCAATTTCAGTTTCTTTAATGCGAATGGCATAAGTATTGCCCGGTAATTGCATGTTATCCAAAATGCGAACAGAGGGCATAACAAAACCACGATCACTGGCTAGTTGCCGTCTTAGTGCTTTAATCTGGTCGGTCAGGCGGTAACCACTGTCATCGTTAATTAATGCCAATAAGCCGTAGCCTAGCTCCAACCGTACTTGGTCAATTGCCAAGGCCGCGGTTATGGGTTCCTCCACTGGGGCGGCTTCTTCTGTGGGCGTGGTTTCAGCTACTAGCAGCTCTCGAGCTTTATTTTGTTGGTTGTTCTGTAGTCGAATGCCAGTGAATGCTAGCAAACCACCAATTAGGAAAAATGGCAAAAATGGCAACCCTGGCATTACACCCAACAAGAATAAAAGCCCTGATGAAACCATCATGGCTTGGGGATGCATACTTAGCTGTGAAAATAGCGCCTTGTCAGTACTGCCAGAAACGCCTGCTTTTGTAACCAACATGCCTGCGGCAGTAGATACGATAAGTGCAGGTATTTGGGTTACCAGACCATCACCAATTGTCAGCGCAGTGTAGCGGTCAACAGCGTTGCCAAACGACATGTCTTCACCAGTTGTGCCAATGATAATGCCACCAACAATGTTGATGAATGTAATTAACAATCCGGCAACAGCGTCACCACGCACGAACTTTGAGGCACCATCCATAGAGCCATAAAAACTGCTTTCACCCTCCAACTCTTTTCGCCTTGCTCTGGCTTCGGCTTCGTCCATAATTCCTGAAGAAAGGTCGGCATCAATAGCCATTTGCTTGCCGGGCATAGCGTCCAAGCTAAAGCGGGCGGCAACCTCGGCAATACGCCCAGAACCCTTGGTAATAACGATAAAGTTAACAATAACCAAAATGGAGAAGATAATTAGACCAATTAGAACGTTGCCCCCCATGAGAAAGTTGCCAAAGGCCTCAATAACGGCACCAGCCGCATCTGAGCCTGTGTGCCCTTCTGATAATATAAGTCGGGTGGACGCCAGATTTAGCGATAATCGCAGCATCGTCGCCACCAAAAGAATGGTTGGAAAAGAGCTGAAATGTAGCGGCTTTTCAATGAAAATAGCGGTCATAAGCACCAAAACCGAAAAGGTTATGGATATGGTAAGCATAAGATCGAGCAACCAGCCCGGCATTGGCATGATAAGCATTAAAAGAATGGCTATAATGCCAAGAGCCATTATAAGGTCGGTACGCATGCCTCTTTCGGTATCACCGCTAAATGCAGTGCCAGATTGATTTGATGTTGCGTCGCTCATACTAGGCGTACTTCCTAAAAATTAAATTGGGCTAACTAAAACTGCCAGTTATTTATACTGATGCGCCATTATGCTGATGCGCCATTATGCTGATGCGGAAGAGCCTTGGTTCTCATTACCGGGAACACTGACACCATCATTTACATAAAGATTAAGTTTGTTACGCAAAGTTCTGATGGAAATGCCAAGAATGTTTGCCGCATGGGTGCGGTTTCCTAGGCAATGTTTCAGGGTGTCAATTATAAGGTCTTGTTCTACCTGAGCCACTGTTTTGCCCACCAATACACCGCCCGCCACTTGGGCTTCGTCACCAGACTGCTGACCAGTGCCAGCAGGTGCGGCCGAATGGGTGGAACCATCAGGTAACAAAATAGCTTCAACACCGATAACGTCACCCTGCGCTAAAAGCACAGCACGGTGAATGGTGTTTTCCAGTTCACGAACGTTGCCCTGCCAGTGGTGGTTTTTTAGCTGGCTCATGGCTTCATCAGAAAGCTCTCTGATAGGAACGTCATTCATTTCGGCATAGCGTTTGGAAAAAAACTTTGCCAGTTCTGGAATGTCTTGTTTGCGTTCACTCAGTGAGGGAATTTTTAAATTAACAACATTAAGACGGAACATTAAATCTTCACGGAAATTGCCTGCCTTAACCTCTTCTGCCAAGTTACGGTTTGAGGTGCCGATAATGCGGATGTTAATAGGAACGGGCTTGTTGCCACCAACTCTGTCAATTTCACGCTCTTGCAAGGCGCGCAATAACTTAGCCTGCAAGCGCACGTCCATTTCGCTAATTTCATCAAGCAGTAATGTGCCACCATCGGCTTCTTCAAATTTACCCACACGCCGTGCCACAGCACCAGTGAAAGCACCTTTTTCATGACCAAACAGCTCAGATTCAAGCAAGTTTTCAGGAATAGCCGCGCAGTTGATGGCAATGAAGGGTTTGTTGGCTCGGTTGCTGCGTTCGTGTACGTAGCGCGCCATTACCTCTTTACCAGAACCAGTTTCGCCAGTTATCAAAATGCTGGCCTCAGACGGGGCTATTTGCTCGGCAAGCTTAACCACCTTGTCCATTGCTGGATCTTTGTAAATGAAAGGGCGCTCGTCATCACTAACCGCTTGTAAAACTGCGGCTATAAGCTCAGCATCAGGCGGCAGTGGTAAATACTCTTTTGCTCCTGCTCTGATAGCCTCAATGGCTAGTTCGGCATTGTTGCCAACGCCGCAAGCAATTACAGGCAGAGAAAAATGTTCTGAGCGAATTTGCTTGATGAAAGCTTTAATTTCCAAAGCCACATCAATGATTAGCAGGTCTGCTCCTTTTGAGCGTAAAATGCCAAGAGCACCTTGGGTGTCTTCAATGTGGGTTACCTGTGCGCCGTTAGAAATAGCCATTTTACTAGCGGTTCCAAGCTGACCGTTTAGGGTTCCTACAATTAACAGTCTCATTTTCTCTCTCCGTGGTGTCTAGTTCTATAATTACATTTTGTAATTATGACTTACGCCAATATTTGTTAGTCAAAATAACGTACTTTTTGCTCAGGTGGCAAAATGGTGTTTAGAATAATTTCTAATTGTCTTGGGTTCTCTCTTCTGCCTATGGAGCTTGCACCCAAGGCATAAACAGAATTTAACAAAGCTTGATCCCCCGAAATGCGCTCAATTCTGGCGGCCAAGGGAATAAAAAACATATGTGCTAATATGGCACCATAAAATGTGGTCAACAGGGCAATTGCCATGGCCTTACCAATGGTGGATGGGTCATCCAAATTGCCCAACATTTGAATAAGGCCAACCAATGTTCCAATTAGACCCATGGCAGGGGACACTTCACCGGCACGGCGCAACACATCAACACTTTTAAGGCTTTTAGATTGGATAGTTCCAGCCTCACGCAGCATAAGGTTTTCCACATAATCTGACTTAATGCCATCAATTAAAAGCTGTATACCTTTTAAAAACAATGGTGATGATTTGCTTTTTAACAGTTGTTTTTCAAGCTTAACCAAATCGTCTTTTCGAGCTTTTTCCGACAGTTGAATAATTCTGTGAGCCTCTTTTGTCGGGTTCTTGGGTTTTTGTGATAAAAGCTGCCAAATTGTACTAGGTGTGTCGAGCAACTCTTTGCCCGCAAAGCTAACTGAAGTTACGGCAATGGTGCCAAAAACAACAATAAGTATGCCGCCAGGGTTGAAAAATGAAGCTAACGGCCCGCCCATAAACATGGCCGCAAGAACCAGTGCAAATGCTGAAAATATTCCAAAAATGGCGGTCATTAATAATCCTTACAAAAACGCAATTAGATGCGATCACCCTTAATAATTTCAGTCATGGTCACGCCAAGGTTTTCATCTAATAAAATCACCTCGCCACGAGCCACAAGACGGTCATTTACATAAATATCTATGGCTTCACCAACCTTGCGGTCTAGTTCTACAACCGCACCTGGTCCTAGTTTCAATAGCTGGCTTACTTCCAAGTATGACTTGCCCAAAACCACCTGCACATTAACTGGAACATCAAAAACAGGCTCTAGCTCAGTTGCTGAATGGGAGTCGTCATCACCATCAAAGGGAGAAGTTTCTGCTTCCTGCTTAATTTCTTCAAATTCCATATCGGCAGACGCAGCATCTTCGGCACCAGTGTCTGTGGCAGCGTCATCAGCACCAGCTTCAGCCTCTAAACCATCTTCTATGTTTTCATCATCGGCCATTAGCCATACTCCTTATAAACTTCTTAACTTTTATCTCACTTTCCTCGCTTTATTTTCGCGAGGCTATTTTTATTTTTTATTCCTGTTCATCTTCTTGCTTTGCAGTGCCAGCAATATCTGTATCTACAGCATCTGTTTCTTCATTTGTTTCAACAGTGCTTTCATCAGTGCTTTCATTAGCACTTTCATTATTTGGCGATGTTATTTCATTTTGCTCGTCTTGTGCGGATAATTTTTCTTCTTCAACATCTGAGCTATCTTCTTCGTTATTCTCTTTTGCCAAGTTTTCTTCAATTAACTGTACCGCAGCTTCTTCAAGCGGGCCTTCTATATATTGCTCAACCTTTGTTTGTATTTGTTTTTCCAGTGCTTGT
>DAOWAS010000084.1 GCA_030634465.1 Alphaproteobacteria bacterium | reverse complement strand
TGCCGCTTTTATTTATAGCTCACGGCTGTCGCAGGCATTTCATGCCCGCTTCGCCTGCGCATACGCCTCGTATTAACTCGGACGGCCATGCGGCCTACGTTACTCAGCTCCTATTTCAAGGTCACGGCTTGTTGCCGCTTTTATTTATAGCTCACGGCTGTCGCAGGCATTTCATGCCCGCTTCGCCTGCGCATACGCCTCGTATTAACTCGGACGGCCATGCGGCCTACGTTACTCAGCTCCTATTTCAACAGGAGAATTGGTAAAAAAACTGGAAGCCGCTAGGCTGACCGGCGCTTATGCGCCGCACATGCGTAGGTGAAAACGAAGTTTTCTACCGTGAGCTATAAACAATTACCCAAAATAAAAAAGCCTCGGCATTGCCGAGGCTTTTCCATAATAAATTAAACTAAAAAACCTTATTTTGGATTACCAGATGCGGCGCGAAGAGCATTTTTAATTGCCCCCGGAGCACACATGATACCCGCGAAAGAGTGTTTACCAACCATTTTCAGGTCAGGAAAGCTAATGGCAATGCGGAAACGAGCGCCTAAGGCATAAACCTCATTATCCTTAACCAACACTTCATATGGCAAGTGAGAAGAAGCGCGTTCGTCTTCAAAGTCTATCTTACCCATAATGTGAGTGTCGCCACTGCAACCATCGGTCATGCCAACACCAAAAAGTGTGTCGGTTGTACCCTCAATATCAACACGGTAAACCTGTGAAACACCACCTGCACCTGCGGCCAAACCCTCTTCAACTTTGGCTACGGCTTCATCGTGACTAGCATATGTGGCTAGCAGATCTGGCTTGTCAAAACGCTCAGTAAACATGGGAAAACCCATGTACCTATAACGGCGTAATTTTTTGGTTTTTACACCCTTGCGTGAGCCATAATAATGGTCATTGCCAAGGGCGGCTTCCATGCTGGCTTTGGTTTCAGCCAGGTTGCCCTCTAAGCGATATGCCAGTGCCAGATAAGTTGGGTTAACATAAGCAACCTGAATGTTGTCACCCATTTTGGTTAGGGATACACGCTGAACCGCACCAAAACTGCCAAAATCTGTGGCAGAAGTGGCGGTTTGAAGCGCGCTGTTTGTAACCACAATATCCATTACACCATCATATGGGCTGTATTCACCCACAATGGTAAAGCCCGCACCAAGCAGTTTTTCCCGCACTTCGCTGGCGGTTAACTCCATGTCAGCAGAACTGGAATAAGCATAAATGAAAGGCTTGTGGCGAACGTTGTCCCCCTCAGCACTATTGGCTGTTTGAGGCAAAACTAACAATAAACCTATGATAAATAGATGTGAAATTTTCTTAAAAAAGCTAACCATAATTCCCCCTTTGACTTTTGGTTATATGTAAACTGAGGGTGTATTTTTCCCCAGATGCCAAAAATGCTAACACAAGAGAAGGTAACTGTCCTCTTAATATTAGAACATACGAATGATTTAATATTATAGATTCGCCCAAAGCATTATTTGCCATGACTTTGAAGATAAATTCAGTTTTTGTGAATAATACTTTCAATTACTATGGGTAATATTATTATTTTGTTGCTCGTTACCACCCCAACAACGAAACCCTATTTCAAATAAATAATGCAATAATATGGTTAATTGGGTCGGGGAAACAGGTAACTAATAAACCCTGACCATTATAGTTCTAAATAATTTCAGGAAATATATTCATGGCAATTTTCTCTTCTGATGACTTTGATAACCACGAACAGGTCGTTTTTTGTAACGATCCACACACTGGTCTTAAAGCCATAATCGCTGTTCATAACACAAATCGTGGCCCCGCTGTTGGCGGTTGTCGCATGTGGAACTATGCCTCAGAAGAAGAAGCTGTGCGTGATGTTTTAAGACTGTCACGGGGCATGAGCTATAAAAATGCCATGGCAGGCTTGAACCTTGGTGGTGGTAAGGCAGTTATCATTGCTGATAGCGCCACACAAAAAACCCCTGAAATGATGCGTTCTTTTGGTCGCTTCATTAACAGCGTTGGTGGTAAATACATCACCGCAGAAGATGTGGGCATTACCGTTGAAGACATGGAACAAGTTGCCACACAAACCAAGTTTGTTGCTGGTCTTGAGCAGGGTTCAGCAGGTAGCGGCGACCCGTCACCATACACCGCACACGGTGTGTTTAAAGGGCTTTGCGCCAGTGTTAAGCACAGACTTAAGCGTGATAACCTTGAAGGTTTAAAGGTTTCTGTGCAGGGCTTGGGTCATGTTGGTTATGACCTTGCCAGAGAGTTGCACGAAGCCGGCGCAGAGCTATTTGTTACCGACATTAACAAAGACAATGTGGCTCGTGCCGTTGAAAACTTTGGTGCTACGGCTGTTGGTTTAGACGAAATTTACAGCCAAGATGTAGATGTTTTTGCCCCTTGTGCTTTGGGTTCAATTATTAACGATGTGACAATTCCACAATTGAAAGCAAAAGTAATTGCTGGCGCATCGAACAACCAGCTTGAAGAAAGCAGACATGATCAGGTTTTAAGAGATATGGGCATTCTTTACGCGCCAGATTATGTGATTAACGCTGGTGGTATTATGAATGTTGCCAACGAAGTAAACGGCAAATACATATCCCCTGCTGATGGCATGAAAGCTGTTGAAGTTATTTATGACACGTTGTTAGAGATATTTGATCTTGCTGATGAATATTCAAAACCAACTGGTGTTATTGCTGACCAGCTAGCTCTGGCTCGCATTAATTCAGGCGGTGACGACGGTGGCAACAGCGTTAAAGCAGCTTAAATATCTAGTTAACAACCATTCTTAACTTATTGGTAACGGTCGTTGCACAATAATGCATTTGTGTAATAATACCTCTAACTTTAATTCCAATTTTAGGAAGTGTTTTGTCTGCTAATAACGATATGTTTCAAGAGCTGACCGACAGGTTTATTGAAAGCACAATAGACAGGCTTGAAAGTTTGGATCAGCTAATTGACCAAATATATAATGGCAAAGGCGAGCGCGGCGAACAGTTTCGCAAATTTTCTCAGGAAATTCATAGTTTAAAAGGTTCTGCTGGAACATTTGGTTTTCACTTAGTGTCAACTATTGCTCACCGCCTTGAAGATTATATGGAAAGCTCGAAACGGTTGGAAAAAGACCAATGGCTGGATGTGCAAAAATTTATCGATGCCATAAGGCTTATTTTCGAAGCGGGCCATGACCCAGAACAAGACCAACATGGGGATATTTTATCTCAATTACCTAGTAGCTCTAAGCAGGAACAAGACAGCACAACACTGCTATTGGTTATGACCTCAGGCCTTATAAGAAAGCACTTAGGTACAGACTTGGCGGCAAAGGGGTATGATATATCTTTTGCCAACGACCCTGTGCAAGCCATTGATATTGCACTTAAAATTAAGCCTGACGTGGTAATTTCAAGTCAAGAGTTTGCCAATATTACGGGGTTGGAACTAGCCAAAGCACTAAAAGTTATTGATGGCACCAAGCATATTAAGTTTGCCCTGATGACAGGGAATAAAAAACTGGTAAAAAAACTAGGCCACCATCACGATGGCATGTGTGTGATTTACAAAGACAAAGATATAGCTGAAAATATTACCAAGTGTTTTAAATGCTAATCTAGCTATAAATATGCTCTAAATCACCCAATCTCTTGGCCTCGCTAACCACATCAGCAAACGAGTTTTCCAAAGCTAAAAACAACTGCTCAAAGTCAGAAACAACAAAATAGCGATCTTGCACACGGTTGTTCTGGTATGGGGTGCGCAACACTTGCAACAGGTCAAAGGGAAGTCGCCCAGGTGCGCTATCTTCTAATGAAAATACACTCTCGCCCTTTGATGAGGCAATGCCCGCACCATAAATGCGCAAGCCACCCGCAGTTTCAATCAGGCCAAATTCAACCGTAAACCAGTAAACCCGTGCTAAATATTTAAGGGTGTTGTTTTTCATTGCCTCTAGCCCCAACTGACCAAAGCGAGCTAAAAAGTCAGCAAAAACTGGCTGCGAAAGCAAAGGTACATGACCAAATATATCATGAAAAATATCAGGCTCTTCAATATAATCTAGCTGGTCTTCACTGCGGATAAAACACGCCGCAGGAAAGCGCCTGTTGGCAAGATGTTCGAAAAACACCTCATCAGGCACAAGGTCAGGCACAGGGGCAATGCTCCACCCTGTTAGCGCCATAAGTTTTTTTGAAATATCAGCAAAGTTTGGAATGCCGCCCTTGGCAAGGTTTAAAACTTGCAAGCCATCCAGCACCTCGTCGCAAGCACGGTTTTCTAAAATTTTTACTTGGCGGTTATATAACCTGTCCCAACGATCATGCTCATCGCGGGTGTAGGTATCACGCGGCTGGTCAATTGTGTAGTTTGCGGCTACTTCTACTTTGCGCCCTAGGGCTGTTGTAATAATCATGGTCCATCATTTCTGGCCCCCAATGCCCTGTTAAATTAAGTTGCTCGAACTTAAACAGGAAAAGAAACTCAGTGCAAACCATTTATTAGAAAAGCTTAGTAAATCTAGCTGTATTTTCGAACCACCTGCTCCACAGCACCAAAAATTGAATTGCCGTCAGCATCTAACATTTCAATTTTTATGGTGTCGCCAAAAGCCATAAAATTGGTTGTGGGCTTGCCATCACGAATGGTTTCAATCATACGAATTTCAGCAATGCACGAATAACCAACACCGCCTTCACTTACGGGCTTGCCAGCACCGCCATCCAGCTTGTTAGACACCGTGCCAGAGCCAATAATAGTACCCGCACATAGCGGTCTGGTTTTGGCGGCATGGGCAATTAACTGACCAAAGTTAAAAGTCATGTCCACACCCGCATCGGGCTTGCCAAACAGCTCACCATTATAGGTCGATAGTAATGGCAAATGCAGCTTGCCATCACGCCATGCATCACCCAGCTCGTCAGGTGTTACGGCAATGGGGGCAAATGCGCTTGAGGGTTTAGACTGGAAAAAACCAAAGCCCTTGCCCAGTTCAGCAGGAATAAGCCCACGTAGTGACACATCATTAACAATCATAACCAAACGAATATAGCCTAGCGCATCTTCTGCTGACACACCCATTGGCACATCGTCAGTAATAACCGCAACTTCAGCTTCAAAATCAATGCCGAAACCTTCATCTTGCGCCATCATAATATCATCATTAGGGGCTATAAAACTGTCAGAACCACCTTGGTACATCAACGGGTCGTGCCAAAAACTATCCGGAATTTCAGCACCGCGCGCTTTCCTAACCAATTCAACATGGTTCACATATGCCGAACCGTCAGCCCACTGAAATGCCCGCGGCAAGGGTGAGTGAAACAATGCCCAATCGGCAACAGCATTACCAGGGTCTTCGCCTGAGTTCAGTTTGTCATAAACCTCTTGCAACATTGGCTCGGCCTCGGCCCAATTATCCAACGCCTCTTGCACGGTTGTGCATGGTGCTAAAGCCAAATTGCCCCATTTTTTGCCATCCTTTGAGATAACAACCAATTGGCCGTCACGATCTTTTTTGCCATACGGTCTTAAACTAGCTAATTTCATCTTATGTTTTCTCTCATGCTTTCCAAGAGTTTATATAATCTTCCCACTCAATACCCTCAGCACCATCTGAAATATTTAGGGCATCACGGGTGTCTACCATAACCGCAACTTCGTCAGTTTCCTTGCGGGCGAACTTCTCACCCTTGGCAAATGCCTTTGGGTGGGGGCCGTGGGTAAACCCTGCAGGGTGGAACGTGGTCATGCCAGGGTGGATATTATCCCGCGAGAAAAACTCACCACGATGATAAAATATAAATTCGTCATAATCATCATTATTATGGAAAAATGGCACTTTCAGCGCTCCAGGGTCGCTTTCAATTGGACGTGGGCAAAATGTACAAATGACCACTCCTGCGGCAATAAACGTAATGTGCGCTGATGGCGGCAAATGGTAACGATGGCTCATCAACGGTCTGATATCGCGCCAATTAATGCGCACCACCAAATTGTCACCCTTCCAACCCACGGCATCTAGCGGGTTAAACGGAAATGTCATTTTACTAAATTGGTTGTTTTTCTTTATGGTCACGCACCAGCTATTTTCATCTTGCTGGGCTTTAAATTTATCGTTTATTTCAGGCACATCCAACATGGCTTCATCAAACAATGCGTGGGGGCCAACAATGCCCTTTTCTGGCAATTGGTAGGCCGAGTTTGTGGCCTCAACCATCATTAGTTCGGTCATTTCCTTTGGCACAATGCGCCATGTGGTTGAACGTGGTAAAACAATGTAATCGCCATCGCGGTATTCCATATGGCCAAAGTCACAATAAAGGTCGCCTGAACCATTATGCACAAATAACAGCTCGTCACCATCAGCATTACGCACCAAATGGTCCATGGCCTTGTCACTGTTCCAAAACCGCACACGACAACTGCCATTATTTAACAGCTCTTTGGCTTTCCACGGGCTTGAACCATCATGTTCAAACTTGCCAGTATCGTAAGCGTGAGGGGCTAATGGCCCTTCAAAGTCACTCCACGCAGTTGGTGGGTGCTTGTGGTATAAATGCGTAGCGGGGCCAAAAAAACCTTCACGACCCATTTCACGCTCGAACGTGCCTTTGGGAAAATCCGCATGGGCCTGACGGCTGGTCTCTCCTGCCATTTTAGGAAATGAAATCCATTTTCTCATTGTTCGCTCCTTTATTTATCTCTCACGGCATTTATTTTAGCTCACGGCTATCGCAGGAAACCTGCTCGCCTACGCATGTGCGTGGCATAAGCCACGGTCAGCCTAGCGGCTTCCAGTTATGTTTTAGCCCCCGCTTTGGTCGCTAGTCCTCATAGCTTCGCTACTCGTCCGTTGGCCTAAATCAAAATTAATGACCTCGGATTATTTTAGCCCATATTCCGACAGACCATTTTGGGTCTGGAGGCTAGGACGACCGTCCGCCGCGGCTTATGCCGCGCCCTCGCGGAGATGTTTGTACTTACAAACTATCGTGAGCGCATAAAAACCAGCAGAATAATTCATTATTCTGCACTAATAACACCACGCCTAACCTGATCTAGCTCAATACTGTCAAACAACGCTTGGAAGTTACCCTCACCAAAGCCTTCATTACCCTTGCGTTGGATAATTTCAAAGAAAATAGGGCCAATAACATTTTTAGTGAAAATTTGTAGCAAAATGCCCTGCCCCTCGGTGGGCGCACCATCAACCAAAATACGGCGCGAGCGTAGCTCTTCAACATTTTCACCGTGGCCTGGCAAACGCTCATCAATCAGGTCAAAATAGCTTTCAATAGTGTCTTGGAACTCAACGCCATTATTTGTTAACAGGTCAACCGACGAAATAATGTCATCAGTGCCAAAGGCAATGTGCTGAATGCCCTCGCCTTTATATTCGTCTAAATACTCAGCAATTTGTGAAATATCATCACGACTTTCATTAATTGGAATACGAATAAGGCCACAAGGCGATGTCATGGCCTTACTAACCAAACCTGTCAGCTTGCCTTCGATGTCAAAATATCTAATTTGGCGAAAGTTAAATACGTCTTCATAAAACTTGCCCCACTTTTCCATATTACCGCGATAAACATTGTGGGTCAGATGGTCTATATAGGTCAAACCAGCGTCATTATCTTGTGCCTTGGCACCCTCAATTGCCACATAGTCTTCGTCCCAAATACTGCTGTCGCCGTATTGGTCAACCAAATACAAACGACTGCCGCCAATGCCTTCAATACAAGGCGCTGAGATAACATTATGACTGTCTTTCACCTCAGTAGCACCGCGCTTAACTGTTTCAGTTATGGCAAATGCGCTGTCTTTAACCCGAAAACCCATTGCGCAAGCACACGGCCCATGCAGGTTTGAAAACTCGCCAGCAAAACCTTGTTCCTCTTCGTTAATAAGAAAAACAATATCACCCTGACGGTAAAGTGTAATTGGACGTGACTTGTGTTTAGCTTGGGCGACAAAACCCAAAGTATGAAAAAGCTCTTTCAATGGGCCGCTGTCTTTTGCCGCAAATTCAACAAACTCAAAACCATCTGTACCAATTGGGTTTTCAAAAATATCTGCCATGACTTATTCCTTTGTTTCCGGTATCGCTCAAGTGCGATTACATGAAACCCGCTCAAGGCTGCTTACACTTTGCGGGTTATTATTTTTATGATTAATTCTTGTCAGAATATTAGTTTCATGTGAAACTAATTGCAAGAAAAAAAGAGAACTTAGAATCATGAAAAACGGCAAAGCACACACCATCAAACTGGCAGATTTTCTGCCCTACCGTCTTAGTGTGCTTTCCAACCGCATTAGCCGCGCTATTGAGGTCAGCTATCAAGACAAATTTGACCTGACCATGCCCGAATGGCGGGTTATGGCTATTATTGCTGATGATGGTGGCTTATCTGCGGGTGAAGTGGCAACAAAAGCTGAAATGGATAAGGTTGCGGTTAGCCGTGCTGTATCCAAGCTTATTGATAGCGGGCGTGTTGACCGCCAGTTTGCCGAAGGTGACAAACGCAAATCTGAACTGTTTTTATCAGACGACGGTCGCAAGGTTTATGAACAGATCGTACCCATTGCCAAGTCGTATGAGGCTGAGGTTCTAGGCCAGCTAAGTGCTGATGATCAGGTGAAATTGGGGCAAATTTTGCGCAAGCTTTCACAAATAGACTTAGACAAAAACTAATCTAGTAAAACAAGAAACTGCCAAAAAAACTGCCAAAAAAAAACGGGTGACATTACTGTCACCCGTATCAACCAACTTCTGGAGGAAAGTTAGGTTGTACGCAAAGTTCGCTGTCGCTCACTTTACCATGGGTTGGAAATGAGGGATATCCAACCCAATTCAAACTCTATTACTTGCCCTTTATAGGCTTATTATTTATCTCTCGCTGTATGAACTCAGGCTTATCGCCACTTACTTCGCTCATTTATTATTTAGCTAACTATTAGAAGATTGTTATTATTAGCTAGCTATTGAATTTTCTATTTCAAGGAGGAACATTAAAAAATTCATAACCTAACAATATCAAACTTTACCCCCAACAAAACACCTATGCGTTAAGTTGACTTCCCAGTGCGATAAACAACTAAATTATAGCTCACGGCTATCGCAGTCATTTTATTCCCGCTTCGCCTACGCATGTGCCTCGTATTAACTCGGACGGCCGCGTGGCCTACGTTACTCAGCTTGTACAAGCTACTCGTCCATCCCCTAACTTTTATTACTTAGCTCAACAGCGCACGTGGCTCATGATATTCATAGCCCAAGTCAACCGCCGCGGCTTCATATGTCATTTTGCCTTTATAAACATTCAATCCTGCTAACAAATGCTCATCATCCAACAGCGCTTGTGTGTAACCCTTGTCCGCCAGTGCCAGTGCAAATGGCAATGTGGCATTATTCAGGGCAAAGGTTGATGTGCGTGCCACACCGCCTGGCATGTTTGCCACACAGTAATGCACCACATCATCCACCACATATGTTGGTTCAGCGTGTGTTGTGGCCTTAGATGTTTCAAAACAACCACCTTGGTCAATGGCAACATCAACCAACACACTGCCACGGTTCATTTTTGAAATGGTCTCACGACTAACCAGCTTAGGCGCCGCCGCACCGGGAATAAGCACCGCGCCAACAACCAAATCAGCCGCTAGCACATATTTTTCCAAATCGTCTTTGGTGGAATAAACTGTGTTTATTTTAGCACCAAACTGTATGTCTAATTCTTGCAATCTCTGGGTTGAGCGATCAAAAATTGTCACGTCAGCACCCATGCCAACTGCCATCATGGCGGCATTTGTACCAACCACACCACCACCAATGATCACAACCT
>DAOWAS010000004.1 GCA_030634465.1 Alphaproteobacteria bacterium | reverse complement strand
TGGTTATTTTTCTGAGGCCATAGATATTGGTGCTAGACGCCCATCAGGCCGCGCCGACCGCACAGACGACACTGATGGACGCACCGCCACAGCATATTCGTGGCGTGGCGGGTCATTAGAGCTAACTGGCGACCATGATGCTGCCCAAAAAGCATTTGATACGGGCTTGGCTATAAATGCCAACAACCTGAACCTGCTTAGCAACAAGGCATTATCGCTAGTTCTTGCGGGTGAAACCGAAAAGGCCATAGATATTTTACTTGGCATTGCCAGACAGCCCCAGGCACAAAGACAGCACAGGCAAAACTTGGCACTGGCTTATGTTTTTCAGGGCAACAGTGAAAAGGCGTGGCAGGTTGCCAGCATTGACATGACCCCAAACATGGCAGAGCAAACAGTGGCGGGCTTTTACACCCTTAAAGGGTTAGAGCGCGAAAACAGAATGCATGCACTGGTTTATGGCTTAACCGCACCACGCACTGGTTTGGAAAATGCGGCTAACAAGGCTGACCTGAACCCAGATGGTAGCGAAGCTAGCAAACGCATAGCACCAAAAGAAGAGCCCATAGTTGTTCCTGTGATTGTAGCAGAAGCAGAACCCGAAGTTATGCCTGAACTGCCACCCTTGTTAGACCCTCGAGGTTGGGCGGTACAAATTGGAGCTTATAGAAAACCAGAAGAAATTATTCGTGGTTGGGAAATTTTAAAAAACCGACATTACGACATCATTGGCGAGTTGGAGCCAAGACGATCCGAGGTTAGTTTTGGTGATCGCACTGGAAATGGTCCAAGTGGTTTTTATTACCGCCTTAATGCGGGACCACTGTCAGGCTACAGACAATCGCGAGATGTTTGTACTGCCCTAATTCGCGCTGGTGGCAAATGTTGGATACGTCCGCCTGAGCCAAGCGAAGGCCAACTGCCAGAATAATAAGTTCATAGCAAGCTACAAACCTACCTCTTGAATTTTACCAATTTATCCCCAACTAGAAATGACAGCCACATAAACTGTCTTTTCTATTAGGGGGTAAAAATGCCAAGAACAACACTGTTTTCAAACCCATTGCTTTTGGGCTTTGACGAACTTGCAAACCTGCTAGACAGCGTTACACGCTCCTCAAGCGATGGTTACCCACCATATAACATAGAACATGTTGACGAGCGCCAACTGAGCATAGAGCTTGCCGTGGCGGGATTTGATGCGGCCAACTTAGAGGTTAGTGTTGAAAATAACCAGCTGTTGATAAGGGGCAAACAAGCCGCAGATGAAGAAAAAGCATTTCTACACAGGGGCATTGCCAACCGACAGTTTGTCAAAAAATTTGTTCTGGCTGAAAATATGGAGGTTACAAACGCCCACCTGCACAATGGGCTTTTAACTATTAGTTTAGAACGACCTAAACCACGCACAACCGTGCAAATAATTAAAATAGTTGAGGGTGCGGCACCTGCCGAATAAAAAATTCTTAATTAAAATTAAGATGCGCCTAAATTACTAGAACCAAGCAATGCATAAAGAGCGTCAGCACTGTCTGTGCCACGAAGCTTTTCGCAAACCTCTTTATTCCTCATCAAACGAGAAATACGTGCCAAAGCTTTCAAATGGTCAGCGCCGGCATCTTCTGGAACTAACAGCATAAAAATAAGATCAACGGGTTTATCATCAACCGATTCGAAATCAACCGGGCTTTCCATATGGGCAAACACCCCATAAATTTTGTCTAAATTGGAAAATTTACCGTGCGGAATAGCAACACCGTGGCCAACACCTGTGGTGCCCAGACGTTCACGCTCTAAAAGAACACTGAATATTTCCTGCTCTTTTTGCCCTGTTAATTTAGCGCCAAAAGCCGCCAGTTCCTGCAACAGTTGCTTTTTACTGTTAGCTTTTAAGCTAGGTATTACAGCGTCTGAGCTAACCAAATCTCTGATTTCCATGGCAGTTTAAACCCTTTTAGTCACTATATCTGGGTAAAAACCAAAAGCTGTTACGCTTCTTCGGTTGGAACCTCATGTTCCTTACCGCCCAGATTGTGATGGTTTTTAATGCGTCGTTTGTATCTACGCAACTGCTTTTCTATTTTTTCTGCAGCCAAGTCAAATGCGGCATACACTTCGCTCGCTTCTCCGTGGCTTTGTAAGTTGGTACTTTTAGGAGCATGAAGGTGACAATTAACTACAAATTGATGGCCTTCTTTGGCAATAACTACCGATGCATCAATGGTTCTTGAGAAATATTTGTCTGCAATAGCGTTTATCTTATCGCCAATATGCTCTCGCAATGCATCACCCACTTCTATTTTACGTCCAGTCACGCTTACATCCATGCCTTAGCTCCTTTTTTTTGGGTTTGTTTATCTAGTATAGCTTAAAAATAACTACTCGCCTAAGCCTCCATATAAAAACTGTATTAGTATAAGCTTTTTATAGCCCTCTAATATTATGTAATCATTAAAACACCATAACCAATAGTATCACCCTATTGAATTTGAAAATTTCTAATAATTTGTAAATTTTAAGAAAATTAATATGCCTAAAAAGCAATATTTTTTTGCCTACGGCGTTGCACGCTAGATGGTATATGCATGGCTTCTCTGTATTTCGCCACGGTACGTCTGGCTATATCAATGTCTTCATTCTTTAAAATATAAACTATTTTATCGTCTGACAAAATCGCCTTAGGATCTTCGGCATCGATAAGGCCTTTAATATGATCACGAACCGAATGAGCTGAATGGTTGCCCTGCCCGTCTGATGATGCAATGGATGAGGTGAAAAAATATTTCATCTCGAAAATACCTCGGGATGTACCTAGGTATTTATTAGCAGTAACACGGCTAACCGTGCTTTCGTGCATTTCAATGGCATCAGCCACGGTTTTTAAATTAAGCGGTTTTAGGTGGCGCACACCTTTTATGAAAAACTCTTCCTGCTGCTTAACCAGTTCGGTGGCAACCTTTAGAATTGTTCTCGCTCTTTGGTCCAGTGCCTTCACCAGCCAATTGGCATTGGCATAACATTCTGACACAAATGTTTTAGAGGTTTTGTCGCCGCTTACATTAATAAGCTCGCTATAATATTGCCCATTAACAAGCACCTTTGGCAGGGTGGTGGTGTTTAACTCCACCAACCAAGTACCAGTTGGCGATTGCTTTACAAAAACATCTGGAACAACGGGTTGAATAGGCTCACCTGATGAATATGCCAAGCCTGGTTTTGGGTTTAGCTCTTGAATTTCCTTAACCATGTCGGCAAGGTCTTCGGCATCAACACCGCACAGCTTCTTCAACTTGGCTAGCTCTCTCTTGGCTAACAGATCTAAATTACCGAGCAAGGCCTCCATGCATGGGTCAAACCTGTCTTTTTCCACTAGCTGAAGCTTTAAACACTCTTCCAAACTGCGGGCGAACACGCCAACTGGCTCCATACCCTGCAAGGTTGCCAGAACCACTTCCACCTCTTCGTTAGACATATCCAAATTTTCAGAAATATCTTCTATCGGGCTGTGGATATAACCAGCGTCATCAACCATCTCAATTAAATATGCCGCCACCAACATGTCTTGTTGGGAAAATGGAATAATTTTTATCTGCTCAGCCAAATAAGCTCGCAAATCCTGATGTTCTTGAATGCGCCCTTCAAAATCAACATCGCCACTAAACCCTGAACCACCACCACTAACAGCACCAGCACCGTTATAGCTTAGCTGGTCGTCATTACCTGTTGGGCTTGCAACACCTTCGCTATCGCCATCATGGTTATAAACATTTTCACTCATGTCAGTGTCTAGAGGCGCATCGTTTTCAATACCGCCACCCTCCAAGCCGTGATCGGCGGCTGTAACACCATCTTCAGTTTTAGTTTTTTCAACCACACCCTCTTGCTGTCTTTCACCGCCACGCTCAACCATTTCAACTTCACCAACCTCAAGAAGCGGGTTTTTTTCAACCTCGTCCATAACAAAATCGGTTAATTCAACATTGGAATATTGCAGCAGTTTAATGGCTTGCTGTAGCTGGGGTGTCATAACCAGTTGTTGTGACTGGCGTATGTCCAAACGTGGGGCTAAAGACATGACGTCACCCCCAAAACACAGGTTATATTACCGCCACCCATCACTGTGTGTTGGCACAAATGTGGGGCAGAAAAACCTGTTTTATATGCTTTTACGCATTTCATATGGCTATTAAAGGGGTAAAATTGTTAACAAACAATGATAATTTTCGTTTTTGGTGCGATTTTTGCATGTAATTATGCAAATTAGCGCAAACCAAGCCAATTTTATTCTATAATTTATACAGAAAACTGCCTGTAGAGCTGCTATTCAGGCACTGAGAACCTGCCCCGAACCCTGCCTTTTTCGCCATTTTCGCTAGTTCCTGCGAAGCGTGTCACCCCTGATGCCAGATCAAGCTCCAACCTGTTGCCTGTTAAGACACTATCATTTTGAATAAGGGTTACATCGCCGCCAAGGGTTATAATTTGCCTCTCAACATCATAAATTGCCCAGTGACCATCGGCACTTTCGTTGGGTGACGACAAGTGCACATCGCCTGCGGCATCAATACGGCCAATTGGGGCGTCGCCCTCACCAGCGTGTTCTTTATAATAAACCGTCAGGGTTTCCGCCATAAGAGTTAGCGTTCCCTGTTTTACCTCTACCGCACCCCTGAAAATTGCAATGTTTTGATCCTGACGCACCTCAAGCTCATCAGCAACAATGTCAATGGGTAGGTTAGGGTCATGTCTGTCTATGTCCTGCGACTGAGCCTGAACAAGCTGCGGCACAGACAGTAGCACTGCAAAAACAAATGCCAACACGCCAGTTCTATACAAGACGCGCTTAAGCATGGGCGAAAATATCCACATCGCCCCAACCGCGAAGGTCGAGCTCAGCCCTAATTGGTAGGTATTTACAAGTTGCCTCTGCCAAAAATGTCCGTCCTTCTCGTTCCAACATCATATCCAACACCTCTTTTAATTGATGCAAATAAAGAACATCACTAGCGGCATATTTTTGCTGTGCATCTGTCAGGGTTTTAGCACCCCAGTCAGAGCTTTGCTGCTGTTTGGACAGGTCCACACTTATCAGCTCTTTGCACAGGTCTTTCAAACCATGCCTGTCTGTATATGTACGAACTAATTTTGACGAAATTTTGGTGCAATATATTGGCGCTGGCATAACACCCAGATATTGCTTGATAACAGCCAGATCAAAACGGGCAAAATGAAACATTTTTGTTACCTTTTCATCGGCCATCAATGCTTTTAAATTTGGCGCGTCATATTTTCCATCTGACAATTGCACCAAATGGGCATCGCCATCGCCACTAGAAAGCTGAACCAAACACAGACGATCACGCAAGGGGTTCAACCCCAGTGTTTCGCTATCTACCGCCACCAATGGGCCAAGATCCAACCCGTCGGGCAAATCTCCAATATGTAGGTGAACTGTCATGGTTATGCTCCTTAAGAAATGTGAGTGTTGGCACATATTTAACAAGCTATGATGACATTGCACAGATATTTTTTGCTTTTAAAAAATTATCTACCTGAAAACGCTAGGCAAAAACACCTCAACTATATAAAATAGCGGCATGAACAATGAAAACACTGGAATATTTGAGAAACTGGTAAAAACCTCTCTTTCGGGTTCTACCCCTGTGTTTTTCATTATCGCCTCTATTTTGCTGGGTCTTATTGCACTGCAAGTTACGCCGCGTGAGGAAGAGCCACAAATTGTTGTACCCATTATGGAGGTTACGGTTAATGCACCGGGTTTAAGCGCCAGACAAGTTGAGCGTCAGGTTACAACACCTTTAGAATCGCTACTAAACCAGCTTGCTGGTATTGAATATGTTTATTCCGCCTCAAAAGCGGGCATGGCGGTGGTGACATTGCGCTTTTTCGTTGGTGAAAACCGAGAAGACGCCCTGTTAAACACATATAACAAGCTTTATTCCAACCAAACCAACATCCCTGGTGCAGTGGCAAGTTGGCAGGTACGCCCTGTTGAAGTTGACGACGTTCCCATTTTAGTATTTGCCCTATACAGCACCGATGCTAATAAATATGACGACTTTGCCCTGCGGCGCATGGCTGATGAAATTGCAATTATTTTACAAAGTGCCAGCAACACCAGTGAAATAAATGTATTTGGTGGTCGCCCCCGCACCGTACGCATTATACCCAATCCTGAGGCAATGGCGGCGCGCTTTACCACGCTGTTAGACATTTCAGGTGCACTTAGAGATTCGAATTTATTAGAGCGTTCTGGCATTATTTATGAAAATGGCGGCGAAACTGTATTTGAAATAGGCGATGTTTTCCATTCATCAGACGAACTGCGGTCGCAAATTATAAAAATAATTGAAGGTATTCCCGTTCGGCTGAGCGAGGTTGCCACTATTATTGATGGCCCAGATGAAGCAAACAGCTATACATGGTTGGATCGCACTAGTGACATGAACATGCCAAGCATAAATAATGCTCCAATGGTTGCCATTAGTGTAGCAAAAAAACGTGGCAGTAATGCTGTTTGGGTGGCGAGCGATATACACTCAATTTTAGAACAAGTATGGAACCTTGTTTTACCCGCCGAAGTTGGGGTGGAAATTCTTAGAGACAATGGCGAAACCGCAGATGAAAAGGTTAGCGATCTGGTTCTAAGCCTGATTTTAGCTGTAGCAACTGTTGTTGTGTTCATAGGTAGTTTTCTTGGGGTTAGAGCCGCAATTGTGGTTGGGCTTGCCATTCCTGTTTGTTATGGCGCCACGCTGATGCTGGACTTTAGCTTTGGCTACACCATAAACAGGGTGACGCTATTTGCCCTAATATTATCACTTGGGCTTTTGGTCGATGACCCCATAACAGGGGTTGATAATATTGAACGCTCGCTAAAGAAAAAAGATGGCAGCAAAGACAATAAAATTATCGAAGCCATGCGCGAAATACGTCCTGCTTTGCTCATGTCCACCGTTACCATTATTTTAGCATTTGTGCCCTTGGCCTACATTTCAGGAATGATGGGGCCATACATGGCACCAATGGCATTTAACGTACCCGCCGCAGTTATTATCAGCACCTTGGTGGCATTTTTGGTAACGCCGTGGCTTTCGAAAAAACTATTAACCGAGGCCGATGCCCAAAGCGCACCAACCATTGGTGACCCTACGAACTGGCTTTATGGCAGGATAATGCACCCCATTTTAACTAGTAAGAAAAAATCTAAGTGGGCCATATGGACGGTTGTTGGGTTGTTTTTCTTATCGGCACTTTTACCTGCACTTAGGCTGGTTCCCCTAAAGCTTTTGCCCTTTGACAATAAAAACGAACTGCAAATAATTATAGACATGCCCGAGGGCACAAGTTTAGAGGCCACAAATGCCAAGGCCAGAGAAATTGCCGCCATTACCCTGACATTTCCTGAGGTAAAGGCCATTGGCAGTTTTATCGGCACACCGTCACCTGTTGACTTTAGCGGCATGGTTAGGGGCTACCAACAACGTTTGGCTTCACACCAAGCCGACCTGCGCATAACCTTGGTGGACAAGTTACAGCGAGAGCACCAGTCACATGCTATTTTATTGCGCTTACGGCAGGTGCTAGAACCCTTAAACATAAATGGTCACAGAATTAAGGTTGTAGAAGTGCCACCGGGACCGCCTGTTTTAAGCACCATTGTGGCTGAAGTTTACGGCGATATGCTAACCCCATATGGCGATATTATTGCCGCGGCAAAAACTGTGGAAAACCGCTTAAAACAAGAACCGCTTGTGACAGATGTTGATACCTCGGTTGAGGACGATCAGGCATTATTAATGTTTGTAACCGACAAGGAAAAAGCCGCACTTTCAGGGGTTTCAACTGCTGATATCATTGCCACATCAAGCATGGCAATTGGCGGACGTGTTGCAGGACATATTAGAGATGACAAAGAAGCCCTGCCCCTGCCAATAACCATAAGACTTCCAGTTGAGCTTCGTGACCAGTCTAGCGACTTGGCTAACCTGTTAGTACAAGGGCGGCCCGGATTGGTGCGCAATGAAGGTTTGGCTGGATTGCACGAGGGTGGTGAAAATATTTTAAGCATTGGTGAGCTTGGAACTTTCAACCGAACCACGGTGGAAAAAACCATTTATCATAAAAACCTTAGGCCTGTGGTTTATGTAACTGCGGACAGTTCAGGCCGCACACCGGGTGAAATTATTGCTGATATTTCTGCGGACATGGGTGAAACAAACGTCGAACCCACACCTTGGCAATCACGAAGCTTTTTCTCAAACGGTGGCACAGTTGGTTGGGACGTGCCTGATGACATTTTAGTAAACTGGGCGGGTGAAGGTGAATGGCGCATAACCATTAGAGTGTTCCGCGACATGGGGCTAGCCTTCATGTTTGCGCTTGCGGCCATATACATAGTGCTATTTTTCCAAACTGGTTCCCATGCCCTTACAGGAATTATAATGTCAGCCATTCCGCTTACCATTATTGGTATTATGCCCGGGTTTTTCATGGTTAACCTGTTCGGCGAACGGCTAATTGCAGGCGCACCCGACCCCACACTATTTACCGCAACCGCCATGATCGGCATGATAGCACTTGCGGGCATTGTTATTAGAAACTCGCTAATATTGGTTGAGTTTATTAAAATAGAGCTAGCCAATGGCACAGCATTAATTGATGCCACCATACGCGCAGGTGCCATACGCATGCGGCCAGTTTTGTTAACTGCTGGCACAACCTTACTTGGCAATGTGGTCATTATGTTTGACCCTGTGTTTAGTGGCTTAGCACTGGCAATTATTTTTGGCATTATAACAAGCACAGCGCTTACACTTCTTGTTGTACCTGTGGTTTATATTATGGCGTTCAATGACAAATACCCCTCATCAGGTGGAGAGCAGACATGATTGAAATGAAAAAGAAATGGGTACTGCCCGCAATAGCACTTATTATGCTGGGCTTTGTTATGGCTATTTTTGGCGGCGTGTTTAAAGAAAAAATTTCACCCTCTATTTTAGACCAAGTTAAGGTTGATGGCGGTGCGGAAACCTTCGCTGTAACTACCCATGAACAGGTGGTTTTTGAAACCCTGCCTGGCACCCTGCGGGCTAGAGTTGCCACCATTGTTTCATCGCGTCTTTTAGCGGGCATTAAGGCCGTTCACGTCAGGGCGGGCGACAGGGTTGAGGCTGGCGATTTACTAGCCGAGTTGGACAACGAAGATTTAAAAGCCAGACTGACATCGTGGCAACAGCAGGTTAGGTCGTTTGAGGTTAAGCTAGACCAAGCGCGCCCCCATTTTGAAAGAATTGAACAGCTGTATAACGAAGGGGTTTCATCTAAAGCCCAACTGGACCAAGCCACGGCTAATTATCAAGGTGCCATTGCCGAGCTAGCAGGGGCAAACGCCTCAGCACAAGAAGCGCAAACAGCTCTAAATTTCAGTCAAATAAAAGCACCCATATCAGGCCGCATTATAGATAGATTAGCTGAACCCGGCTCTATGGCTAGCCCAGGTATGGCACTGGTTTCTATTTACAATCCCACCACCCTCAGGGTTGAGGTAAATGTCAGAGAAAGTCTGGCACTTAACCTAGCAATTGGCGACGAACTGCAAGCTGAGGTGCCAAGTATAAACAAGGCGTTTACCAGTATAGTTGAGGAAATAATTCCTGAGGCTCATACTGGCTCAAGAAGCTTTTTGGTTAAGGCATCAATAATTACCGATGCCCAATTAGTGCCGGGGCTTTTTGTGCGTTTGCATATTCCTATGGGTACAGAACAGCAAATTTATATACCGCAATCGTACGTTCGTGAAATGGGACAGTTGAACATTGTTTGGGTTTTAATTAACGGCACTGCCCACAAACAGGTGGTTAGCTTGGGTGGCGTTAACCTTGATGGCAACAGACAACTTATAAAAGGGCTAAAGGCAGGCGATATTCTCTTGCATCCTGATACCCTTTCCCATTAAGAAGCGGTAACAAATAATAATATAGGGGATGCTTCATGACCAAAGACACTGGTGCCAAAGACACTCACGCCACCAAATTGGGAAATCACACTCTTTCACCCGAAACACAAATGATGGGCTATGGCTACGACCCCATGCTTTCAGAGGGTTCATTAAAGCCACCTATTTTCATGACCAGTACCTTTGTATTTAAAACTGCAAACGATGGTAAAGAATTTTTCGAAGTGGCTTACGGCAAGCGCGAAAAACGCCAAGACGAAGAGCTTGGCCTAATTTACAGCCGCATAAACAACCCCAACTTAGAGGTATTAGAAGACCGCTTGGCTTTATGGGAAAAAGCTGACAAGGCACTGGTTTTTGCCTCAGGCATGGCGGCTATTTCCACTTGTTTGCTGTCGCACCTGCGCCCGGGGGATGTTATTATCTATAGCGCCCCAATTTATGGTGGTACCGAATATCTTATTCGCAACATTTTACCTGAATACGGCGTTAAGTCGGTTGAATTTGAAGCAGGTGGCACTGGCCCCACATTGGCCGCGGCAATAGAAAAGGCCAAAAAACTTGGCCGTGTTGCGGTTATTTATGCGGAAACACCCGCCAACCCAACCAATGATCTGGTTGATCTAGTAGCCTGCAAAACCGAGGCAGATGCGTTAGAAAAAGACACAGGCAACAAGCCACTTATCATTATCGACAACACATATTTGGGACCTATTTGGCAACACCCCTTAGAACACGGTGCTGATATTGTTATTTACAGCCTGACAAAATATATCGGCGGGCACAGCGATCTGGTTGCGGGTGCCGCTGTTGGCAAAGGCGACATTATGGCTGGTGTGGCAGGTTTTCGCACCATTTTAGGCACAATGTGCGACCCCCACACAGGTTGGTTAATATTGCGCTCGCTTGAAACCCTAAAACTGCGCATGACTGCGGCGGGTGACAATGCTGAAAAAATTGCCACTTATTTGCGTGACCACCCCAAGGTAGGCAAAGTGAACTATTTAGGGTTTTTGGGTGAAAATGACCCCGCTTACCATATTTACAAACAACAATGCAAAGCACCGGGCGCAACCTTCAGCTTCACCGTTGAGGGCGGCGAAAAAGAAGCTTTTGCCGTGCTAGATGCTCTTAAAATTATCAAATTAGCAGTTAGCTTGGGCGGCACTGAAAGCCTGATGGAAAGCCCATATTTCATGACCCACGCCGACGTGCCTGATGATGTGAAAGAACGCTTAGGTGTAACGCCCGCGATGTTGCGCATATCAGTTGGTGTGGAAAATGCTGATGACCTTATTGCCGATCTGGAGCAGGCATTAAGCGTAATTTAAATTAGCTTACTCTTGCTTATCTTACTCTGGCTTACCTTCATCAAATTGAATAACACCACTTGGCATGGTTTCCCATTTGGCTTTAGATGCCACATAAATGTGGGTGATGGGTTTAACATCAGGATCGCCATTAAGACAGCCGAGAGTTACACCAAACACTTCGCCATTATAAGTGCCCACTAAGGTCGAGCCACAGGTTTTACAAAACTGTAAGCCATAACCCTCTTGCCCCACATAGGACGTAAGCTGATCTTCGCCCGCTAGCCAACTAAACTCGCTTAACTTCACCTGTACAAATGCAGATGCCTGAGAATTAAAAGCTTTTCTACAGCGTGAACAATGGCACGATGTGGCGTCTTGAAGCTTGCCATCAACCACATACTTAACCCCGCCACAAAAACACTCACCTGTAATTGACACTATAATTTCCCCTGCAATGCTTAAGTTTACCTACCCTATGCAATGTAAATTAGTAATCCCGCCCCTAACAAAACACGGTAAACCACAAAAATAGTCATTGAGGCATGTGCCAACCATTTCATTAAAAAATGAATGGCGGCAATGGCGGTAAAGAATGAAAGCGTACCAGCAATAATAGCATCTTGTATTTGCTGTTCTGTGCCATGCTGGGCAAGCTCTATTATGCCAAGCGTGGCGGCGGCTAAAATAGTGGGAATAGCAAGCAACATGGAAAAACGCGCGGCATCCACCCTAGAAAAGCCCAAAGCACGCCCTGCGGTCATGGTAATGCCTGAACGTGATGTGCCAGGAATAAGGGCTAAAATTTGCGACAGGCCAATAATTAGCCCTGCTTTAAAACCCAGCTCTCCCATTGCTTTTTTCTGCTGAAAATACGTATCAGCAATATAAAGCACTACACCAAAAACAATACTTGAAATGGCAATAATAGTAGTGTCACGCAACATGTCTGTCAGGCCAAACGTCACAAATGCATAGCCCGCAATAATTATGGGAATAGAAGCCAAAATAAGAATATGGAAAAGCCGCAGATAATCTGTGTCTGTATCTGTTTTGGCTTTCTCTTTGGCTTTTGAGCTACCAAGGCTGGCAAAAACAGCAAATGTCAGCCCCTTTGTGTCCTGCCAAAAATATATCAGCACCGCGCCTAACGTTCCCAAATGCACAGAAACATCAACCAACAGTCCTTGGTCGGCATAGCCAAAAATAAAAGGAACCAGCACCAAGTGCCCTGATGACGATATTGGCAAAAACTCGGTTATGCCCTGCACAACAGCAATAATAATAAGATGCAATAAACCCAACTAAACCTCCCAAAGCCAAACACAAAATTATACCCATTTATAGCAGTGCCAACATAGGGGACAAGAACAGAATAAATTATCTATAAATTTAATCGCCGTATGGCGCATTTTTTCCTTGGGGTTTTGCCCACAAAAACATAATGTTCAGCCATGGATACTCTTTACCACATGTGGCTAGTGCCAGGATGCAGGAAGGTTCGTTTAGTGCTTGGTGAAAAGGGCATAGAAGTGAACCTGAAATCAGAATTATATTGGGAACGCAGAGAAGAGTTTCTGCGTTTAAACCCTGCTGGTGATGTGCCTGTTTTGGTGGAAAAGGAAAGTGGTGCTGTTATGGCAGATGCCACGGCAATTGCCGAGTATTTAGATGAAAGCCACCCCGAGCCACCATTAATGGGCGCAACATTATTAGAGGGAGCCGAGATAAGACGGCTAGTGGCGTGGTTTGATAAAAAATTTGAAAAAGAGGTAACCAGCCTGCTCACATCAGAAAAAGTAATGAAGCGATTTTTAAAAATGGGCGAGCCATCGTCAAAAAACATTCGCTGTGCCTTGCAAAACCTGAAAAGCCACATGGCATATATTAGCTATTTGGCAGAGAGGCGCAATTATCTAGCGGGTAACCGTATTTCACTGGCTGACCTTACGGCGGCGGCGCACATTTCTGTGGTTGATTATTTAGGCGATATAAATTGGGAACAATGGCCTGAGGCTAAAAACTGGTATGTAAGGGTAAAGTCACGACCCAGTTTCCGCCCGCTTCTGGCTGATAGAATTGGCGGATTAACACCGCCCCTTCATTACAGCAAACTGGATTTTTAATGTCGCCCCGTGATGACATTTTAACACAAGCAAAAGACCTGAACTTTGCCACCATTGGCATTGCCCGGCCCGACCAGTTAGACAAAGCCAAAAATGGTTTTGATGAATTTATAAAAACAGGTAATTTTGGTGACATGGGGTGGATGAAAGACAAGGCCGACCGCCGTGGCAACCCACTGGTGCTGTGGCCTGAGGTTAAAAGCATAATTATGCTGTCTATGAATTACGGCCCCGAGGAAAACCCCCTAAGCATTAAAAAAAATAAATCAGAGGGTGATATTTCTGTCTATGCACGGGGAAAAGATTATCACGATGTTTTTAAAAAGCGCCTAAAGCAACTTGCTCGCTATATTCACCAAACTTACGAGCAAGAAGTAAAAGTTTTTGTCGACACCGCACCAGTGATGGAAAAACCACTGGCGGCATTGGCTGGCATTGGCTGGCAGGGCAAGCACACCAATTTGGTTTCAAACGATTTTGGCTCATGGATGTTTTTGGGCGCTATTTACACCACCTTAGACCTAGCCCCAGACACCCCCCACAAAAACCAGTGCGGCAACTGTACGTCCTGCATAGATATTTGTCCGACAAAGGCCATAACAGAACCATATAAATTAGACGCTAGTCGCTGCATTTCATACCTGACCATTGAACATAAAGGCCACATTGATGCTGAGTTTAGAGTACCAATGGGAAATCATATTTATGGTTGTGACGATTGCCTTGCCTCCTGCCCGTGGAACAAGTTTGCAGTTGAAACCGCTGAGCCTGCATTTAACCCCAAAAACCATCTTGTGGCACCCAAGCTTGGCGAACTGCTAGAGCTTGATGACACAGGTTTTAGAGAGTTTTTCAAAGGTTCGCCCATAAAACGCACAGGGCGCGACAGGTTTATAAGAAATGTTTTAATAGCAGCAGGTAATAGTGGTGATGCTGGCCTAATTGAGAAAATTATGCCTCACTTCTATGACCCCAACCCCATTGTCAGGGCAATGGCGGTCTGGTCGTTAAAACACTTGGACGGAAAATCATTTGAAGCTGAAAAACAAAAACACCACCCCCAAGAAACTGACGAAGATGTTTTGAAAGAATGGGCTTAATTATCACCTTCAATATTAGGAGGGGTTATGTGACCACCTTCTTCAAGTTCATTCAGTTTTTCAATGTTTGATCTGGCAATTTGCCCTGAATAACTATCTGGGTGCAAGGACAGCAACACAACCCAGTCTAGCCTTGCGGCATCCACATCGCCCATATCAAAACGCAAATTACCACGCTCTAATAATATTTCAGGGTTGTCGGGGAAAATACTTAAGGCTTGCTCTAGTGTTTGTGCCGCGTCATCAAACTTTTCTAACAGTCTTTGGGCCGTTGCTAAAAATATAAGAATATCAGCGCGTTCGGGAGATAATTCATTTGCTTTTTGCAAGTCTTCTATCGCCAGATCAAAGTCACCACCAAAACCTGATGCCCTTGCCCTGTCCACGTATATTTCTAATGCTTGCTCGCTGTCCGCCTCTACCTCAAACAGCCCTAAGCTAAACACGTCATAGGCCATAATGGAGCGCTCAGCCAACAGCCAAACATTGCCCGCTTGCATGTAAACATCAGCCAAAACTTTTCTGTTGCCGCTTGCTATCATGCGAACAAAATCTAACCCCCTGCCAAGACGCAGGTCGCTTGCAATAACCTCTAACTGCTCGGCAGCATTTTCATAAAGGCCAAGACCCACCAAGGACAAGGCAACACAGTGCTGTGCGGGCAAACCGCCGCCCTCGTCACGCCATTTTGTGCCAACATCAAATGCCGCTTGGGAGTTCTCATGGGCAGTGGCTACGCAGTTTTGGTATCTCTCGGCGTTTCCTAACACACCATCATCCACTGGCAATTCTTCTAAAACGCCCTCTTGT
The DNA here is from genome assembly GCA_030634465.1 of Alphaproteobacteria bacterium. Lineage (GTDB taxonomy): Bacteria > Pseudomonadota > Alphaproteobacteria > Sphingomonadales > SMXR01 > DAOWAS01. The sequence continues at coordinate 24,457 of DAOWAS010000004.1, read as the reverse complement.
GCGGCCACGGAAATAGATATCGCCCACCCTACTATTAGTAGAGCCAACACCAGCCATTTTGCATAACACCATTTCATGCTTTGTCTTTTGCCTCACAATTTTGGTTAAATAAAGTCCGCCATTAACTGATCCAACACATTCATCAACCGTTTTAAATCTTTTGGTTCAGACAGACTATGCCCGCCTGCTTTTACCAATGTGACCTCAACATCTTCAGACGTTAGGGCTGATGAAATAGCGTGCGCAGTTTGGGCCGGCACGTCATCATCGCGCAAGCCATGAACAAGCCTGATGGGAACATCTAAATTAATCGGCGCATCCAACAACAGGTGATCACGCCCATCTTTTATAAGGCCATAACTTACAATATATGGCTCATCGCTATAATCCGATGGCAGTTCAATTTCGCCATTAGCTTTTATTTCTTGCCGTTGCTCATCACTAAAATCTTGCCACATCAACCGCTCGGTAAAGTCTGGGGCGGCGGCAATGCCGATAAATGCTTTTAAACGATCTTTGAACTTTAGCCCCGCCAACAACCCTGTCCAGCCACCCATGGAACTGCCAATAATTATAATATCACCCTCAATGACCGCTTCTATCAAAGCCACAGCGTCTTTGGCCCACAAGCCAATTGTACCCTCAATAAACTTGCCAGATGAACTGCCATGACCCGAATAGTCAAAGCGTAAAAAGCCATATCCTTTAGCCAAACAATGCTTTTCAAGTGCTGTTGCTTTTGTGCCTTCCATGTCGGACATTAAACCGCCAAAAAAAACTACCGTTGGCTGGCGACCCGTGTGATAATGGTAAGCAATTGAGGTGCCGTGGGGCGTTTCAAAAGTTTTATGCTTGGTCATTTATTAAAAGCCTTTCTTGACACAGCGTGCTGATAAAGTTACCCCACATTTAGCGGACAATAACATAGCGAGTAAAGACAATACCATGAGCGATAAAAACCAAGGGGCAGGCCCCGTAGAAATTACACTACCAGATGGCACCAAACAAAACTACGATGGTGCTGTTACGGGCGCAACCATTGCCGCCAGTATCGGCCCTGGTTTGGCTAAAGCCGCCATGGCTATTCGTGTGAACGGCGACCTTATAGATCTGTCTGCACCTATTACCGCAAACGCCGATGTATCTATCATTACCGAGCGTGATGAAGAAGAAGCACTTGATCTGCTACGCCATGACTGCGCCCATGTAATGGCGCAAGCTGTGCAGGAACTGTTTCCCGGCACCCAAGTAACCATTGGCCCAAACATTGACAATGGTTTCTTTTACGACTTTGCCCGCGACGAGCCATTTTCAAGCGAAGACTTTGAGGCAATAGAAAAGCGCATGCACGAAATTGTTGCTGAAGATGTGGAAATTCGCCGTGAAGTTTGGGACAGGGACGAAGCCATTAGCCACTTTGAAGGCATTGGTGAAAAATACAAAGCTGAAATTATTCGCGACCTGCCCGGCGATGATGACATTAGTGTTTACCACCAAGGCAGTTGGAAAGACCTGTGCCGTGGACCGCATTTGCCCTCAACCGGCAAAGTGGGCAAAGCCTTTAAACTTATGAAAGTTGCGGGCGCTTATTGGCGCGGTGACAGCAACAATGCCATGCTTACCCGCATTTACGGCACTTGTTGGCGCAATAATAAAGAGTTGAAAGCTTATTTGCATCGCTTGGAAGAGGCCGAAAAAAGAGATCATCGCAAACTAGGCCGCGAAATGAATTTATTTCATTTCCAAGAAGAAGCGCCGGGTGCTGTTTTCTGGCACCCTAATGGTTGGACACTGTTCCAAACCCTAATTAGCTATATGCGTAAACGTCATCAAAAAGCGGGCTATGTGGAAATTTCCACACCAGATGTTTTGGACAAATCGCTTTGGGTTACATCAGGCCATGTGGAGAAGTTTGGCGAAAACATGTATTACACCAACACACCCGATGGTCGTGAATATGCCCTTAAACCCATGAACTGCCCCGGCGGTGTGCAGGTGTTCAAGCAAGGCATTACCAGTTACCGCGAACTGCCCATTCGTGCCGCAGAGTTTGGCAAAGTGCATCGCTATGAACCATCAGGTGCCTTGATGGGTTTGATGCGTGTGCGCGAATTTACCCAAGACGATGCCCACATTTATTGTACCCAAGAACAGTTAAAAGAAGAGTGCGTAACCGTTACAAACTTGGTTTTGGATATTTATAAAAAATTTGGTTTTGAAGATGTGCGTATTAAGTTTTCAGACCGCCCTGAACAACGCATTGGTTCAGACGAAGTTTGGGACAAATCAGAAGCGGCACTATTAGATGCCTTGGCAGAAACTGGGCAAAGCTATACCCTCAACCCTGGTGAAGGTGCGTTTTATGGCCCTAAGCTTGAGTTTGTATTGCGTGATGCCATTGGTCGTGACTGGCAGTGCGGCACACTGCAGGTTGACCTAAACTTACCTGAGCGTTTTGACATTAACTATGTGGGCGAAGATGGTAGCAAGCACCGCCCTGTTATGCTTCACCGTGCTTTGTTTGGCTCGTTAGAGCGTTTTTGTGGTATATTGATAGAGCATTATTCAGGCAAAATGCCGCTTTGGCTGGCACCACGCCAAGTAATGGTTGCTACTATTACGTCTGAGGGCGATGAATATGCCAAAGAAGTTCAGCAAAAACTTCTGGATGCTGGCATTAGGGCTGAATTAGACATTCGCAACGAAAAAATTAATTATAAGGTGCGTGAGCATTCATTAGCGAAAGTGCCTGTAATGTTGGTTATTGGTAGCAGAGAGGCTGAAGAAAAAACAGTTTCCATTCGCCGTATGGACGTAAAGCACACAAAAACTATGGATACTGCCGAGGCCGTAGAAATGCTTATTGCAGAAGCACAAATGCCACAATAATTAAGCAAAATAGCATTTTTAGCCGCAATGATGATAAAGTTGCTCGATTTTGGCTAAAGTGTTGGTTATATTCTAGCACGCTAAAAAAGAATCACTAAAATAGAACAAGAGGAGAGCTTTAAATAAATAAGTCAGCATCACAAGGGGCACCACAAAAGAAGGGCCCCCGCGCAAACAATGATATCACCGCAAGCCAAGTACGCTTGATCGATGATAAGGGAACAAACCACGGAGTAGTGCCTTTAGGCCAAGCTATAACTATGGCTAAAGATGCAGGGCTTGACCTTGTTGAGGTTTCGCCAAACGAAAACCCGCCTGTTTGTAAGTTTCTAGATTTTGGCAAATTTAAATTTGAAGCTCAGAAAAAAGCCAGTTTAGCCCGCAAAAAACAAAAAGTTCAGGATGTTAAAGAGATTAAAATCCGTCCTGGCATTGACGTGCATGACTATGACGTGAAAATGCGCGCCGTAAACAAGTTCATTGGCAATGGCGACAAAGTTAAAGTAACCATGCGTTACCGTGGTCGTGAAATGGCCCACCAAGAGCTTGGCATGGAAATTTTAATGCGGGTGCAAGAAGACACTAAAGAAATTGCCAAAGTGGAGCTTCAGCCCAAAATGGAAGGTCGCCAAATGACCATGGTTTTGGTACCAAGGTAAGCCTTTATTTTCCAATAACTTAAGCACACTAAAAAGAATCCCAAGAAGGGCTTGTTTTTACAGAAAACTATATGTATAAACCCCAATCTTCAAAAGGATGGCTCGGTCTGTTAGGGCATACCGTACTCATCTAGAAGCGTTCGTAAATAAACTTAAACTGAGAAGGAATGCAAATGCCCAAAATGAAAACGAAAAGCGGTGTTAAAAAGCGCTTCAGCCTCACAGCCACTGGCAAAGTACGTCGCCAACAAGCTGGCAAGCAACATGGCATGATTAAACGCACCAATAAACAAATCCGCAACCTACGTGGCTCTACTCTGGCTTCTGACGCGGATGCGAAAGTAATCAAAAAATTTATGCCTTACGGCTGATCTTTGAGAGCAATCTCGAAGATTTACATGTTATATGAGAACTGAAGGAAAATAAAATGGCACGCATTAAAAGAGGTGTGGTTTCCCACGCCCGTCACAAAAAAGTATTAGCACTGGCCAAAGGTTACAGAGGCCGTCGTAAAAACACCATCAGAGTTGCTATGCAAGCTGTAGACAAAAGTCTTCAGTATGCTTACCGCGACCGTAAAACTAGAAAGCGTAATTTCCGCTCACTATGGATTACACGTATTAACGCCGCAACACGTTTGCATGGCATGACATACGGCAACTTTATGCATGGTTTAAAATTAGCCAACATCGAATTAGACCGTAAGGTGCTATCTGACTTGGCAATTAAAGAAGATGCAGCATTTAAAGCGCTGGTTGAGCAGGCTCAAGGAGCCCTCGCCAATAAAGCCTAACACTAGGCCGCGTCTGCTCAATCTAATTATTTTCAAAAGGGGGCTTTCCTTTAAGCCCCCTTTTGTGCTGTTTAGAGGTATAAACTATTAAGGGGACGGTTAGTGAGTTTGTCTGAAAGCGATGTAAAGACACTAGAAGCTGAGTTATCAAGCGCCATTGATGGTGCCGACAATTTAGATGCACTAGAGGATATACGGGTATCAGCCTTAGGTAAAAAGGGCTCATTATCAGGGTTAATGAAAAACCTTGGCGGCATGAGTGCTGAGGAACGTCAAGTTTTTGGCCCCCTTCTGAACCTTGCTAAAAACACCATTGCTGAACAAATTACCGCTCGCAAGTCCACCTTAGAAGGTGCCGCACTGGAAACACGCCTTATGTCTGAGCGGGTAGATGTTACCCTGCCAGTGTCAACACCACCACAAGGGCGCATTCATCCCGTGTCGCAGGTTATGGACGAAATAGCCGAGATATTTGCTGACATGAACTTTAATGTGGCTGAGGGGCCAGATATTGAAGATGACTTTCATAACTTCACAGCTTTAAACATTCCACCAGAACACCCTGCACGGCAAATGCACGATACGTTTTACCTGCCTGAAAACGAAAATGGCGAGCGTAAGGTTTTGCGCACCCATACAAGCCCTGTGCAAATTAGAACTATGCAGAACCAAAAACCACCTATTCGCATTATTGCCCCTGGTCGCACTTACAGATCTGACAGCGACATGACCCACACACCCATGTTCCATCAGGTTGAGGGTTTGGTTATTGATGAAAATGCCACAATGGGACATTTGAAGGGTACGCTAGAGGCGTTCGTGAAAGCATTTTTTGAAGTTGATAATGTTAAAATGCGCTTCCGCCCAAGTTATTTCCCATTTACCGAGCCATCAGCCGAGGTGGACATTGGCTGTAGCTTTGCTGACGGCGAAATTCGCATTGGTGAAGGCGACGACTGGTTAGAAATTTTAGGTTGCGGCATGGTTAACGATAAAGTTTTGGAGCATTGCGGTTTAGACCCCAAACAATACCAAGGGTTTGCTTTTGGTTGCGGCATAGACCGTCTAGCCATGTTGAAATACGGTGCCCCTGATCTACGAGCATTTTTCGACAGCGACATGCGCTGGTTAAAACATTATGGCTTTTTGCCCCTAGACATGCCCACCATTGCAGGGGGGCTAAGCTCATGAAATTTACCTTATCGTGGTTGAAAACCTATTTAGATACAAATGCATCGCTTGATGAAATATCAGACCGCTTAACTAGCCTTGGTTTAGAGGTTGAAGAAATTATCGACCAAGCCGCAGTGCTGGCACCATTTAAAGTTGCCCATGTGATAAGCGCTGAGCAACACCCAGACGCTGATCGTCTGCGCGTGTGCATGGTGGACACAGGCGAGGGTAAGCCAATACAGGTAGTGTGTGGTGCGCCCAACGCCAAAGCGGGCATGAAAGGTGTTTTTGCCCCATCTGGCACCGTAATTCCCGGTTCTGGCATTAAATTAAAGCCCACAAAAATTCGCGGTGTAGAATCAAACGGTATGCTGTGTTCTGAGCGTGAAATGATGTTGTCTGACGAACATGATGGCATTATTGAGCTTGATGCGGGCGCACCCATTGGCACAGCCTTTGCTGACATTGCTGGCTTGGACGACCCTGTTATTGAAATTGCCATCACCCCTAACAGGCAAGACTGCTTGGGGGTTTATGGCATTGCCCGCGATTTAGCGGCATCAGGTTTAGGCACGTTAAAAAGTGGCGACATTGAAGCCGTACCCGCCACCATTAAAGACAAACAACAAATTACCATTGATAGCAATGATGCATGCCCAGTGTTCATTGGCCGTGTTATTAAAGGTATCAAAAATGGCCCTAGCCCAAAATGGCTGCAAGACCAGTTAAAAGCCATCGGTCTGCGCCCCATTTCAGCTTTGGTTGATATTACCAATTTTGCCACTTACGACCGCGCTCGCCCCTTGCATGTTTTTGATGCCGACAAAGTAAAAGGCACAATAAATGTTCGCATGGCAAAGGCGGGTGAAGAGCTGCTAGCGCTAGATGGCAAAACCTATCAGCTACAAGGTAGTGAATGTGTTGTTTGCGACGACAGCGGCGTGCTAGGCCTTGGTGGTGTTATGGGTGGCGAATTATCTGGCTGTACCGAGGACACCACAAGCGTATTAATTGAATGTGCGCTATTTGACCCAATTTTAACCGCTATGACAGGCCGCAAGCTTGGCATTGAAAGCGATGCCAGATACCGCTTTGAACGTGGTGTCGATAGCCAGTTTGTTGAAAGTGGAATGGAGCTTGCCACCAAGCTTGTGCTTGACATTTGTGGTGGCGAGGCAGGTGAAATAACCATTGCAGGCGCTGTTCCTGCGTGGGACAAAATTGTTAGCTTACGCTTGAGCCGTATAAAAAATCTGGGCGGGCTAGATGTGGCCGACAACGAAGCGTTAGAAATTTTATCTTCGCTTGGCTTTAACCCTGCCGCCATAAAAAATGGCATTAGCGAAGTTGGTGTACCAAGCTGGCGTACCGACGTGGTGGGTGAAGCTGATCTGGTGGAAGAGGTGTTGCGGGTTAAGGGTTTTGACCTGATACCAGTGCAAACACTGGAGCGCACCGATGCGGTGGCAAAACCAACCATAACCACTGCACAAAAACGCTCAAAAGCTGTAAAACGACGCTTGGCAAGCATTGGCTTGAATGAGTGTGTTACATGGTCGTTTATATCCGAGAAAAATGCCAAAGCATTTGGTGGTGGGCAAAGCCAGTTAATTTTAGAAAACCCCATAAGTTCTGAACTGAACTGTATGCGCCCTTCAATTTTACCAAACCTGATAGAAGCGGCACAACGAAATGCCGACCGCAAGATAGAAGAAATAAGACTTTTTGAAGTTGGTCCGCAATATGCTGATGATAGTATTGATGGGCAGGCACTGGTTGCCACAGGCATTCGGGCGGGCAACAGCAACATTAAAAACTGGGACACGCCAAATAAAGCTGTCGATGTATTTATGGCAAAAGCTGATGCCATTGCCGCACTTGAAGCCGCAGGCGCACCTGTTGCCAATCTTAAAACATTTACCGAAGCGCCATCATGGTACCACCCAGGTCGTAGCGGAACGCTGAGATTGGGGCCAAAAACAATATTGGCGGCATTTGGCGAACTGCACCCTGCAACCCTGAAAACACTTGATGCCAACGGCCCAATAGTTGGTTTTGAGATTTATCTTGATGCCATACCCCTGCCTAGGGACAAAAAGACCAAAGGCAAAAAACCACTGACTGTAAGTGACTTACAGCCCGTTGAGCGTGATTTTGCTTTTATTGTGAATGATGATGTAGCTGCCATAGAGCTTATTAACGCAGCAAAGAGCGCCTCCAAAAAACACATTAAAAACATAACTCTTTTTGATGTATTCGCTGGAAAAGGGCTAGTTGAAGGCACAAAATCGCTGGCATTAAGAGTGAAGTTAGAGCCCCAAGAGAAAACTTTTACCGATCAGGAAATTGAAGTTATTTCGCAAAATATCATCCAAGCTGTTGCCAAAGCAACGGGGGGAGAGTTGCGTTAAGGTCTAAAATTTTACTTTTTACTCCTATTTGCTATATAGTCCACCATACTCAAGGTTGATTAACCCAAAGGTAAGCATCTACAGCTTATAAGAATTTGTTAACTTTAGGTTTTTAAGCTTGGTTAAATTGAGTGCATTATTAGTGTAAGAGTATAAGAGTAGAATAAATGAGAAAACGAACCAGACGCATTGACATTGGGCATGAAGTTAAAGTCCGCCATGATAATGGGCAAGCTGAGGCTACTATCCTTAATGTGTCTTATGGCGGTGTTCTTATAGGCTCCACCTTAAAACTTAGCGTAACTGACGCTGTCACCATAATTCACGACGAAGCGGGCGAGCTTGATGGTTCTGTTGTTAGAAACACAGACACTGGCTTTGCGGTTCAGTTTATTGAAGATGAAGATAGTGCAAATTTTGCTCTTAACTCCATAACTTCTGAAATGTTTGCTGATCATACTCCAGATGAAGTTGATCACCCTGAAACAGATGATGGGCAGGAATGAGCATGGCAGGCAAAAATAAAGATAAAAATAAAGATAAAGATAAAATGCCCTTGAAAATCAAGCTTAAAGGTTGGTGGGAGGGCTATGACCAAAATGAGCTTGAGAAAAAGTTTAAATCCCAATTAAAAGAAGATGTGGTTGACGCTGAGCCAGTAGCTGAGCCTGAGCCAGAAGTTGACCCAGCAACCCTTATCGACGAAGCGGGTTGGGGCGAAGCGCGCATAAACATTAACCAATATATTTGGGGTGAGGGTTTTTGCGGCCCTGGCGGCACTGAACAAATTATTACCATGACCAAGCTTTTGGCCTTGGATAAAAAAATGAGCATGTTGGAAATTGGTTCAGGGCTAGGTGGCAAGGCCAGAGCATTAGCTGAAAATTATGGGGTTTGGGTCACAGGGCTAGAGGCATCTGAAAAGCTTACAGAAAAAGGCAACGACATATCTTTAGTTAAGGGCATGGCTAAAAAAGTAAATATTGTTCAAACCGACTTTGAAGAAGAGCAAAAATTTGATCATAATTTTGATCGGATTTTCAGTAAAGAAGCGCTCTTTACGGTTCAGGATAAAGAAAAGCTGTTGCGAAGTGTGTATGCCGCAACCAAGCCTGATGGGTTAGCGCTTTTTACCGACTATGTGCTTGGTTCTGAAGGCAGTGTTATGAACGAGCAGTTTAAGGACTGGCGGGAAAAAGAAACCATAAGACCATACTGCCAAACCGAACGGGAATATAAAGAGGTTATTGAAGCTGTGGGCTTTAAAACACGGGTTAATGAAGATATTACGCCGCAGTATATTGAGCTTATTTCCAATGCGTGGAAAGGCTCAACAGACGTTGTTAAACAACTGCTAAAAGAAGAGAATAGCCGTGAAATGATTGACCTTCTTTTGGCTGAGGCTGAGTTCTGGACCAGACGTGTTACCTTGCTAAAATCTGGTCAATTAAAAGTTTGGCGCGTACTTGGCTACAAACAAGATAGCCGCTCAAGAATGATGTCAGACTGGTAAAACAAACATCTACCATCGTCGATACCGTTTTGACTTGGCGTAAAGGGTTAGTAGTGCTAAACGTGCGCCATGTTTAAACCTGATAAAATACGCAATTTTTCCATCATCGCCCATATTGACCACGGAAAGTCCACTTTGGCTGATCGGCTTATTCAAACTTGCGGCGGCCTGAGCGAACGTGAGATGACCGAACAAGTTCTCGATAGCATGGATATTGAGCGGGAACGTGGCATAACCATTAAAGCGCAAACAGTGCGCCTTACTTATAAAGCCAATGATGGCGAAACATACGCCCTCAACCTTATGGACACTCCCGGCCATGTGGACTTTGCCTATGAGGTAAGCCGTTCATTAGCCGCTTGTGAGGGTTCGCTATTAATTGTTGATGCCAGCCAAGGGGTTGAAGCACAAACACTGGCAAATGTTTATCAGGCATTAGAAAACGACCATGAAGTTATTTCTATTCTAAATAAAATTGACCTGCCTGCGGCAGAGCCAGAACGCGTAAGACAACAAATTGAAGATGTTATTGGTCTGGATGCCAGCAATGCCATTGCTGTTTCAGCCAAAACTGGTGAGGGTATAACCGAGGTGCTAGAGGCAATTGTAACCGAACTGCCAGCACCTGAAGGCGACCCCGACGCCCCGCTTAAGGCATTGTTGGTGGACAGTTGGTACGACCCTTATTTGGGGGTTATGATTTTAGTGCGCATTAAAGATGGTGTTCTGAAAAAAGGCATGAACATTAAAATGATGGCCGCAGGAACCGAGCATTTAATTGAGCGTGTGGGTGTCTTTACACCAAAAGCTGATATTATAGACGAGCTAGGCCCCGGCGAAATTGGCTTTATTACCGCCGCCATTAAAGAGGTGGCGCAAACCCATGTTGGCGACACGATCACAACTGTTAAAAACCCTGTGACTGAGGCATTACCCGGATTTAACCCTTCAAAATCTGTGGTTTTTTGTGGGCTTTTCCCTGCTGACACAGCCGAGTTTGAAACCCTTCGTGACAGCCTTAACAAACTGCGACTTAACGATGCCAGCTTTGAGTTTGAACCTGAAACATCAGCGGCACTTGGCTTTGGTTTTAGGTGTGGCTTCTTAGGGTTGCTTCACTTGGAAATTATTCAAGAACGGCTATACCGCGAGTTTGGTCTAGACCTTATTACCACATCGCCAAGTGTGGTTTACCGCGTTAACATGAACAAGGGCGAGGTTATAGAGCTGCACAACCCTGCTGACATGCCTGATGTGGTGCAAATAGCATCTATTGAAGAACCGTGGATTGAAGCAACTATCCTTGTGCCAGATGATTATTTGGGTGCCATATTAAAACTGTGCGAGGACAAAAGGGGCATACAACAACAGCTTACATATGCGGGCAGTCGTGCCATGTTGGTTTACCATCTGCCCCTTAACGAAGTTGTTTTTGACTTTTACGATCGCCTAAAATCAATAAGCCGTGGCTACGCCAGTTTTGACTATAATATGCATGAATATAAAGAGGGCGATCTGGTTAAAATGCAAATTCTGGTTAATGGCGAGCCAATTGATGCCCTGTCCATGATGGTGCACAGAAGAGTGGCTGAAAAACGTGGTCGCGCCCTTTGCGACAGGCTTAAAACTCTTATTCCTAGACAGTTGTTTAAAATTCCAATTCAGGCGGCAATTGGCGGCAATATTATTGCCAGAGAAACCATTTCTGCCATGCGCAAAGACGTTACCGCCAAATGTTATGGTGGCGACATCTCTCGTAAGCGCAAACTTTTGGAAAAGCAGAAAAAGGGCAAAAAGCGCATGCGTACCTTTGGCAAGGTTGCCATTCCGCACGATGCATTCATTGCCGCATTAAAAATGAGTGACGATTAACAAGTTTATTTACCTCTTACATGCTTGCGTCTTTTGTCTAGTTGGATATAGTGCGCCAAGCATTTCAGTGGAGCGATGGCCGAGTGGTTTAAGGCGCACGCCTGGAAAGCGTGTTGGGGCGCAAGCCCCTCGAGGGTTCGAATCCCTCTCGCTCCGCCATTAAAACAACCAGTCCACTTTTGGGCTGGTTTTTTAATGAGGAGAGTAATGGGAAAGAACCCGAGCAGAGGGTTCGGTGACGAGTGGAAACTAGTTTCCATGAGGAACGACAGTGCGTAGCACTGGCCCCGAAGGGACATAGTCCCAAGGGGTGAGTGAAACGAACAATCCCTCTCGCTCCGCCAGATATCAAAAGCCCCTTATGGGGCTTTTTTCTGGAATGCTAAGGGTAGGATGAAACTCAAGCAGCCCTGAGCGGGTTTCATGGGATTGCAACAGCAACTTGTTGCGTAGCAATACCGGAAACAAACAAAAAAGCCGAACAACCCCTCGAGCGAAGCCATCAAAACAAGCCGCCTTTGGTGGCTGTATGCTTCTAGCCTTGTAATGCCTGACGACGAATTGAGCGGCTCATCCACCACATGGAAATAGAAACTAAGCCCAAATAACCAACCACAGTTACCAACCATGGCAGCAATGAAACAACCTCGCCTGACAACAAACCCGAAAGCACCAGTGTTTCTGACCAAAAAGGAATGTGTGGTCGCCACACCTCCCCAAGTATAAAACCACCGCCCATAAACATAAGTAGCACAAAGGGCGCTAGCGCCACATAACTCTGGCCTTCTTTAAAACTTTTGGCAAAGCTTGCTATGCTCATAATCAGAGCCGATAATAGCATAACCGTAGGCAATAAAATGAGGTTGAACAAAAGCCAATTGGTAAAAGAAAAGTCAAACCCTAGGTTAAGACCTCTAATCTCTACATTTGCATAAGCAACAAAACCAACACCAGTTGCTATTGCCAAAGATGCCATGCCTGAGGCAGTGAGCATCGATAGTTTTCCCAAAGGAATGGCGATTGCAGGTATGGGCTGCAATAATAATGGCAAGAGCGCATTTCTCTCGCGCTCTCCTGCGGTACTATCAATTGCCGCAGGCATAAGTGCCGCTATGGGCACCAATAAAAACGTCAAGACTAAGGCAGGGGCTATAAATGCCAGCAGTGATACATCACCCGTATCCTCAACATTTACCGTCAATGGCTTAAGAATAATGGGTGAAACCCCCCTTGCCATCAAGCGTGACACGCCAACTTGCTGCCCGTAACCCTTGATGGAATTTTCAAGTTCTCTGACCGCCTCACGGTCATCAGGAAAGCTACCCTGTATGGTAAGGGTTGGTAGATAACCCCTTGCTATTTTACTGGAAAAATCATCGGGAATTAAAAGTCGTACATTGTCTTGTTTTTCTTCTTCTGTAACTTTTATGCCTTGGGCATTAAGATAGCGAATTAAGTTTGGGGCGTTTTGCATGCCAACCACGCTATATTCTACAACATCTACTCCCCCATCACTTAGCTTGGTTGAAAAATAAAAACTACCCGCCATCATTAACGGCATAAAAATGCTGACTAACACAAGCGTTAGCAATGACCTTTTATCCCTCAGGGTTTCTTTCATTTCTTTAAAGAAAATTAATTTTATAATATGTAGCATTTTAATTCTCTTTCTCTACCAGAGCCATAAAGGCATCTTCTAATGATTGTGTTTTGGTTTCGGCTTTTAGTGCATCGGGCTTGCCTTGTGCGCAAATTTTTCCATCTGCAATAATCACCAGCCTATTCGAAAGTATTTCCACCTCTTGCATCACATGGCTTGAAAATAATATGCCCGTTCCGGCGTCCCGAAAACGTAATAACAATTCTCGCAACTTACGCACTGCATAAACATCAAGACCTCGGCTAGGCTCATCCAAAATAAGATAGTCAGGGTTGTGGACCATGGCCCGTCCCAACGCCACCTTAACCGACTGCCCGTGGCTAAAGCCCTTGGTTGTACGATCGGCAATTTCTTGCATATCTAGTATGTGAATAGTTTTTTCCACCGCCACATTAAGCGCACTGCCACCAAGCCCATGTAACCCTCCAAAAAAAGCAAGATGTTCACGTACTGTAATATTTGGATAAAGCCCGGCTTTGTCGGGAAAAACACCTAATTTTTTTCGTGCTTCTATGGGATTTTTAAAGGGGTCAATACCTTGTATTTTAACGTCGCCCTCATCGGGCTTAAGCAATCCTGTTAAAATATTTATGCTAGTGCTTTTACCACTGCCATTGCCACCCAATAGCGCAACGATCTCACCCCGTTCCACGTGAAAAGAAACATCCTTTATGGCTTCAACCTCAGCGAAAGATTTTTTAAGACCTGCGGTTACTATCATGATCCCTCTCCCACAGTTGTAGATTGTGAAGGAGAAATAATAAATTTAGGAACAAAAGCCTCTGCCATACACCCTGTATCTAATGGCTTATCATCCGGTTGAATAATAAACTCCGTAACAATATTTCTCATACATTGTGAGGTAGAGTTAATATGCCCGCCGTTTTCAACAACCAAATGCTGCACATCCTTAAATAAGCTTACAGCGTGGTCGGCAAGCTCTGGCGGCGTAATAGGGTCATGACTGCCTGATATCAACAATGTTGGCACTGAAATGGAACTGGGCATTATGGCGGGCAAGGAACGTGTGTCCGTGGGCCATGCTCCACAAAAGGCGTTCATAAATATCATGGGAGTACCATGGAAAAACGGATCAACCACATTGGCGTTTTTAGAAAAATTGTGACCCTCCTCCGCACAGTTAATGCCCAAAAGCGGGCCAGTGTAAATGGCCTGTAACCCCATATACTGCTCCACACCTGCACCAAGAACGCTCATTGGTCCCCAGTTGTCATGCTCAACAGCCTCACTCAAGGCAAATGGAATTAAAACACGGGACTCTGACGAATAAAGAGCAGAAAAAATAATGGGTGAAATAACATTACGGCTTGTGGTGGTTGTTACCTGTTGCCCTGTTACGGGGTGGTTAAAGGTAATAACCCGTGCCTCACCTATTTTATCTAACATGGCAATAATATCTAAATTGGGGTAACTTTCAGCACAAGATTTGTCGGCGGCACAATCTTCAATTAATTTATTTAGGGCGTTCATGGCATTTTCAGCATGACGCTCTATATAGGATGGAGTAAAGGGTGCAACGCCATCTAAAACCGCACGGCGAACATTAGCCTGATAGTCGTGAATATAATGAAACGCAAATCGGGTTCCGTAAGAGCCACCCCAAAGGTTAAACTGTGGGGCAGCCAATGCCACACGCAGTGCCTCAAGGTCTTCCACAGATGTTTTAGTGCTGTAGGCCTTAACTTTTTCTTCAATGCCTTCTCTGCAGGCCTTTAGGTCTTCAATGATTGTTTCCAACGCCACATTGGTTAGGGGCACAACCTCTTCCGCCCCCTCATCACAACTCACCGCATCGCTCATACCACTGCCGCGAATATCAAAGAATATAATGTCTCTATCATTGTTAATTAATCGAAATGCATTGGTTAACCGTGCCACCATATTGCTCGCAGCCTCACCCGGTCCACCGGCAAGCACAACCAGTGGATCCGCTTTTGGCGTAACAGCATCGGCAGGAACAATAACCCCTTTAAGGGTAACGCTTTCAGTGCTTCCATCATAAAGAGGGCGCTCTAGGCTATAACAACGTAATTTACTGCGCAGGCCACTGACATAACAGGTTTCTTCAGAATAACCTGAAAATACATCTTGCTCCTGCGCTTGTGCGGATAAAGAGTTTAAACTTAGAGTAATTAATAAAATGCCTGAAAGTACAATAAACAGTTTTATTCTTAACAAAATCACCGCCCCCAATAAATTATTATTAAACTTTAAGTAGTGATTGCTTAACGCAAGTTCAAGTTATTTTGCATATATATTATACCATAGCGGTTTTAAGGTTGTTTTTTACAACAATTTCCCCAGATACTCTTTCTCTAGTTTTTCCAAATTTTTATATATTGGCTGTTGTGCATATTAGCTCTATCGGTTAGAACCCAAGCCACAATTAATCTCGAGTGAAAACTGAAATTGCAATGCAACCGATCGAGGAATAAAAATGACTAACCTGTCACCTGAAAAAACAACAAATAAAAAGCTAATTGCTTGGGTCAATGAAATGACCGAACTGTGCAAACCATCAGATGTTTACTGGTGTGATGGCAGCCAAGAAGAGTATGACAGGCTATGTGGCGAACTGGTTGAAAGCGGCACTTTTATTGCCCTAAACCCAGAAAAACGCCCAAATTCATTTTTAAGCCGTTCTGACCCACGCGATGTGGCAAGGGTTGAAGACCGCACCTTTATTTGCTCAGCCACAGAAGAAGAAGCTGGCCCCACAAACAACTGGCGCGAGCCAAACGAAATGCAAGCCGAACTGAACGGTTTGTTTGATGGTTGTATGCAGGGCCGCACCATGTATGTGGCACCATTTAGCATGGGCCCACTTGGTTCAGACATTGCCCACATTGGCGTGCAAATTACCGACAGTGCCTATGCAGTTGTTTCCATGCGCATTATGACCCGTATGGGACAGGGTGCATTGGACGTATTGGCAGATGATGAATTTGTGCCTTGCATGCATTCAGTTGGCGCACCGTTAGCTGAGGGTGAAAAAGACGTTATTTGGCCGTGTAATGCCGACAATAAATATATTGTTCACTTCCCTGAGGACAGAAGCATCTGGTCATATGGCAGTGGTTACGGCGGCAACGCATTGTTGGGCAAAAAATGTTTTGCGCTGCGTATTGCATCAGCCATGGCGAAAGACGAGGGTTGGCTTGCTGAACATATGCTTATTTTAGGGCTAACATCACCAACAGGCGAAAAAACATATATCACAGGCGCTTTTCCATCAGCCTGTGGCAAAACAAATTTGGCAATGGTCATTCCGCCCCAAGGAATGGAAGGCTGGAAAGCCAGCACAGTTGGCGATGATATTGCGTGGATAAAGCCCGGCGATGATGGTCGTTTTTATGCCATTAACCCTGAAAATGGCTTTTTTGGTGTAGCACCGGGAACGTCTTACAAATCCAACCCAGCTGCCATGGATACCATTACAAAAAATTGTATTTTCACTAACGTTGCCATGACAGACGATGGCGATGTGTGGTGGGAAGAAATGTCCGACGAAGCCCCTGCACATTTAATAGACTGGCAAGGTAACGACTGGACACCTGATTGTGGTCGCCCTGCGGCGCACCCAAATGCGCGCTTTACCGCACCACTTGAGCAGTGCCCAAGCTTGGACGAAAAATGGGACGACCCTAAAGGTGTTCCAGTTTCAGCAATGATATTTGGTGGACGTTTGTCAAATGGCTTCCCGTTGGTTTACCAAAGTGAAAACTGGGAAGACGGTGTTTACATGGCCGCAACAATGGGTTCAGAAGCCACAGCCGCTGCTGAAAACCAAGCAGCCATTCGCCGTGACCCAATGGCTATGTTGCCTTTCTGTGGCTATAACATGGGCAAATATTGGCAACATTGGCTAGACATGGGCAACACCAGTGACAAGTTGCCAAAAATTTTCCGTGTTAACTGGTTTAGAAAAGATGAAGCTGGCAAGTTCATGTGGCCTGGTTTTGGTCAGAACATGCGGGTTCTAAAATGGGTTGTTGATAGCATTAATGGCCGTGTTGAAACCGAAGCTGGTGCTTTGGGCGGCGTTCCAAAATATGAAGACATGTATTGGGATGGCCTAAATTTCAGCACTGCTGATTTTGACAAGCTAATGGACGTGCAACCAGAAACCCTGCACCGCGAAGCCGCAGAGCTGAAAGAATATTTTGTCCGCTTTAAAGACAATCTTCCTGCTAGCTTTGAAACAGCCAGAAAAAAACAAGAGCAATAAGCTTTTCTGCCAAACTCATATCTGTCTGGTTCAAACCTTAACAAGCACTTGAATATGTCAGGTGCAGGTTTTAGTGTGTAGCTTCAATTAAGGAGCAACACGTGGCCAACACCCCTATAAAAGCTTTGGTAAACAATAACCGTAAAGATAAGCCAACACCCATTTTACCATTAAAGGGGGGTGAACTTGCGCCTTGGCTTAAAAAAGCCAGCCCGTGGGAACAAAACTGGGTTAAGGAAAATAACTTTAAGGCCAACAAAGACCAAGTTCTGACCGTGCCTGCCATAGATGGCTCAAAGGGCTGTGTACTTTGGGGTGTTTCTGATGATGGCTTGCCCACCGACCCTTGGCAGTACGCCAAGCTTGCTGAAAGCTTGGGTGAAGGAACATACGCCCTGCCCGACAATATGGGTGCTTCGCGCGCGTTAAACGCCGCCCTTGGTTGGTCGCTAACGCATTATGGTTTTGATGGTTTCAAAACAGAAAAAGCCAAAACCAAGCCAAAACTTAAGCAACCAAATGGCTTGGACAAGAAAAAGCTGACCGCCCTGTTAGATGCCATAGTTTTGGTGCGTAACTTGGTAAACACACCCACCAAACACATGTTGCCATCGCACCTAGCCGACAAGGCCAAAAAAATTGCCAAAACATTTGATGCAACTTGCAAAGTTATAGTTGGCAAAAAACTGTTGGAAGAAAACTTTCCCACCATTCATGCGGTTGGGCGTGCATCGGACGATGCCCCTAGGCTGATAGACATGCGTTGGGGTAAAAAAACCGACCCCAAAGTTACCCTTGTTGGTAAGGGGGTGTGTTTTGATAGTGGCGGTTTGGGCATTAAGCCATCAGGCGGCATGCGTAACATGAAAAAAGATATGGGCGGCGCGGCACATGTGTTGGGTTTGGCACAAGCAATAATGGCTTTAAAACTGCCAGTTTGTTTGCGGGTGCTTGTTCCTGCGGTTGAAAACAGCATTTCAGCAAATGCCTTTCGCCCGGGCGATGTAATAAAAACTAGAAAAGGCATTACGGTTGAGGTTGGTCACACTGACGCTGAAGGGCGTTTAGTTTTGTGCGATGCCCTCGCACTGGCTGATGAAGAAAAACCAGACATGTTGCTAGACTTTGCCACCCTGACAGGTGCGGCAAGGGTTGCCCTTGGCCCCGACTTGCCCGCATTATTTACCCATGATGAAAAATTGGCAAAAGACATGCTGAAAGCGGGGGTAGATAACCATGACCCCATGTGGCAACTGCCACTGTGGGAAGGTTATAAAGATGACCTCAATAGCACTGTGGCTGACATTAACAACATTTCTGAGCACGGCTTTGCCGGTGCCACCATGGGCGGACTGTTTTTAGACCGCTTTGTAGAAAACACCAGTGCTTGGGCGCATTTTGACGTTTTTGCTTGGAACCCTGCCACAAAACCCGGCAGACCCAAAGGCGGCGAGGCCATGGCTATACGGGCGGCGCTAGCTGTTATTGAGCAACGTTTTTGTTAGCTGTCCACGGCTTTAATTTTTAAATGACATTGGCATAAAAACCTGCTATCATTTCGGCAACGAAACATATTGCAGGGGATAACCATGTACAAAGGTCCTGAAGTTTTAAGTTTTTGGCGTTTAGCGCTTCTTTCCAGCATTCGTGACAATGGCCCCGACCTGACATCACGACAAATGTATATTTTGCTTACGATTTATATGTCGCAACCACCCCACACCGTACGTGGCTTGGCCGCACAAATGCAGGTTACCAAACCTGTTATAACCCGCGCCCTTGATAGTATGGAAAAACTTGGCTTTTTAAAACGAGCGCCAGATGAAAGCGACAAACGCAGCATACTTATTCAGCGTACGGTTAAAGGTGCTGTTTTCCTTAGAGATTTTGCAGATACTATTGAAGATCCCGCATTAACGGCTGAATGATACATGAACAATCTTAGCCAATATTATGAAAAACACATTAATGGGAAAAGCAAAAATCTTAGCCCATATCGCCCAGACATTGCCGCCAGTTATTTGCGCCGCAATGTAACCTCGCCGCACTATGTTGAGGGGGTTAAAATGCAGGTAATACAGGGGGTATCTGCACTTAGAGCCAGCCCAGAAGCCGAGGCTGAACAGCTTAGCCAATTATTATACGGTTCGCACTTTGTGGTTTATGAGGCAAGAAATGGTTGGGCTTGGGGGCAGTCGCTAGATGATTATTATGTGGGTTATGTTCCCCTATCAGCACTTGATGAAGAGATAGAGATACCGACACACCGTGTTAAAATGCTTTCGACCAACCTTTATGAAGAGCCAGATGGTAAAAGCAAAGCCATTCAGGGCATACCGTTCAACTCGGTTTTAAAGCTGGATACATTGTCCGCCAATGGTCGCTTTATCGAAACACCAGTGGGTTGGGTTCCGTTTGATCATATTGCTCCCATTGAAGAGCAGTTTAACTTTGTTGATGTGGCTGAAATGTTTATTAGCTGCCCTTATTTATGGGGTGGCAGAACACTGCTAGGCATTGATTGTAGCGGCTTGGTGCAAGCGGCGCTTAACGCATATGGCATTAAATGTCCCCGCGACACAGGCATGCAGTTTGAGGCATTAGAAGCCCAGAATTGCAGCGAAAGAACATCACTTAGCAGAGGTGATATTATTTTCTTCCCCGGTCATGTGGGTATTATGAGCGATTTTGAAAATATAATACACGCTAATGCCCACCATATGGCTACGGTTAAAGAGCCACTTGGCCATGTGACAGATAGGTTAAAGGGCGAGCATAAAACTCCTATAACAGGTTTTGTCCCTGCTGATACCATTGCCGAGCTGCAGATGGACTAATGAGTGGGCAAATTAAAGGGCGGGCAAAACACTTTACCCACCCCTTAACATATAATTTAAAACTATTTAGTTAGCAGAAAAGTGTGTGGACAGTTCTTCTAACCTCAAACTTTTAAGTGCTGAACACAGCTCAATTCCTTCAATGGCTTCGTCAAGTGCCCTTGGGCCGCCCTCCAAATCGCCAATGAACGGATCGAAAAATGCTTTATATTCAGCAATTCTAGACGCATCGCACCAGCCCCTGATGGTGTTTGCTACGCGACCTTTTCTCCATGTGGGCATGCGGTCAACAATAACATCTTTATGTTCCTGCACCCATGCCCAAACAGCGTCTCTTTTATCCTTATGTGACGATATATTTCCATAAAGCGCTATTACTTCATTGTCTCTAAGGTCTTCGCTGCCAATCATGGCAAACAATTTATCCAACATGGCGGCATCTTTGGTGTAGGTAAGAGCAGATAAAATACGCTGTCTTAAAACCGCATTGCTTGATGCATCTAGATGAACAAGCAGTGCTTCGCTGAAGGAAGAACCCACCTCTTCAACCCCAATTCTGAGTGCCGTCGCTATAAAGTCTGAGTTTATAACCTCGGGATGAATTTCACCATCACCCTCAAAACCAATATAACCCTTTACCATAGCTAACAGGTCTGCCCTAAGTGCGGCATGTTCGCCAACCGTAGCCAGAAAGTTTACAACCGCACTACGTTTTAGTGCTGTTGCGGTTGGGTCAGCCTCATCAGCGGCGGTGTATGGCCACAAGCCCAAGTTAGCAAGTGCTGGCGTATAAAGCCCCTTGGCATAAGTAAGCAGTTGTGGTTTAGCGGCAGCGTCATCAAGCATCGAAACCATGCCTCGCAATGTAGAAATTGGCCTTTCCGCAACATCACGTGCGCCATCTTGCGACACCATATTCATAACCGACACCAGATCGCTAACACTAGCCACACCAGCGCTATATGACGATGTTACAGCATCGTAAAGTGCCTTCTTCTCATTATTATTCAGCATGTCATAGGAGGCGAGAATGGCGTCCCACTGGGCGGCTTCTAATGACCAACGGTAATAGCCCTTACCATTTGCATTGGGGTGAATGTAAGTTGCATTTACCACATCGTCAAAACGAATGGTTTCTTGTTGCTCGGACAATAATGCACAACGTTTTTCTGAACCACCCTCAACACCAAACAAGAAACAAAGCGGTACTTGCCACTGGTTATTGCTCACACCTTTTGAGCCAACAGGGAAATAACGTGACTGGGCAACAGAAACACTTGTTCCGCTTTCATCACTGGTGAAGTTTGTAATATCAAGAAAAGGAATGCCTGGCTGTTCGATAAAGCTTGTGAACGAACTGGTGATACCTGCCTGCCCTGAACCATCTTCCAACGATGACATAAAGTCATATACATCAGCCACATCGTGAGGAAAGCGTTGCATATGAAGCCTGATACCATCGCGGAAGGCATTTTCACCCATATAGCTTTCAAACATGTTAAGAACCGCACCACCTTTAAGATAGGTTATCAGGTCAAAGGCAGTGGCAATATCATGATGAGATGTAATTGGTTGGCGAATTTGTCGCACATTAACACGGCTATCAGCACCCATTATGAAATGGGTTCTGTCAATTGCCACGCCACCATAATTTTCATCAGGATGGGCAATTGTCAGCGCCTTTGTTGCCATCCATGTGGCAAAGCTTTCATTTAACCAAATGTCGTTCCACCATTTAGGTGTAACCAAATCGCCAAACCACATATGAGCAAGCTCATGGGTGTGAGTATTCATCATTGCACGACGCAAGCCGATAGCTGAATTTTCATCTAGCAGAATTCTTTGCTCACGGTAGGTAATAGCTCCGGCATTTTCCATTGCACCTGCGGAAAAATCTGGCACGGCAATAAGATCAAGCTTGGCATATGGGTAAGCAACGCCAAAATATTCTTCCAACGTTGTAACCATTAAAGCTGTGTTTTTTAGAATATATTCAAGCTTGTCACCCTTGCCCTTGGCTGATGCGGCGCGTAGTGGAATTGGGTTCTCGCGCAGTTCAGTAGCAGGAATGGCTTCATACTCAACAATGTCCAAAGGACCAACCGCCAAGGCTAATAAATATGTAGGCAAGGGCTGGGTGGTGGCAAATGTAGTTTTTACCAAGCCATCACCAAGGTCTTCTTCATTGAGAACAGGCGTATTGGCAATAACCTTTTGCCCAACAGGAATGGTAATGCTTACATCAAAGCGGGTTTTAAAGCGTGGCTCATCAAAGCCAGGGAAAGCAAAACGAGCTGATGTTGCTTCATACTGGGTAAAGGCATAAGCCTCGCCACCCTCTTCAACTTTATAAATACCTTCTAACGATGGGTTAAACGGAGCATCATAACTAATAACAAGCTTGGCAACGCCCATTGGTATTTTTCTATCAAACGAAACTTTTGCAACGCCTGTGTCATCAACCTGCTGGAATGTACCGTTAATAACTTCACCGCCATCAATGGTTGCGGTTAGGGATGTTACATTCAAGTTTGCACCGTGTAGCCAGAAATATGATTGAGAGGTATTGAACTGCACGTCTATTTCAGAGGTTCCTGAAAACCTGTCCTGACGAGGATCTATAACAAAATCCAGTTTATACTTAATTGGCTCAACATCTTGCCCCAACTGACCAGTTGGCGCCTCATCATGACCAGAAAGCAACGTGCTTAATGTGTTGTTTTTGTCTGCATAGAACCAAAACACAACTGCCAATACCACAAGGGCTGCAACTATAAGCTTTACATTCTTGTTACCCATATTATTTCTCGCTTTTTTAAATTTGATGTCCTGCTGTGATTTTTATTATTTTCAAACAGTTTAAATACTCAAAAATCAAGACGCAAGTCAAAACAAGGCCACGCTTGAGTATAAAAAAAGGCCACACTTAAATATAAAAAAAGGAGAGATAAAATCCCTCCTTTTAAAACATTATATCCACACTTGCCCTAAGGAAGTGAAATAGGCGCGTCGCTCATGCTATTCATATATGCCATAATATCAGCGCGCTCGCCCTCTTTACGCAAACCCGCAAATGACATTTTATTGCCCGGAATTGCTTTAGCTGGACTTGCTAAATATTCATCCATGTTTTCAAAGCTCCATGTGCCACCTGCACCCTGAAACGCTGCAGAATAACCAAAGCCTTCAGCGGCACCACGGTCATGACCCATAATACCCCAAAGGTTAGGGCCAACTTTATTCGGCGCACCACTTGCGTCATTATGACAAGCCTGACAGCGGCGGAAAACTCTAGCACCACGATCGGCTGACGCTGTAGCCATAAGCTCTGAAAGGCTAGGGCCTTCCACAACAACTACCTCTACAACCTCAGCGGTGTCGGTGTCTAAACCCTCAACCACATATGCGCTTTTTTCTAATTCTTCGACGTGATAAATACTTTCAGCAGCCATATCTACAGCTAAGTATAATAATATGCCGATAATAACTGCGGCAGAAATTTTATTTAATTCAAATGAATCCAAGGTCTTTCCCCTAAACTTGGCCCCTCGATAAGGCCCATCAATGTGGCTGTTAATTTGGTCGGAGATTAACCGTTTCAACCCACTTAATGCAAGGGCATTTATTTGTAATTGCCCCTCAAAGGCTCTTTTTATGCAAATAATGTAATTTAAGAACTAGTTTTTGCCCTGCAACAGCCAGTTTTGCAAAAGATCGTGCGCAATTGCCAATTTTGGTGGCAAGGTAAAGTTCAGCCCTTCGGCACCAGATAAGCCCGCCTTCACCTCAGCTTTTGTGAACCACTTGGCACTTGCAATTTCATTACCATCAATTTTAAAATTTTTATCTTTGGCAACAGCACTGCAACCAATCATTAAGCTAGATGGAAACGGCCACGGTTGACTTAACATATATTCTACACCATTAACCTCAAGGGCAACCTCTTCCATAACCTCGCGCTTAACCGCTTCTTCAATGGTTTCGCCCTGCTCTAAAAAACCCGCTAAGGCTGAAAACGAACCTTCGGCAAAATTGGGCGAGCGTCCCAACAAACACTCATCACCATGAAGAACCAGCATAATAACCACTGGGTCAGTGCGGGGGTAATGCTCTGCTTTACAATTGTCGCTTACACACACCCGCATGTGGCCTGAACGTGCCAGTGTTGTTTCCCGCCCGCACTGGGCACAAAATCCGTGGCGGCGGTGCCAGTCTAATAGCGATTTGCCCGTTCCCAAAACGGCAGCGCGCTCTTGACCTTTGTTATCAACAACGAACTGCATGGCACATGAACGCAGATCAACAGGCTTAATTTGCTTTTCACGCCACCCCTCCACTAGTTCTTCTGACAAGTCACTCATTTCTAAAGCAATAACAGGGGTGTCAGCACTATTTGTTCCC
>DAOWAS010000003.1 GCA_030634465.1 Alphaproteobacteria bacterium | reverse complement strand
GTTCTTCGGAACAAACCTAAGGCGGAACTGGGACAAGGAAGGTTATTCTTAGGAATAGTTGGAATTGTCTGGTTAAGGCCTCGGCCTAACCCGCAACCATATGGCTAACATTGGGTAACCATATGCGTAGACTTGAGGGGGCTTGTCCCCCTCTCGTCACCGGGTTTTTTAGAAGCAACAAATTTGAACACGCATTTGCGTGTTTTTTTATGCCTAAATTATAATATATTCAAAATCATGAAAAGAAAAAGCCGCTCCACGCTAATGGAACGGCTTTAGAAAACTTAAATTGGCATTATCTTATTTAAGAAATGTCTACCAAATCACCAGCTTGCATGTTCAAGCATTTCGCCACTGTGTTGAAAAACTCAACCTCTTGCGGGTCAACAACACCATCTGATTGCATAATGGTGGACAGCGCCTTCATAATTTTCTTTTTGCTTTCTACTGAAATGCGTTTTTCAGATCTTGAAAGATATGAACAAAATGGTTTTTCTTCAAACAACTCGCCTAAAGCAGCCACTCTGATGTCTTTAGATGATATTTCAGAACCCGTTATGGATTTGTATGTTTCTATAACTGATTCAACCTCGACCTGCATTACATTGCTATCTGCATTGGTCATTCTGGCTAAAGTGTGAAGAATAACCTTATTTCTAAGCTCTTCCTCAGAAAGATCGCCGTCTTCCCCACCACTAGTTACTTGTTTGAAAACACCAAAAGCGGCAAGTGCCAAACCCAAAACAATAATAAGATAATAAAGGTTTTCGCCAACAGCGTCGGTAACTTCGCCCCCAAAACCATAACCAAATAAAACTATGGCCAGCCCTAGAACGATAGAGTGTTTACTCCCCAAAAATGCCAAGATATCTCTCCCTAATAATCCGATAATAAAATTAAATAAACTCGCCCCAACACAACTTACATGCAAAAGAACATATCAAAGGTGCTCTGTAAAGACTAGATAACCTTTAGTCCTGCTGATTTATAAGCCTATAAATTAACAGTGCCGCTCTTTTGGTCATGGGTTCAATTGTACGCATGTCCAATTCTTCATAAATTGTATGGCCAAAACGACCTGATGGCCCTAGCGCATCTATGCCCGAAATGTAGGGAGCAACGAAAGAAATATCTCCCGCACCTCTTTGTCCTGGGTCAACTGGCGACAAGGGTAAATAGTTCAGGTCAGCATTAATTTTACGTAATATTTCAAACACTTGCATATTACCCTCAGTTGGTGACATGGCAGGGTACCTGTCTTCAAATGTTATTTCTGCAGAAGTTTGCGGCAAGTTTTTTGCTACAATTTCACGCATTCTTGCCCTTGCTCTTGTCTTTTGCTCTTCAGATAAAAATCGCAAACCACCACTTACCTTAACGGTTTGGGCAACCACATTGGTTTTACCAAAAGCTGTGCCAGTTGAGTGCTCGAAGTCGGCATCAACATTTGTGCCGCCTAAAATTATGCCAGGGTTAAAGGTTAAATATTCCTCGCCCCTAACCTCCTCATAAAAAGCATTTAAAATGCGTGAGGCTTCAAAAATAGCACCCGCACCAATGGCATCACGAAAAATGCCCGCTGAATGAGCGCGCTTGCCAGTAACCTCCAAGCTCCAGTTGCTTGAACCGCGTCTGGCAATTACCGCATCATTAACCCTGCCACTTTCAAAACTTAGCACCACGTCATTTTCTTTTGCCAAATCAACCATAGGGCCACGGCTTAATGAAAATGGGCTACCTGCGCTTTCCTCATCACCAGTAAACATAACATCAATTGAAGCATCATCTAAAAGACCAGCATCGCTCAACGCCTTTAGAGCGTATAAAATAACAACATTGCCTGCCTTCATGTCGGCAATGCCCGGGCCTTTTGCCATATGACCATCAAGTTCAAATTTTTGAAATTCGCTATCTACTGGAAAAACAGTATCCAAGTGACCTAGCAATAAAACCTTTGAGCTTTCTTTTTGAAACGACGTTACATCCCTCTGCTCGCCTGACCTCACTTCATCTCTATCTGTGTTTTGCATCATCTGAAAACCAGAGCCAGTATAACCAGAGTGACGCGCAACTAAATGTCCAGCACGGTTCATTTCCGTAGGCATTTCAACCCATGAGGTTTCAAAGCCTATTTCATCAAACTTCTGTCTGAACTCTTGCCCTACCGCACGCACACCAGCAGTGTTCATGGTTCCTGAATTTATATTTACAACTGTTTCTAAAAACTGAACCTGCTCAGCCATCATTTCATCCACCTTGGACAAAATTAACAGCTCATCCGCACTTAAATTTTCAAGCTCCTGCGCCTGAACAGGGCTAACGATAAACTGCAACATTAGCAGCAATGTGAATGTAATTTTTATGATGTTTAGTTTGGTAATTGTCTGTTTGATGCTCACAAACTTTTCCTTATTTTTATTATATTATTTTTATATTTCTTTTAGCCAACTCGTCCACAGCACCATTAATTTGCTTGTCCACGGATATATCAACAACAGATGTTACCTCAAGCTCTCGGTCCTCATAAACATAATTGTCTGGCTTACTTGCACTCCAGTTATTTACCACTTTATCACGCTCAAGCAACAGTTCAATTATTTGCGGCTTGAATAATTGCACCATATTGCTTAGCCATATATTCACCGCCCATGACGGGTGGGCAAGGTCAATTTCAAAACCATCCATCGCCTGAACAATATCATTGCAATCATACCAAACCTCGCCAGTTACCCACCTGTTTACCGTAAACAAACGAAACGGTATGCCAAACTGATCCATTGAAATGCCGATAAGATGGGTTAGCGGGTGGGCATTTTGCAGTTCGTCTTTATCAGGCAAATTTTTCGGCTCTACACCCTTGGGAAAAGCTTTTTTATGTAGAAAGGTGTGAAAGTGACCGTGTTCGGCTTCGCGTTCACCAACCTTATGGGAATGATAAAACATTTGGCTGTTGGTCGCCTTGTCTATGGCATCGCCCTTTGGGTAATGATCCCATTCAAAAAAATCGTCAAAACCCTTTAACAGTTCACCAACAATATTATCGCCAGTTTTTGCCAGCACACGGTGGCAGTTTAATACTTCTAAACCGGCATCAGCCATTTCTTGTAGTTCTTCGGTTGATAACTTATTAAAAATTTTCATTCTCACATCTTAATTATTGCCGACCAGCTTTATATTAAACAACGAAAGCTGGATACAACCAACACTATTTAAACCAAACCCTTAAAACCAAATGAACAATACTGCATTCAATTTTAAAAATAACGTCACAATATTGTCATTAGAAAATTATTATTGGAAATTTGCCATTAAAAAGCACAGCGACATGCCAACTGTTACCACTTGTTACCAATTGGTAACTTAGCCCATTCTACCAGTAAACGGCTTGCCTGTATAAATGGTTATCAAATGGGCTATTGTCACAAAAACAATTATCATGCCGACAAACTGCAAACCGTTATAAGGCAACAATGGCAACTCGCCTGGCAAATACTCTTGCCGTGACTTCCAGTTTGAAAATGCCGTAAGCACAACACCCACTGCCAAAATTATTAATGTTAACTCTAAACTCAATTGTTTTTCCTCAACGCTTCATCAAACACTAAACCCTGACTAATTCCAAACCCCAGCTAGCCCCAAACTTTAGAAACTATTTTTGCCAACGCCCGCTCCATGCGCGCCATGTTGTTTGGTGTTTTTATGGGCAAGCCCGCCCAACTGTCATGACGATCCCTATATAACACAACAAAGGCAATAGCCGCTTTCAAAATCGCATAGGTTGCCTGCCTGTCTACATCAGCATCAGTGCCATCAGTGCCATCAGCGCCGCCAACCTCGGGCAAATCACCGCCATCCGAACCAAGCACCGCAATATCAGGCGCGTCGTCTGACGCTAGCGACCAAAGCAACAGGTCACGGCTTAACCTGTTTGACGCCAACCCCCTGCCACCTGCAAGCAGATCTCGCAACAAGACATCACCATCAACTTCACCCGCATTTATATCAAATATATTTTGCCCACCGTCCTTATCGTTCGCAACAGCATTCTGCGCCAATGCCGCCACAACACCATCCAAACCTGAAAAATATCTATAGATAAGCGGCTTACCCACACCAGCCTCGTCGGCTAGGTTGTTTATCTTTAAACCCTCAAAGCCATCACGAGCCAAAATAACCTTGGCGGCATCTAGAATTTTAGTTTTTGTTGCTTCCTTGCTACGCACAGCCACCTCACCCCACTTTATGTTACTAATTAGTAACATAAAGTGATTTTGTGCTCAACAAATAACTTAATTAAGAACGCTTTCAGGAGAGCTGTACACAACTTCGCCTTCAATCACCGTCATCACAGTTTTAATTTGCAAAATTTCTTGATATGGAATTGTCATAATATCGCTTGAGAAAACAGTAAAGTCTGCAAATTTACCCACCTCAATACTGCCTAAATTGCCCTCTTGAAACGATGCATATGCAGGCCACAAGGTAAACATTTTCAATGCGTTTTCACGTGATACAGCTTCTTCTCGGTGCCAACTATCTTCATAAGAACCATCTAACCACATGCGTGCCACTGCGGCATAAAACTCAATTCTAGGGTCGCCGCGCTCAACTGGCGCATCGGTGCCGCCAACAAGTATTGAGCCCGCATCAAGCATTGATTGCCATGCATATGCACCCTCCAAACGCTCAGCCCCAAGGCGTGAAGGAGCAAAAAACAAATCACCAATGGCGTGTGATGGCTGCATAGACGGAATTATGCCCAAAGCAACAAAACGTGGAATATCATCAGGGCTAACTATTTGGCTATGCTCATCGCGCCAGCGTGGCTCTGCTATTGTTCTCTCACCCTTTGGCACAGCGGCAAATGCCTCTTCATACCAGTTAAGTAATATTCTATTGCCACGGTCGCCAATGGCATGGGTGTTTATTTGAATACCCACACGAAGCGCCTCTTTTAATATGGGCATTACATCGCTTTTTTGACTGCGCATTAAACCAGACGTGTGAGGCGCATCTGAATATGGCGCTAGCAGTGCCGCCCCGCGAGAGCCGAGCGCACCATCTAAATAAATTTTAATTGCACGGGTTATTACCTGCCCATTACGTGACTGTCTGGGGCCATCGTTCAATAACCTGCTAACCGCAATATTGTTCAGCGCACCAGCTGATGACATATCAATTGAATTATAAACCCTAAGGCCAAGTTGTCCTTTGTCTGCCAAGCGTTCTATTGTGCTAACATCACTTGGGTTAACAGACATGTTATGAATGCCAGTCCAACCATAGGCACCATAAACCTCGCCTGCCATTTCAAATGATTTTTCATTTTGCCCGTCATTTTGCTTGCTAACCATGGCCAACAATTCAAATTGGGCATTATCAATTAACAAACCGTTTGGCTCGCCATTGTCGTCGTGGTGAATTTCACCACCATCAACACTTACCGTATTTTTACCAATACCAACCAAGTTTAAAGCCTGTGTGTTGGCAACAAGCGCATGACCATCAGCACGGGTTAAAACCACAGGGTTGTTAGGCGACAGGTCGTCTATGTCGTGTTTGGTTAAAAATCTTGCCTCAGGCCAATGTGTTTCAATCCAGCCACGGCCATATAAAACTTCGCCCACACCAATATCTTGCAACGCATCTGCCACCTTACGGCGCACCTCATCAATTGATGCTGTACCTTCCAAGTTTAACGTTGCCTCACGCCTGCCAATGCCTAGCAAATGGGCATGGCCATCTGTAAAGCCAGGGAACATTATGGCACTACCCAGATCAACCACCTCAGTTGTTTCGCCGATAAAACCTTGCGCTTCAGCGTCCGAACCCACAAATACTATACGACCATTTTTAACCGCAACCGCATCAACAATTGGGTTTGCCTCATCAACAGTATAAATTTTGCTGGCATAAAACACCTTGTCAGCATGGCTTGTCCCTGTTGCTTCGTTTGCACTATCGCAAGCACCTAAACCCGCAACTAAAACAATGCTTAATAAAAACCCATAAATTTTCATGACTAGCTCCCATCCTCATTATCGTCACCAAACTTGTTCCAATCCATAGACTGTTTTGGTTTTTTAAACAAACGCAACAACACCAAAACGACCACAGCCAAAGAAATAGCAACTACTATAACCACGGCAAACACACCCAACAGCGAGGTAAAATCATTGAGCCAGTCTTGCGCTGTTAACCAGCCCAACCCTTCAGTAATTTCAATACCCACATAAATTAGAAGCGATATAATGCCTATGAGCAAATAAGGCCCCCGCCTTGACCACATAATTTTACGCTTAGATGGTGTTTTTTCTGACTTATCTGTAATGCGCCTAACCTCTTCGTTCTTTAATTATCTTTGTTTTGCTGAGAGCCACAAAGCACCCCACCTACAGGCCATGCTTTTTTAATATATGACGCAACTGATCATAACTCATGGACAGGTGCTTGGCCGTATCTCTTTGATTAAACTTGTTAAAGGAAAGCGCAACTTCTACCAACTCTTTTTCCACTGTTTGCAATGATTTTTTTAGATCTAGCGGCTGTCTGGCATCTGGCATTAGCTTATATTTATCTTGGCTCACTGGCTGTGAACCAAACCCCGCTTCCTTTTTAGAAACGCCTAACGCCGCACCAGCATCAGGCCGCCACGGGCTGTCAAATGGATCAAAAATTATATCTTCCACAGGGCCTTCATCAGGCCAACGGTACACCGCACGCTCAACCACGTTTTTCAACTCTCGCACATTACCCGGCCAACCGTGGTCTTGCAAAGCAGCTTCGGCATTTTTTGAAAATATCGGGCTTGATACATATTCTAATTCACTAGCCATGCGCGTGGCAAAATGATTTGCAAGCAACATTATATCCCCATGTCTGGCACGCAGTGGCGGCACGGTTAGCACGTCAAACGCCAAGCGATCCAACAGGTCATGGCGAAAACCGCCCATGTCAGCAAGTTCAGGCAAATCAACATTAGCCGCCGCCACCACCCGCACATCGACAGAAATTGTCTGGTTGCCACCAACACGGTCAAACTCGCCGTACTCAACCACACGCAATAATTTTTCTTGGGCTGATGCTGAAAGGCTAGCCACCTCATCTAAAAACAGCGTGCCGTTATCAGCCACCTCAAACCTGCCCGCACGTTGGCGTGTTGCCCCTGTAAAGGCACCGGCCTCGTAACCAAACAACTCGCTTTCAATCAGGCTTTCAGCCAACGACGCACAGTTCATTTTAACAAAAGCCCTGTCCCACCTGCGGGACAAAAAATGCAACCGTGATGCCACCAACTCCTTACCCGTGCCGCGCTCACCCACCACCAGAACAGGCCTGTCCAACACCGCAATTTTTGACACCTGATCCAACAGATCCAGAAAAACATGGGAGCCACCAATAGCTGAAATTTGATCTTCGCTTGACACAGTAAAAACCCTACAATCTGGTGAATATTGCTAAATAATAGTGCATATTACCATTATTTTCCACCGCCCGCAAGTTAATAAAAGTTAAATTAGCCGTGTAAAAACAACAACTTAGCTTATTTTTTTAAAACTGGCACGGGCGTTGCAATATAGGAGGCATAATAACAATAATAAAAATGATTAAACATACAAAACATAAAACGCAGCACTTTAGGGATTAGAACAATGAATATCTTATCAAAATTAAGTCGGGCAATGCAGGACACAGATGAAACAGAGCTACTGACTAATAATATTTTTAGCCTGCAAAACCATTTAAAGGTTGTTGAATACAGAAGCCTGCCAAGCTTCGTACTTTATTCCAGCCGCAAGGTTAGAGGCCAGCTAAACAGCTAACATAATTATAATAAGAGGAGTGATAAACACTCCCAAACTCTTTCTCAAGCCAACTATTAAACAACCGGCCTGAGTGACGACAGCAAGAACTAAAACACAAGGAAACAAAAAATGGGAATTTTCTCAAGATTAACAGACATCGTAAATTCAGAACTTAGTTCAATTTTGGACAAGGCTGAAAACCCGGAAAAAATTATCCGCATGGTTATTCAGGAAATGGAAGACACCCTAGTTGAGGTTCGCACCTCTGCGGCGCGCACCATTGCCGACCAGAAGGATATAACCAGAAAGCTAAAGCGCTTAACAGCGGCTCAAGCCGACTGGGAAGCAAAAGCTGAACTTGCAATCTCTAAAGGTCGTGAAGACTTGGCAAAAGCAGCTTTAATAGAAAAGTCAAAAGTAGCCGAGATGGAACAGCACTTGTCTGAGGAGTTGGAGCACTTGCAACAATCTATCAGCCACCACGATGACGATGTGCAAAAGCTGGAAGGCAAATTACGCGAAGCCAGAGCAAAAAAAGCCGCATTGAATGCGCGCCACAGCACTGCCACCAACAAGCTTAGGGTTCGTAAAAACTTGTACGATGGCCGCATTGAAGATGCCTTTGGCCGCTTTGACAAGGTTGAGCAACGCATGGACCGCATGGAAGCTGAAAGTGAGAGCTACGAGCTTGGTAAAGGCCGCACTTTAGCAGAAGAAATTGGTGATCTGGAAACAGACGAAGCCATTGAAAGTGAGTTAACTGCGCTTAAGTCTAAAATGAAAAAGACAGAAGCAAAGAAAACAGCACCAAAAAAAGCTAAGTAAGACAACCTAATAATAGGGCAAAATATAATGGCTAGGTTTAAAATGAAAAAACTATATCGAAACACCAGAAATGGGCGCATAAATGGAGTTTGCGCAGGGCTAGCTGATTATTTTGGGTTTAGTGTAGGTAAAATTAGAATAGCGGCAATTATAGCATTTCTTATTACAGGCCTTTTCCCCACTGCCATTTTGTATATCCTATTAGGCATGGCATTAGACCCTAAACCGACCGCATCATATTATTAGATTGCAAATAACCACCAAAGAGAGATTTGAATTATGGAAAGTTTTTTTATAGTAGTGGCAGTCATAGTCGTTCCGCTCTGGATTGTACTTCACTATGTAACTATCTGGAAAAAACAGGGCGGCATAACAGCCGAAGACCAAGATGTGCTTAGTACATTGAAGAAAAACTCTGAGACGTTAGAAGAGCGGCTAGAGATTATGGAACGCATTCTTGATGAAGAGGTTCCAGATTGGAGACACAAAAGTCATGAACACCTTTAATCCAAACAGATTATACAAAAACCCCAAAGACGGTCGTTTTATGGGAGTTTGTGCTGGGGTTGCTGATTATTTCGACATTCGCCCCGGCATTATCAGACTGCTAACTATCGTTGCATTTTTCATGACAGGGCTTTTTCCAACTGTGTTTGTTTATTTTTTGCTTGGCTTTGTTTTGGAAGAGAAGCCTGAGGAAATTATTGAAGACCCAGAAGAAGAAAAATTTTGGCAAAAAGCCCGCACCAAGCCTGCTTATACCAAGGTGGAAATGCAGTCACGGTACGACGACATTGAAAAAAGAACCCGTCATATGGAAGCTTATTTAACCTCAAAACAATTTAAACTTAATAGAGAGTTGCGTGAACTAGAAGACTAGCCGCCAATTTTCTTAAAGTTTAATCTGGGGGAGGCTATTAACCCCGCACACACCCTTCAAAGCCTCCCCCTTTCGTGTGCCTTAAACAAATTCCCCGCCTAAGCTTGACATTCATCATAAAGAACGCCACATCCTTGGTCTAAGACTAAGGACAATTATATGATCGATGACCTGACCATTGAAGACGTAATAGAAACCTTTTCCCTGTTTGATGATTGGGAAGACAAGTACCGCTATGTAATTGAACTTGGTCGCATGTTGCCGCCCTTTCCTGAGGGCGCAAGAACAGACGAAAACAAAGTGCGTGGCTGCACCTCGCAAGTGTGGATTTTACCCCACCTAAGTGATGAAAACCCACCAAGGTTTTATTTTGATGGCGACAGCGATGCCCACATTGTTAAAGGTCTGGTTGCCATAACCATGCTTATTTATTCGGGCAAAACCCCGAAGGAAGCCATCGAAATTGATGCCAGAGCAATTCTCGATCAAATTGGCCTGTCAGAACACCTGACACCATCACGCAGTAACGGCCTGTTTTCGATGGTTACTCGCATTCGTGAAATGGCAACTGAGGCTAATGAGCAAGCATAAAAAAGGGCCGCCTGAGCGACCCTTTTATAAACCTATGTTTCACCTATACTTCTAGGTGTTAAAAACATTTCTATTCAGTTGAACTTATACTTATTTCCTGAATTTCAGATGCATCCGAAGTGCTTTGAGCTTCTTCGCTAATCTCAACTGGTGCTGCTTCCTCCACAGGCAAACCTTCACCCTGCGGCATTAAACCCCAAACCAATATGACACCGATAGCAACAGGGGCCACATATTTTATGGACACATGCCACAGCTCAAAAATACCACCTTCGGGCAAGTCTAGCTCATCACGCAAATGGTCACGAGAAACATACCAGCCCACGAATATGGCTAACATTAGTGATGCCACGGGCATGATAAGGTTAGAAACTATAAAGCTGATAATCTCAGCATAAGTTGCTGGGTTGCCGTTTATTTCAACAACGCCAAGCGAAGCTAATGGAATAATGCTTTGCCACTCGTTGCTGGAAAACACTGTTAACAGCCCAACCACAAAGGCCAGCGTGCCGCCAAAAATAGCCGCGCCCACTCTGGTTATGCCTTGCTTTTCTTCAAACCAGCTAACGGCGGGCTCTAACATTGAAATGGATGATGTGATGGCTGCAATGCCCAATAAAACAAAGAACATTGTACCAAAAACAACACCACCTGGCATTTGACCAAAGGCAATTGGCAACACTTCAAAAATTAGTGTAGGGCCACTTGATGGTGACAAACCAAAGGCAAAAACCAGTGGGAAAATTGCCAAGCCAGCCAACAGCGCAACACCAGTATCAGCCAAGGCAATAAGTGCGGCAGAACGGTGAATGCTAATGCTTTTTGGCAAATAAGCACCATATGCGATCATGGTACCAAGACCCAAACTAAGCGAGAAAAACGCCTGACCAATAGCGTTTAACAACACCGTGCCATTAATTTTTGAGAAATCTGGTGTGAATAAATAGCTAAGGGCTTCTAAAAAGTTACCCGCCGCCATGGCATAACCAACCAACACCAACAACAACAGGAACAATATTGGCATAAGGTATGTAACAACTTTTTCCAAGCCAGCGTTAATGCCCCGTGCCACCACAAAAACAGTTAGCGATATAAATATAAAGTGCCAAAAAACCATTGTGCCGGGCGAGCCAACATATGCTCCAACCATGGCCTGCGCCCCTGCGGCATCAACCCCAACAAAGGTGGCAGTGGCAGTTTTAATAATATAAGCAAGCACCCAACCAGCAATAACAGAATATAGGCTAAGCAGACCAAGGCCGCCTGTTAAGCTAGCCAAATGTCCAATCCACCCCCATTTGGACGATGAACCACTTTCTTCCGACAGTTTTCTAATAGAGTTTGTCGGGCTTAGTTTGCCCCGCCGCCCAACTGTAAGCTCAGCGATTAAAACTGGCAAACCAACAACGGCAATAAAGCCAATATAAACCAGAACAAAGGCTGCCCCGCCATTTTCGCCCGCCATATATGGAAAACGCCAAATATTGCCAAGCCCAACGGCGCTACCCACCGCCGCAAAAATAAATGCTAGTCTTGACGACCACTGTTCATGTGCACCTGCCACGTTATTCTCCCCTGAATATCAAAATATAATTTTGCTAAATGCTAGTTTAGGCGTGAAGTCTAGCCATCCTTGCCCTAAGGTCAATGAAGAAATTTATCAGGGCTGACGCCAAATCAAATTAAAGCCTGACACATGCTTATTAAAAGCTACATTATGTGCTGGATTGTGGGTATGGCCTGATTTGTGTGTTGAGTTAGCTATGAACTGTCCCTAGACACCTCGTTTAAAGCTTTCACAACAGCCTGACCTATAAAGTATGCAAGATTTACAGGTACCGCATTGCCAATTTGTTTGTACTGTTGGTTCATACTTCCAGAAAAGACCCAAGTATCGGGAAATGTCTGAATTCTTGCATACTCCCTAACTTGAAGGGGACGCGTTTCCTCAGGATGACACCTTTCTGTTTGTTTCTGTGCTGGGGCACAAGTTAGTGTTAAGCTAGGCTCATCCCACGATATACGACGAGCCATGCCCGTTTTCCCCCCTCCCAGATAGAAACTTTTTAACATATATTCTTTTTGAATATCTACGGGAAGGTCTCTCCAGCATCCTCCTGGAGAAACCATATCTAGAATTTCTTTTTTTCTTTTCGGGTATGACTGACCTGTAGATACAGGGACATCCGATTTAAATAAACGTCCTTTTTTTAGTGCGTCATTCAATGTATAAATATGTGGCTGTGGCATTGGATATTCAAACTTAATACCGCTTCCTTTTTTTACACCCACGATCAACAAGCGCTCACGCTTCTGCGGGACTTTATAATGGATGGCACGAAGAACTTGCGGCTTAATAACATCATACCCACGGTCTTCTAGAATTCTTATCCTTGTCTTAAGGGTATTGCCCCCATCATGATTTAATAGAACTCTAACATTTTCTCCGATAAAGATTTGCGGCTCCGTTTCTTTTATGCAACGAGCAAATTCATAAAACATGGTTCCCCGAGCATCTTCAAAGCCCGCCTTTTTTCCCGCATAGCTAAACGTTTGGCATGGGAAGCCCCCTGTAACGATGTCGACTTTTCCTAGATAAGGTGTAAAATCAAGAGGAACTATGTCTCCTTCTACTAGGTTCCAATTGGGGCGATTTATTCTTAATGTTTCACATGCATATTTATCTATTTCATTGAGAAGAACATGTTCAATTCCTGCTTGCTCTAAACCAAGAGCTAGCCCTCCTGTTCCCGCAAACAATTCAATTGATGTATATCTTCTTCTGGGTTCTATATGCTGGTGTTCTTCCGCATCATTTGAATTTACAACATTTAGGAAAGAAACCTTATTAAGGTCTTCTTCTTTATAAACTCTATAGTTATTCATTGGGTTTCTTGTTGCAGTTAGCTTATTTTCATTGTCCCATCGGCGAATTGTTTCTGAACAAACGCCAAGTTTTTTAGCTGCTTCTGATACTGTGTAATGCATTTTCACCCCTTAATAACCACCTTATACAACCCTATACAGGGTTATTAAAATATGTATTTCACTGTTAGTAAAGGTTAAAATTATATATGTTCTAATAATAGTTTAATCGATAGGTTATTGTTATGGTTGATACAGGTATTTTGCTAGATAGATTAGAAGATTGGTGGATGGAAGATGTTTATGAAAAGCATAAAGCCAATGTCAAAAAATTAAAAAAGTCTAATGCTTTTAATATTAATCCTTTTTTACACCCATACATTGCTAATTTTGTGTATGGGGATATATCTCCACTTTCTTTGGCAAAAGCTTTAGTCCTACCAAGAGCAATGGGAACATCTGTTACAACAACATTTGGAAGTAAAATGCAGAATTTTATTGTAACCAATATTGACCACGCTAAAGGTAGCGCTATTGGTGGGGTTGATATTGAGTTTGAAGACCAAACTGTGGACAATAAACCTGTGATGTATTGTCAGGTAAAAGCTGGCCCCAATACAATCAATGCAGACGATGTTGAAACGATAACAAAGAAGTTCACAAAATTACGTAAGAAAGCAATGTTAGATGGATTAGACCTTGCTCCTAATTCTTCAATTGTAGGGGTCTTATATGGAGAACGCAAAGAGCTAAGTGGTAGTTATCTCAATATTGAGGCGGAACATGGATATGGCGTTTTTGTTGGGTCTGAGTTTTGGAATAAGTTAACAGGAGACGTTGATTTCTATGATAAAATGGCAAGTAAGCTACATAGTATCTCTCTTAAAGTTAATGAAGAAGATTATATTCAAGACATTATTAATGAATTGTCTGAAACAGATGAAATTGTAGCCCTGTCAAAGCTCTGAGCTACGGCCGTCTCTATTGATTAACAAATTCTCAGTAATTTACGATTATTGCATTTTAAATGCTACATTCTAAAGCTTCTAACATCGACCCGCAATTGTAGCGCTTCATATGCGGCACGAACCCGCTGAAACATTTTTTCAGCGTCTTTGTCATTCTGATTATGATCGGGGTGATATTTTTTCGCCATAGCACGGTATCTGGCTTTAATTTCACCGGCACTGGCCTCGGCATCCAATTGCAACACATCAAGTGCTTCGCGCTCCAACGCTGTTAGGCCATCATCACCCTCAGCCCCGCCCCAGCCATAAGTGCCAGCTTGAGCGTAGCCCTTGCCTGTGCGGCGTTCGTCATCTTCGGCCTTTTTGGCATCTTGGGCACTCATGCCCTCAAAAAAATTCCAGCTTCTGTTATATTCACCCGCATGAGCCTGACAAAACCACCATTTGGCATCAGAGTGTGGAGATTTTGGCGCAGGGAAGTCGGCCTTATCGGTGCAACCATGAAAGTCACACAAACGAACAGGAACCGTATCACGGTCCTGACCATATTCGCCCCAACGGGGGAAACCCCAACTTTTTTTGTGTCCTGCCATGAATTTTACCGTAAACTATTTTTAACTGTTTTATTTTCGCCATTATTTAGACCAATTTACGCGCATACCATAGCATTAATTTTGCTTAACTTGGGGTTACGGCGCATATGATTTTAAATAAAGCGTTTTTTTGCCTTGCAGGTTTGGCCTAAATGCCATGAAATGGGAAAATCTGCCTTACTATGGGAAAAGATAAAAGGAATAGTTACATGACCACAATCGCACTGGTAGATGATGATCGCAATATTCTAACCTCTGTTACCATTGCCTTGGAGGCAGAAGGGTTTCAGGTGCGCACATATTCTGACGGCGTTTCCGCATTAGAGGCATTATCACAAAACCCTGCAGATTTAGGTGTATTGGATATTAAAATGCCCCGTATGGATGGTATGGAGCTACTGCGAAAACTGCGCCAACACACCGACATGCCAGTTATTTTCCTTACCTCCAAAGATGAAGAAATTGACGAAATGCTAGGTCTGAAAATGGGCGCTGACGATTATATCGGCAAACCTTTTTCCCAACGCCTTTTAATTGAACGCATCAGAGCAATTTTACGGCGCAGCAAACCAGGCAAAAATTCTGGGAACAATCCGGCTGAGGAAGAAGAGGCGGCTATGGTTCGCGGCAAGCTTACTTTAGACACGCTTCGTCACATGGTTAAGTGGGATGGCAAAGATATAAACCTTACGGTTACTGAATTTTTAATTCTGCAAGCCCTGACAATTCGCCCTGGTCATGTAAAAAGTCGTGACCAGCTTATGGATGCGGCCTATACTGATGACATATATGTAGATGACCGCACCATCGACAGCCACATTAAAAGGTTGCGTAAAAAGTTTAGAGCTGTCGACGACACCTTTGAGGGTATAGAAACCCTTTATGGGGTTGGATACCGTTATAAAGAGGGATAATGACTTCAAAACAGGAACAGTCCTTAACCGAGCGTGATAAGCCCGTAGCTGAGCTTGAAACAGCAACTGGCTCCACGCTTGAAAGAAAGCGCGCCAGACGCCTGTCCCCGCTTACCATACGCATCATGGCAATTAACATAATTGCTTTAGCCATGCTTTTCGCTGGCATTTTATATTTGGATGAATTTAGAGATAGCTGGATAAACAGACGGGTTGATAACCTGACCACGCAGGCTGACATTATTTCTGGTGCTATTGGTGAAAGCGCATCGGGCAATACCGAAAACTCAGAAATTCAAATTGAGCAGTCCAGACAAATAATTGAAAGACTGATGGGGGCAACAAACAACCGCGCCAGACTTTATGACCTGCATGGCACACTTTTGGTGGACAGCCGCTTTATGACTAAAGATCGGGGTATTTATAGTGTTCCCCTGCCGCCGCCTGAACGTTCTGACGGCATTAAAGAAATATTTTTAACATGGATGAACGGTGCGCTAGATAAATTATCATCATCGCCCCAATACCCACCATATAAAGAAAACCCCAACCTAACCGCACTTGATTATGCCGAGGTGGTTTCAGCCCTAAGCGGCGAGGGTAAAACATTAATAAGCTCATCACCAGATGGCGCCATTATTTCCGTTGCGGTTCCAGTACAGCGTTTCAGGCGGGTTTTGGGAGCAATATTGCTAACCACCGACACTGTCGACATTCAAAATGTAATAGAAAGCGAGCGCCTGCGTATTGTTAAAGTATTTGGGGTGACAATTTTGGTCACGGCATTGCTGTCATTCTTTCTTGCCAACACTATTGTGCGCCCCATTCGCCGCCTGTCTGATGTTGCTGACAAAGTAAGGCGTGGTTATGGCCGCGCCCGTGACCTTAAAGAGTTTTCAGGACGCAAGGATGAAATTGGCGACCTTTCCCTGTCACTTGGTGCCATGACCCGTGCCTTGTATGACCGCATTGGTGCCATTGAAACCTTTGCCGCTGATGTGTCTCATGAGATTAAAAACCCACTAAGCTCAGTTAGAAGCGCTGTGGAGAGCATAAAAAGAACCAGTGACCCTGCCATTCAGGCACAGTTGCTTAAAATTATTGAAGATGACACCAAAAGAATGGATCGCTTGATAAGTGACATTTCCCACGCCTCACGTTTGGATGCAGAGCTGTTACGAGCGCGGTCAGAAGTTTTTGACATTGCTGAAATGATTGAGCTAATTGCCAGTTCATACAACACTAGCACCAATGGTTTGCATGCCAAGGTAAGCGTTTCTAGAGATAGCGACAAACCATATCTTTTGAAGGGTTTAGATGAACGCTTGGGGCAAGTAATAAGAAACCTTATCGATAACGCCATTTCCTTCACCCCCAAAGATGGGGAGATTTTGGTTAGCATAAAACAAGGCGATGAACGCATTGACATTATGGTCGAAGATGAGGGTCTGGGTTTGCCCGACGGGGTTGGCAGTAAAATATTTGAGCGTTTTTATTCGGAGCGTCCAAAAGAAGAAGCCTTCGGCATGCATTCAGGATTAGGGCTGAACATTTCCAAGCAAATAGTTGAAGCACACCACGGAACCATAAGCGCTAACAACAGAATAGATCCAGATAGTGGTAAAATTTTAGGGGCGTGTTTTAACGTGTGCCTGCCCACAAACCTATAGCCTTAACAATTGAGCAGTTATGACACTTTTACATGGAACAACCGTCGAGTTTAATGGCCACGGCCTGTTCATAACAGGGGCATCAGGTGCTGGAAAATCCGACCTTGCCATTCGGTTGATGGACAGGGGTGCAGTGCTTGTAAGTGACGACTATACAGAAGTTAAAAGCACCAAAAACTCCCTGACAGCCACGGTTCCCAAAAACATTAAAGGTAAAATTGAAGCTTACGGCATTGGCATAATTGCCACCAAAAACAAAGACCAGACAACAATAAACCTTGTTATAAATTTGGTTGATACTGACAAGCTAGAGCGCATGCCCAAAGATGACACTGTGACAATTGAAGGGATTAGTTTGCCGCAAATTTATCTTTGTGCCAAACATGCCTCAGCAGTGGCAAAACT
Organism: Alphaproteobacteria bacterium; assembly: GCA_030634465.1. Lineage (GTDB taxonomy): Bacteria > Pseudomonadota > Alphaproteobacteria > Sphingomonadales > SMXR01 > DAOWAS01. The sequence continues at coordinate 26,301 of DAOWAS010000003.1, read as the reverse complement.
GTGCCTGTACCTAAAAAGCTTGGCATGAACAAAATATAGCGGCACTATCAAAAAACAATAAAGCGAAATGCTAAAGGAGATAAAAATGATCGGCATGGTTTTGGTCACACACGGTCAACTGGCTACAGAGTTTTTGGCCGCTACTGAGCATGTGGTTGGCCCGCAAGAAGCTGTGGAAATGGTATGCATTGGCCCAGATGATGACATGGAACAACGCCAAGCTGAAATATTAGAAGCGGCAAAAAAAGTAGATGCTGGCAAGGGTGTTGTGGTGCTAACCGACATGTTTGGCGGCACCCCGTCCAACCTTGCCATATCAATAATGGACAAGGGTAATTATGAAGTTATCGCGGGTGTGAACCTGCCCATGCTTATCAAACTAGCTAGCCTTAGAGAAACATCTGAGCTTGCAGATCTGGTTGAGGCCGCTTGCGAATCAGGTAGGAAATACATCAACAGTGCCTCGAACATATTATCAGAAACCGATAAATAGCGGCTAAACCTAATGAGCGACAAACAACATTCAAATTCAGAAAACTTCAGCCATAAGGCTAAGGTTACCATAGCAAATAAAAGAGGTTTGCACGCCCGTGCCAGCGCCCGCTTTGTTAAGCTGGCAGAAACTTTCGATGCCAACATTATGGTTTCAAAAGACAAAACCGAAGTTTTGGGATCGTCCATTATGGGGCTGTTATTGTTAACTGCGGCAAAGGGCGAGGTTATCACCATCAAGGCAAACGGGGCCCAAGCCCAAGAGGCAATAGATGCTCTTGAAGGTTTAGTTAAGAATAAATTTGAAGAAGACACCTAAAACAACCAACCTTAACCATATATAAAGAAATCTTTATGCTTGATAGGGTTGAGTGTGCCTGTTATAACGCGCGGCATAAACCCAACCATATAATTTTAGAAGAGATAACCCATGAACAATTCACCTGATTATAAAGTTGCTGACATCTCCCTAGCCGACTGGGGCAGAAAAGAAATTGCCATTGCTGAAACTGAAATGCCCGGCCTTATGGCATTACGTGAAGAGTATAAAGGTAAAGCACCATTAAAGGGTGCCCGCATTGTTGGTTGTTTACACATGACCATTCAAACTGCGGTATTAATTGAAACACTTGAAGACCTTGGTGCTGAAATTCGTTGGAGTTCATGCAACATTTTCTCAACACAAGACCATGCCGCCGCAGCCATTGCCGCGTATGGAACTCCTGTTTTTGCATGGAAAGGCGAAACAGACGAAGAATTTGAATGGTGCATTCACCAAACCATTAAAGGCCCAGATGGTTGGGTTCCTAACATGATATTGGATGATGGTGGCGACCTGACAATTATGATGCACAATGACTATCCAGAACTAATGAAAGATGTTCGTGGCCTGTCAGAAGAAACCACAACTGGCGTTCACAGACTGTACCTTATGGAGCGCGCTGGCACCCTTGCAGTGCCTGCCATTAACGTAAACGACAGCGTAACCAAATCCAAGTTCGACAACCTTTACGGCTGTCGTGAAAGCTTGGTTGATGGCATTAAGCGTGCAACTGATGTGATGGTTGCGGGTAAAATTGCTGTTGTTTGTGGCTTTGGCGATGTTGGTAAAGGTTCTGCCGCTAGCTTGCGCTCACAAGGTGCACGTGTTTTGGTAACAGAAATTGACCCCATTTGCGCCCTGCAAGCAGCAATGGAAGGTTATGAGGTTACAACCTTAGAAGATGCCGCACCAGTTGGTGATATTTTCGTAACAACAACAGGTAATGTTGATGTTATTTGCTTGGATCATATGCGTGAAATGAAAGACAGAGCCATTGTTTGTAACATTGGTCACTTTGACAGCGAAATTCAAATCGCCGCATTGGATAATTACAAATGGGACGAAGTTAAGCCACAAGTTGACGAAGTAGAATTTCCTGATGGCAAGCGTCTGATTATTCTGGCTAAAGGTCGCCTAGTAAACCTTGGTTGTGCCACTGGGCACCCTAGTTTTGTTATGAGCGCATCTTTTACCAATCAGGTTATGGCGCAAATTGAGTTGTGGGATAACTATAAAACCTACGACAAAAAAGTTTATGTTTTGCCTAAACATCTGGATGAAAAGGTGGCCTCGCTTCACCTTAACCGTTTGGGCGTTAAGCTTACAAAACTGTCAAAAGAACAAGCTGACTATATTGATGTGAAAGTGGAAGGCCCTTACAAACCTGACCACTATCGCTACTAAAAACAGCTTTAAGCAAAATTATTGGGGGTTTGCATGGGTGCAAGCCCCCTTTTTTGTTTATTATCCTCATTGTTTTCTTGTTTTTCACGCCATCACACGGCAAAGTTTGACCATGAAAAAAACGCTGCCAACATTATTACACATTATAACAACGATTTTGCTGATCGCACCTAGTCAGGTTTGGGCGGCGAGTGTAACTGCACAAGAAGAAATGACCCCCGCCTTTTGGGTTGTTTTATCCATGGCAGTTGTCACCTCGCTTATTGCTTTATGGTCAGTGCTAAGGCGAAGAGACGCCCTAATTCGTGCTAACGAAGCCGAAGCTATAATTCAGTTTTCAGATGCCGTTCTTGAAGAGGGCTCGCTGGCATATTTTACTATCCACAATGGGACCACTTGTTATTGCTCTCCAAGGTTGCGGCGCTGGCTTGGATTTTCAGAATCAATTATTCCACTGGAAAAACTAGAACAAGCTGGACTGACAGCAACACAAGACAAAGAAATAACAACTGTTTTATTTGATAAAATCAGAACATTAGTAAAAACTGGGGAGAGCTTCACAAACACATTCAGCCCGCCAAATATGGACAGGATTTACTTGGTAAGGGGAACAAAAGCTAAAAACGACCTGAACAAAAACCGTCAATTTGACGTTATTTGGTTCAACAACGTAACCGAACTAGACCAAGGGCACAGCAACCTTACAGCACAATTGTCTGAAAGCCTGAGCAAGCAAATGATGCTTTCACAAATTTTGGATGTGGCACCCTTCCCTGTTTGGAGCAGAAACAAAAACCTTTCCCTCGGCTGGGTAAATCGCTCTTACGCAACTGCTGTGGAAAAAGAAAATTCTGCAAGCGTGGTTGCCGCTCAGGCTGAACTGGTTATTGATGCCAAAAAACGCCCGCTTCAGGAAATAGCCAAACGTGCCTTGGCCAAACACCAAGAGCAGGTTGAAAAACATTTTGTTACAATCGATGGTCAAAGGCACTCTTTGCAAGTACACGAAGTGCCATCACCCAACAATGAGTTTGAAACAATTGGTTTTGCAATTGATGTCACCCGCGCAGAGTTTTTAGATGCTGAACTGGGTCAACACAAAGCCGCCCATGCTGAAACCTTGGACAAGCTATCAACGCCTGTTGCCATTTTTGGCCCCGATACCACCCTGAGGTTTTACAACCATGCTTTTAACCAGCTATGGCAATTGCCAGCAAAGTGGCTGGACGGCGAACCCACCCATAGTGAGTTATTGGAGGCATGGCGGCAAAAACGCCAATTGCCCGAACATGCCGATTATCCAGCTTGGAAAAAACATATTTTGTCGCAGTATGTAGGGCTGCTAGAACCAACAGAAGAAACATGGCACCTGCCCAATGGCAGGACCTTGCGTGTTGTAACCCAACCACACCCAATTGGCGGCATACTGGTTTTGTTTGAAGATGTAACCGACAGGCTGGAATTAGAGCGCTCTTACAACACGTTAATTGAAGTTCAGCGCGAAACCCTTAATAACCTTCACGAATCAGTAGCTGTGTTTGGCAGTGATGGTCGTCTTAAGCTATTTAACTCAAACTATGCCAAGCTTTGGCAAATAGACCCTGAGTTTTTAAACGCCGAACCACACATCAAAGAAATTACCGAAAAAACCAGAGTAATGCTGGATAATTCCAATCAGAACTGGGAAGTGCTTCAGGATAATCTAATCAATATTACAGCCTCAAGAGAGCTACACTCAGGACAATGGACGTTAAGCAACGGAACGGTTGTTGAATATTCAATTGTTCCCCTGCCTGATGGTGCCTGCCTGTTTACAATTAGTGACGAAACCTCGAAAGCTAAAATAACAGCAGCACTGGAAGATAGAAACTTGGCCATGAAAGCAGCTGACCGCTTAAAATCAGAGTTTATTGCCAGCATGTCATACGAGTTGCGCACACCACTAAACTCAATTATCGGCTTTTCAGAAATATTAAATCTGGAAAATTTTGGCTCACTGAACCCAAGACAAAAAGATTATATAGACGCCATACTCTCATCATCTGTAAAATTAAAATATCTTATTGATGACATTTTAGACCTGTCCATAATTGAAGCAGATAAAATGGAGCTGGATATTGAAGAGGTAGATATAAAAACTGCTATTGAAAAAGCCATGTCAATGTCACAAGAAACCGCCCAAAGCAAAGGGGTTAACCTTAGCCTTACTAAAGGCCGTGTTGCCGACACATCTGTGGAGGGAGACTTAAGGCGAATAACACAGGCCATTCACACCATTATTACAGATGGCATCAGCCGCACAGGAACTGACGGCTCGGTTAAGGTTGAGATGAAGGGTAATAAGAAAACAATATCCATTTGCATTTCTGATACCAAACCAGCTTCCATATTAACTGATGAGGAAGAAAGCAGCCTAATTGGCATTGCAAACGAACAGCTCACAAATAGAAAGCTAAACCTTAGCTTGTCATTGGTGGAAAGCTTCATCAAAATTCATGGCGGCGAGTTGTCGGTTTCAAACAATAAAAATGGCGTTAGAACCGTAGTTTGCGCCCTGCCTCGCAAAAACACAATGAAAAGGCCTGCGGTTGATGCCTGATATTTTATTCAGCCTCAGCCATGTGGAGGAAAAACACTATCCGCTTTTGGCTAGAGCTATAAAAGCATGTTTGCAACCATCAAACTGTCTTGCGCTTCATGGTGGGCTTGGGGCTGGCAAAACCAGCTTTGCTCGATGTTTTATTCAAGAGTATTTAGAAGATAAAAACATGGAGGTGCCAAGCCCCACATTTACCCTTGCGCAACACTATCCTGCGGACAGCCCTGCTATTGCCGACATTTGGCATTATGACTTTTATCGCCTGGACAAGCCTGATGAAATTTATGAAATTGGTTTTGATGAAAACATAGACGGCAATATCAGTATTGTTGAATGGCCAGAAAAAATTGCTAGTCACCTGCCAAAAGACACATTATTCATTCAGTTTAAAGCTGTTGATAACGAAAATTCACGCCAACTTGATTTTATTTCAAGCCAAGCATGGAAAAGCCTGTTAAAAATACTTAAAGAACAGCCCAACTTGGCAATGTTAATTGAAAATGAAAACACGCTCTTATGAAAATAAAAGAAAAAGATATTAAGCAATTTTTGGAAAAGGCTGGCTGGGCCAACCTTCCCCGCACACTTTTGGCGGCTGATGCATCATTCAGGCGTTATGAACGCCTGAACAAGGAAAATTCAAGCGCCATCCTAATGCTTGCCCCACCGAAAAAAGAAAGCACAACGCCTTTTATTGCTATCGACAAATATTTGATAGGCCATGGGTTTTCCGCCCCTGCCATAAAGGCAATGGACACTGAAACAGGTTTATTGTTGCTGGAAGATCTTGGCGACAAGCTTTTAAAAAAGCTGATGAAAGAAAACACTGACAGAGAGGTTGAATACTACACCTTAGCTACAGAACTGTTGGTAACACTGCAGCAAAAAAAACCAAGCCAAGACATGCCATTAATGGGTGATAAAACTCACAAGCTAGCGTTTTATGACAACGACCTTTTAATGAGCGAGGCTGATCTATTTACAAATTGGTATTTGGGAAAAGGTTTGGGCATTAGTGACGGCGCATTAAACGAAGAATTAAACAAAACATGGGAAAGCCTGTTCAAAAAACTGGATAAGCCATCGGTTTTGACCTTGCGCGATTATCATGCTGAAAACATCATGATACTGCTAGACAGAAAGCATATTAAAAAAATTGGCTTGTTAGATTTTCAAGATGCCGTAATAGGTCACAGGGCATACGACCTTGTTTCATTGCTGCAAGATGCCAGACGCGTAGTTTCACCCGAGCTTGAAAAAGCAACCATAGACAAGTTTTTTGGCCTTATGGAACAAAGGGGCCTGCCAATAAATCGCGACAAGTTTCTAGAAGAATATAATATTTTAGGGGCGCAAAGAAATGCCAAAATAATTGGCATCTTCACCCGCCTTTGGAAAAGAGATAAGAAAAAAACTTATGCTAAAATGATCCCCCATGTGTGGGATATGTTAGAGCGCAACTTAAAGCATCCCACCCTAAAGCCCCTAAAAAACTTGCTGGATGAAGCCGTTGCAAAAGAGCTAAGACAACAACCACTGAAGGGATTATAAAATGCCTACAGAAGCAAAAACAGCAATGGTACTGGCCGCAGGCTTGGGCAAACGCATGAGAAGCTTTTCCTCAGACGTACCAAAACCAATGGTTGAGGTTAGCGGAGTATCGCTAATAAACAGGGTTTTAAACAAGTTGGAACAAGCAGGTATATCCAAAGCGGTGGTTAACCTGCACCACAAATCAGACCAGCTAAAAGATCACTTGGCACTGCGAACTGGCGGCCCAGAAATAGTTTTTTCACACGAAACTGATATGCTTTTAGAAACAGGAGGCGGTGTAAAACACGCCCTGCCACACTTGGGTAACGATCCGTTTTTTGTAATTAACAGCGATGCCTTGTGGACCGACGGAACAAGCAACACCCTTACCAACATGCTGCAGTTTTGGGATGCAGAAAAAATGGATGCCTTGCTGTTGGTATATCCCAGCAAAAATATTCCAAACTACCAAGGGCAAGGTGACTTTTGCTTAGACAGGGCAAATTTTTTATCCAGACCAGATGATGGCAAGGTTAGACCATTTGTTTTCACAGGAATTCAAATTATCAGCCCAGCAATTATGGCTGAGTTTTCAGATGAAGTTTTTTCACTTAATAAAGTGTATGATAAAGCCAGTGAAAATGGGCGTCTTTTTGGCATTTCGCACAAAGGCATGTGGCACCATGTGGGTTCAGGGTTGGAAGTTGCGGCGGCTGAAAAATTTTATAGCTAATAAGTAAAAAAAGGGGGGGGTAAGTGCATGGCTGGTTTTTTTAGCGCCAATAGCCCAACACTATATACACTTCCTCACAATGTTTCTTTTGTAGATGAGCTAGCCAGTGCCATTTTAGAACTGTTTGCCCATAACCCGCTTGAACTTGCTGACCTTACAGTTTATTTGCCCAACCGCCGCTCGGTTCGTGAACTAAGCAAAAGCATTCTTAGAGAAACAGGCGGCAAGCCAACATTGCTACCTAGCTTAATCGCCATTGGCGATTTGTCAGATGATGAACAGGTTCTGTCCAGTTTTTTAGGGGCTTATTCCATTGGTGACGAAAAACTAAACCCGCCAATACCTGAACTTACCCGCCAGACACTTTTAACCACGCAAATATTGCGGGTGGCACCAAAACTGGGCTTGGGTGAGATTAACCCTGCAGAAGGTGTGGCACTGGCAAAAACCCTTTGCCAATTTTTAGACCAAGTACAGAACGAAAGCTGCTCTCTTGACGATTTGGAGCATTTAGCACCAGAAGAACTGGCTGAGCATTGGCAAAAAGTATTACAGTTTTTAGAGATAGTTGGCGAGCATTGGCCTAAAATTCTTGAAGAAAGTGGCTTTTCAGACCCCGTAACGTTCCGCAACCACCAAATAAACCTGCTAACTGAACACTTAGCTAATAACCCAAGTGCCAAGCCCATAATTGCCGCAGGTAGTACGGGTAGTAACCCCTCTACCGCCAAACTGTTGCGGGCAATTGCCAACCAGCCACTAGGCGCAGTTATACTACCCGCACTTGATGTTGGTTTGGATGATGAAACATGGGATGCCATAGCAAATAGCCCAACCCACCCACAGCACATAATGCACAAACTGCTGCACATGATGCAAATAAACAGGCATGAGATTAACCCGTGGCCTTTTGCCCTAAAAACTGCCGACAAAACCGAAGCATCAAATGAGCGCGTTCGTTTTTTAAAAGAGGCACTAAGACCCGCAGAAACAGTTCCACACTGGCTTGACCTGAAATTTGATGTTAACTCATATTTCCACAATATGAGTTATGTGAAATGCCCCTCGCCCAGAGAAGAAGCAGGCGTTGTTGCCCTTATTATGCGCCAAACATTGGAAGATGAGGGCAAAACCGTTGCCTTGGTTACACCAGACCGAACCCTAGCCAACAGGGTTGGGGCTGAACTTGCCCGTTGGGGCATAGAGGTTGATGACAGTGCAGGTACACCGCTTGCCACCAGCCCACCTGCCACCTTCATTCGCCTGTTGGCTGAAGCCACCGCACACAGGTTTTCACCCGTGGCATTGCTTAGCTTGTTAAAGCACCCATTTGCCTGCAATGGCATGACTAGAATGGAACTGCTGACCCTAACCCGCCAGTTAGAAAGCAAAATATTACGTGGACAAAAGCCCGCCGCAGGCTTTTCAGGCATTTTATCTGCTATTGAGGCTCATAATATTGACGCCAGAAAAAAAGACAGTAGAAAAAAAACCATAGCCAAAGACATTATAAACTTTGTTAAAGGCCTGAAAAAAACCCTGCAACCGCTGGCAAATTTGTTTCACGAGGAACAAATAAGCTTCAATGAATTTATAGAAAACCTAATCGATTGCGCCCAAGGCCTTGCCGCCCAACCCGACAAAAAAGGTGAGGAAGTTTTATGGGCTGGACATGATGGTAATGCACTTTCCAGCTTTTTTTCAGAACTGTTAGATGCCAGCAAACATGTGGATAGCATGACACCTGAGCAAGCCCCTGCATTGCTAGATGCCCTGCTTGGTGGGCGCAACATTACCAAAAGTTACGGCACCCACCCTAGAATTTCAATTTGGGGAACCTTAGAAGCACGCCTGAAGCACGCTGACGTCATGATTTTAAGCGGCCTGAACGAAGGTTCGTGGCCGCCGCAAGTTATGGACGACCCGTGGATGAGCCGCCCCATGAAAACAAAAATGAAGCTTTCGCCATCAGAAAAGCGCATTGGTCAGTCGGCCTTAGACTTTTTGGGTGCTTGTGGTGGCGAAACCGTAATATTAACCCGTGCGGAAAAATCTGAAGGCGCACCAACGGTGCCAAGCCGCTGGTTATTGCGTATGGAAGCCCTAGCCGCCACCCCGCAAAAAAGCGAGCCGTGGCTAAACTGGTTTCAGGTTTTGGACAGACCAAGTGAGGTTTGCCCCACATTACCACCTAGCCCAACCCCGCCTGTTGATAGCAGACCGCAAAAGTTTTCAGTAAGCGCCGTGCAAAACTGGATGAGCGACCCTTATTCTATTTATGCTCAATATATTCTAAACCTTGCGCCCTTGGACCAGCTTGAGGCCGAGCCCGATGCCGCCCTGCGAGGCACGGTTATTCACGAAGCGCTAGAAACATTTATGGAAGACAAAACTGGTAACTTTAAACTGGGCGACATTGACGAACTGTTAGACCACGGCAAAAAAGCGTTTGATAAATTTTTACCCCAGTCATCTGTTTACTCTTTTTGGTGGCCACGGTTTGTTAAGGCGGCTGAGGCATTTATTGGCGAACAAATTGCAAGAAATGATAACTACCAAACAATTGGCAATGAAGTGTGGGGCAATGCAGATATTGAAACCACCGCAGGCATTTTTAAAATTTACGGTAAAGCTGACCGCATTGACCTGAATGTTGCCGATCAAACCTTAGAAATTATTGATTACAAAACAGGCAAAGAACCATCTAAAAAACAAATAATAGCGGGCTTTAAACCCCAATTACCCATGCTTGGCCTAATGGCTGAAAATGGTGGGTTAGAAAACATTAGCCAAACAAATGTGGGGCAATTTGCATATTGGATAATAAGTGGCGGCACGCCGCCAGTGGCAATTAAAACCTTGAAAGGTTTGGATACAGGTGAAGAAATAGAGCGCACCGAAGCGGGCTTAAAATCGCTATATGTGGATTTTCAAAATGTTAAAACACCGTACCTGTCCAAGCCCCGCCCAATTGAGGTGGGTTATGGCACTTACGACCATTTAGCCAGAGTTAAAGAATGGCAAAACGAAGAACAGAGTAGCGATAGCAAGGGGGATGCAGAATGAGCAAAACCCTTAGCATGACCAAACAACAAGTTATGGCAACCAACCCAACCGACAGCGTTTGGGTTACGGCATCGGCTGGCACGGGCAAAACCCACGTCCTAACCGCCAGAGTGCTGCGCCTGCTGGTGCGCGGCACCGCACCCAACAAAATTTTATGCCTGACATATACAAAAGCCGCCGCCAACATAATGAAAAACCGAATTTTTAAAGAGCTCGGCAAATGGACAGGCATGAACGACCATGACCTAAGCATTGAAATTTCAAAACGCACCAACGAAAAACCAGACCAAGACATGCTACGCCATGCTAGGGGGTTATTTGCCCAAGTGTTGGATGTGCCAGGCGGCATGAACATTCAAACCATACATTCGTTTTGCCAGTCGCTGTTGGGGCGTTTTCCTGCCGAGGCATCGCTAACCCCACACTTTCAGGTAATGGACGAACGCACCACGGACGAATTTTTGCTAATTGCCAGAGATGAAGTGTTAAGCGAAGCGCAAAAAAACAAAGACAAAAACTTGCTAGAGGCAATTGAACGCATAGCAATTAGAAAAAACGAAGAACAGTTCCTGAAACTGCTAAAAGCCATTTCAGGCGAACGAAAGCACTTCAAACAATTGTTGGCGTCACATGGTAGCATTGATAATCTAATCGATGCTTGCGCGGGTGCGCTTGGGCTACCCAAAAACCCCAACAAAGACAGCTTTTTATCTGCCAACCTAGGCGATGACGCCATTAACCTGCCATTACTAAAACAATTGGCTGAGATGTTTGCAGATGGCTCAAAGATTGAGAAGGATTATAGCCAGGCAATTTCTAACTTTACTGCCAGTGAAAAAACCAGAGTTACCGCCCTACCCGAACTGTTTGCGGTGGTTCTAACAAAAAAACTGGAGCCTGCTAAAAAATACCCAACCAAAACCCTGTTAGAAAAGCACCCCGACATCGCAGAGCTAATAGAAGAATATACAGCGTGGTTGCTTAAGCTTGATAGTGGTTTGAAAAAAATTGAGGCATTTGGGAACACCAAGGCAATTCTGCGGTTGTCAGATGCCATTATCACCAGATTTAGCCATAATAAGCGCCGACAAAGCCTGATGGATTATGATGATCTGATTTTTAAAACTGATCAATTATTGTCCCAACCACACATCGCCCCGTGGGTGCTGTATAAGCTAGATGGCGGCATAGACCACATTTTGGTTGATGAAGCCCAAGACACAAACCCCGAGCAGTGGAGCATGGTTGAAACCCTTAGCGAAGAGTTTTTTGCCAGTGCCAGAGCCGATGAAAAGCTAAGAAGTGTTTTTGCTGTGGGTGATGCCAAACAGTCAATTTTCAGCTTTCAGGGTGCTGACCCCTTGGCCTTTAAACTGGCAAAAGACCGCATTAAAACCAGAATTGAAAATGCAAACTTTAGCTTTCAACCCGTGGGGCTGCACAAGTCGTTTCGCTCAACCAAACCAGTTTTAAACCTGACGGACAAGGTGTTCACACCGCAAATTGCTGGCACTAACCTAACCCCTGAAAATGAGGAAATTACCCACGAAACATTTAGGGACAGGGATGCCGGGTTGGTTGAGCTGTGGCCGCCCACCGAGCCAGACGAAAAGATTTCGCCAGAAAGTTGGGAAAGCCCAACCGAACAACAACGTAGCCAAACAGCCGAAGGCCACCTTGCCATTCGCATTGCCGATAAAATTAAAGAGATGATTTTGGGGGGTGAAATATTAACCTCAAAAGCGCGCCCCATAATGGCAAGCGACATTATGGTTCTGGTGCGCCGCAGAAAAGATTTTAACAACCACCTTATTCGCGCCCTTAAATACCGCGGCATTGATGTTGCGGGTAGTGACCGCATGGTTATAACCGAACAGCTCGCAGTTATGGATTTGATGAGCTTAGCGGGTTTTGCCCTACTGCCTGACGACAATTTGAACTTGGCAATATTATTAAAAAGCCCCTTGGTTGGGTTAAGCGAAGAAGAGCTGTTCGCCCTTGCTAATGAGCGTAATGATAAAAGCTTGTGGCAGGTATTGGCGGGCAAAAAAACTGACGGCAATTACACTAAAGCTTACGAATTTTTAGCAAAAGTCTTGGCTGAGGCTGATTTTGGCACGCCGTTTCAGTTTTTTTCAAAAGCCCTGAACCAAGGCGGCAGAAAGAAAATTATTGCCCGCTTGGGTTTTGATGCGGGCGATGCCATAGACGAGCTGTTGTCCCTGACCCTGCAATATGAACATTTGCACAAACCCAGTTTGCAGGGTTTTGTCCATTGGATGAGTAAAGACGACAGCGAGTTAAAACGTGACATGGACTTGGGCCGCAATGAGGTGCGCATTTTAACAGTGCATAGCGCCAAGGGTTTGGAAGCACCAATTGTGTTTTTAGCCGACACCTGCCAAGTGCCACAAAATAGCAGTGAAAAGCTGTTAAAAGTAAAAGATGCCATTACCGCAAAAGGTGCCACAAAGGATGGCGCAAAAGATACTGTCCGGCAAAAATCTGACCTGCTTTTTTGGTCTGGCGCAAAAGAGCTTGAGGTTGGCGTTTTAGATGAAGCGCAGACACAACAAAAAGAAAAACAAGAAACCGAGCATCGCCGTCTTTTATATGTTGCCATGACCAGAGCAGAAGACAGGCTTTATGTATGTGGTTGGGAAACCAACCGAACCAGACCTGATGGCTGTTGGTATAACCTTATAGAGCAAGGGATGGGCGAGCTTGATGGTGTAGAAGAAATTAGCCAAAACAAATACGGCCATGATGAAATTATTTACAGATATTCAAGCGAGCAGGAAAAAACTGTAGAAGCCACGGCGGAGGAAAAAACAAGCGGCACGCTAGATGTTCACCTGCCGCCTTGGGCACTAACCCCGCCTGACACAGACACAAGCCCCCTAAAACGCCCATTAACACCGTCGTCTGATGGTGATGAGGTTGAGCCTGCATCAAGCCCAACAAGCAAGCTTGGTGGTGATAAAGTATCGCGCTTTTTGCGAGGGAATTTAATTCATAAACTATTGGAAATTTTACCCCCATTGCCAAAAAACAAAAGAAAAGCGGCGGCGTTGGAATATTTAAATAAGCCAGCGCACCAGCTTGAAAATGAAAGCGCCGATGACATATGGCAAAAAACAGAACTGGTTTTAAACCACCAAGAATTTGCCCCTATATTTGAACCAGACAGCAGAGGCGAGGTTTCGCTAACGGGCATAATTGGTGAAAATATTATTAGCGCCCAAATTGACCGCCTGAAAGTAACCGAGCAAGAGGTGCTTATCGTTGACTATAAAACCAACCGACCACCACCAAGTGAAGTGGAGAAAGTGCCTGCAAGTTATTTACGCCAAATGGCATTATACCGCGAACTAGTAGCAAAAATTTACCCTGACAAAAAAATAAAATCTGCATTATTGTGGACCGAAGATGCCCGTTTAATGCCATTGCCTGAAGAGCTGCTTAAAAAACATCTTCAATAAAGCGAATTCTATAACCATGCCACCTTGACGACCACCTGTGTCAGTCTTAAGTATATTGGTAATTAAATTTTAGAAAAGGTATTCAAAATGGCAACCAACAAAATTACAGATGCAACATTCGACACAGACGTTTTACAATCAGACAAACCAGTTGTTTTGGATTTTTGGGCAGAATGGTGTGGGCCATGTTTACAAATAGCCCCTTCGCTGGAGGAAATTTCCAACGAACTACCCAACGTTAGCATTTCTAAAATTAATATTGATGAAAACCCAATGACACCATCGCAGTTTGGTGTGCGCGGCATTCCAACCATGGTTCTTTTCAAAAATGGTGAGGTTGTTTCAACTAAAGTTGGCGCATTGCCTAAAAATGCCATTATCGACTGGATTAACAGCTCACTAGCTTAGGCGCTATTAGTTTAGCGGTTCGCCTATTTGTTTTAGCACCTCGCCCGCTAAATAAAGCGAGCCTGTGATAAGTACTGTTGGCGGTTTAGCATCGTCACTTTCTTTTGCTATTGCCCGCAAGGCCGCTGGCACATCACGAGCAATTTTACCTGACACCCCAAGGGCGCTTGCCTCTGCGGCAATTTCCGCAGGGGGGCGAGATTTTTTCTGGTCCTGAATGGGCACTGCAATAACGCCCTTAGCTAACGCACAAAATGGCTTAATGAAACGATGTGCGTCTTTGCCCGCCAACATGCCAATAACCATATAAAATGGCGATGCCTGAGTATCTAAATCACGGAAAAATGCTTTCAAGGTTCGTGCCGCGGCGGGGTTGTGGCCGCCATCTAGCCAAACAGATGAGCCACTTGGCAGTAAATTACCAAAAGCTGTATCGTCCAAACATTGTAACCTTGCCGGCCAACGAACCCAGTCCAGACCAGCTTTTATGGCCGCACTTGGCACATTAAACACATTTTGGTGGCGTAAAATAGCAATGGCCTGACCTGCATTTCTAATTTGATGGTCACCGTTTAATGATGGCAACGGCAAGTTTAACTGCCCCATATTATCTTCATAGATAATCTCATCTGCATTTGTTGGTGATATCTCAACATGCCAGTCACGACCAAATGACAGTAGAGGGGCTTCTCTCGACTTTGCGGCTTGGGCAATAATGGCCTGCACAGCAACAGGTTGCGGGGCGCAAACAACTGGTTGGCCTTTTTTTATAATTCCTGCCTTTTCAGTAGCAATTTGCGACAAGGTGCGCCCTAAAAAAACCTGATGGTCAAGGTGAATGGGGGTTATGGCTGAAACCAACGGCTTGTCGATAACATTTGTAGCATCCAGCCTGCCGCCCAAACCCACCTCAACAATAACCACATCAGCAGGCACGGTTGAAAATGCATAAAAAGCACAAGCGGTAATAAACTCGAAAAAGGTTACTTCGTCGCCATCATTTATTTTTTCGCAATGCTCTAAAAGATCTTTTAAATCCTCATCATCAATTAGCTGTCCTGCCAGCCTTATGCGCTCGTTAAAACGAACTAAATGCGGAGATGTATATACATGAACACGGTAACCTGCGGCCTCTAACATGGCGCGGGTCATGGCAACAACCGAACCTTTGCCATTTGTTCCTGCTATGTGAATAACAGGGGGCAGATGTTTATGGGGGTCGCCTAGTTTTTCTAACAGGTGTAAAATACGGTCAAGCGAAAGGTCAATTTTGCGTGGATGGAACTCCAGCACACGCTTTAATATCTCTTCTATGGGAGTTAAATCTTTTGATGACGAGCCTGTCAAGCAACCACTCCTCTATGCTTATGCGGCATTATTATTGCCATGACGTTCACCGTCATGGGTTAGCAAAGCAATAATTTTAATAAGCTCGTCTCGTAGCTCTTTTCTATGCACAACCATGTCCAGCATGCCGTGTTCGTACAGGTATTCCGAACGTTGGAAGCCTTCTGGCAGTTTTTCTCTAATGGTGTCTTCAATAACCCTTGCGCCTGCAAAACCAATTAAAGCACCGGGTTCAGCTATTTGAACATCGCCCAACATGGCAAACGATGCTGTAACACCACCAGTTGTGGGGTCAGCCAAAATTACGATATATGGCAAGCCCGCCTCACGCAGCATTTGCACACCCACAGTGGTGCGGGGCATTTGCATTAGGGACAAGATGCCCTCTTGCATACGTGCGCCACCTGCTGATGATATGGCAATTAAGGGCGCGCCTAGCTCAACAGCCTTGCGAGCGCCATCGAGAAAGCTATTGCCAACGGAAACACCCATTGAGCCACCCATGAAGAAAAAGTTTTGTGCCGCAACAACTGCGTTATAGCCACCCAACAAACCGTGAGCCACAATCATGGCATCTTCATCGCCAGTTTTTTTACGGCTATCCCGCAGGCGGTCAGTATATTTTTTCTGATCTTTAAATTTTAAAGGGTCATCATGGCCAGTTTTAATGGGCAGAACTGAGAACTTGGCACCATCGAACAATTGCTCAAAGCGGTCTTGCGGTCTAACACGTTCGTGGTGTTCGCAGTTTGAACAAACATAAAGTGCGGTTTTAAATTCCTTGGCGAAAATAAGCTGTCCGCAACCTTTACACTTGTGCCAAAGGTTATCTGGCGTATCTTTTTTTCTGTTAAGCACAGATTCTAATTTAGGTTTTACATAATTAGTAAGCCAGTTCATCGGGCATATCCTTTATTAAACATGATAACCATCAAGCTTCATTTCATAGCTATCTTATGCCATCAAGCAAAGACAAAGCTATAATAAAAAATATTAAATATTTATCTCTATAAACCTAAACTAGATTTAATATCCTGAGCCGCATTCCTGATATTATCGGCCTGAGTTATGGGCCTGCCAATAACCAATATATTAGCACCAGCCGCTACAGCCTCGCTTGGGTTCATAACACGCTTTTGGTCGCCAACAACCGCCCCTGCGGGCCTAATGCCCGGCACAATAAGCATCAGGTCATCGCCAATGTCCCTGCGAATGGCGCTAATTTCTAAGGGTGAGCAAACCACACCGTCCAAGCCGCTTTCCTTGGCTAGTGATGCCAAGTTTAAAACCTGTTCCTCAACCGAGTGCTTAACACCCATACCTGACAGATCGCCACCATCTAAACTGGTTAGGATTGTTACACCAATAATTTTAGGTGGGGTTAAGCCTAGCTTGGCGGCTTCATCGTGTGCGCTATCCACTGCGGCGCGCATCATGCCCGCACCACCTTGGGTGTGAATGGTTAAAATATCCACCCCCAAAGGTGCGAGCGAGCGTACCGCACCCGCCACGGTGTTTGGAATGTCGTGCAATTTTAAATCGAGAAAAACAGGCAAGCCAGCACCTGACATTTGTTTAATTGCCGCGGGGCCGTTTGCTAGGAAAAACTCCAAGCCCAGCTTAATGCCACCAATTGTGCCATTTAGGCGCTGTGCTTGGTCAAGAGCAGCATCAACACTAGGTGTGTCCAGTGCACAAAAAACAGGGTTTTCAAAAACTTTGGTCATCGGCGGTTAATCTCCAAGAGCAATGGTTCACAAACGTGTAACTACTTCTGAAAACTGGTCTTGGCAAGTTCCAGTTGCTCATTATTATTTTGCAGGGTGTCTGTGTCTGGTTCGTCCATGACCTTTTCCATATCGACAACTTTTGAACGTAACCTAGCGTTCTCGCGTTTTGCCATATACATTTTTGTCGCAGCATTAACCCTGCGCAGTAATAAAATAAAACCAGCGAGAATTAAGCCCAAAAACAACCCCATGAAAAACACGAAGTACAAAGGCATTTCTAAAGATGATGATAATGGATATAAATTGACCACCACGCCGTGGCGGTTAGATACAACAAAAAACACCAGTGCAACTGCAACCACCCAAATGGGCAAGGCCATAATAAATTTTTTCACAGAGACACCTCAGAAACACCTCAGGGGCGCATATTAGCCCTTGTTTAATTTTTGTCTTAAATCTTTGCCTGTTTTAAAATAAGGAACGAACTTTTCTTCAACCTCAACCGTTTCGCCTGTGCGTGGGTTGCGTCCTGTTCTTGCCGGGCGACATTTTACAGAGAAAGCACCAAAGCCTCGCAGCTCCACCCTATCGCCTTTTGCAAGTGCCGTGGAAATTTCATCAAAAATAGTGCCAACAATTCTCTCAACATCCCGTTGATATAAATGCGGATTATTTTCTACCATTTTAGCTATGAGCTCTGACTTTATCATACCTTACCCTCGTATTCTTAAAACTA
Organism: Alphaproteobacteria bacterium; assembly: GCA_030634465.1. Lineage (GTDB taxonomy): Bacteria > Pseudomonadota > Alphaproteobacteria > Sphingomonadales > SMXR01 > DAOWAS01. The sequence continues at coordinate 8,449 of DAOWAS010000003.1, read as the reverse complement.
AACCAGTTAACTTACCGTCCCCTAAGTTATGTATAGCTAAATTTTGCCAAACCTGAAAGCTTCTAGTCAAGTCTAAGTGCCTTAAATTGCTATATTATTTCGAATAACCTTAATAAATTACTTAAAAAACAATATTTAGCCCCTAATTACACACTCTCACTTTTCAAAAAGCCTTTGAATATAAGAAATAAGCCATTTAGCGAATCGTTAAAAAAAAGCGGCCCCTAACGGGACCGCTTTCAATTTTCTTAAGCTTTAGGCTGAACTATTTGTCGTCAGACTTTTTTGCTTTTGTCGCTTTTTTGGCTGGTGCTTTCTTTGCAGGAGCTTTTTTAGCGGCAGCTTTCTTAGCTGGCTTTTCTTTCTTTTCAGCTACATCAGCATCTGCTTTTTTTGCAGCAGCTTTTTTGGCTGGTGCTTTCTTTGCAGGAGCTTTTTTAGCGGCAGCTTTCTTAGCTGGCTTATCTTCATCGGTTGTAGCTTTTTTCTTTTCTAAAGCCGCACCTAGAATGTCGCCTAAGCTTGCACCACTGTCAGATGAACCATACTGAGCAACAGCTGCTTTTTCATCAGAAATTTCCAATGCTTTAATTGACAAGTTCAGCTGACGCTTAGACTTATCAACTGCTGTTACCATGGCGTCAAGTTTGTCACCAACGGCAAAACGGTCTGGACGTTGCTCGTTACGATCACGAGAAAGGTCGTTGCGTCTGATAAATGCGGTTGAACCACTATCACCAACGCTAACCTCAATGCCTTTATCGTTTACTGCTGTAACAGTACAAGTCACTGTTTCGCCCTTACGCTTGCTTTTAGCAGAAGCAAATGGGTCGTCTGTAAGTTGCTTGATACCAAGACTAATTCTTTCTTTGTCGCTATCAACATCAAGAACGATGGCCTTAACCATGTCGCCTTTGTTGTATTCAGCAAGAACCTCTTCACCTGGGCGAGCCCAGTCAAGGTCAGACAAATGAACCATGCCATCAACATCATTTTCCAAGCCAATGAATAGACCAAACTCTGTGGTGTTTTTCACTTCGCCTTCAATGATTGTGCCTTCTTTATATTTAACTGAGAAAGCTTCCCATGGGTTTTCCATGCAATGTTTCAGGCCAAGGCTAATACGACGCTTGTCGGCATCAACCTCAAGAACCATAACTTCAACTTCCTGACTGGTAGCAACAATTTTACCAGGGTGGACGTTACGTTTAACCCATGACATTTCTGAAACGTGAACCAGACCTTCAACGCCTGATTCTAATTCAACAAAGGCACCGTAGTCAGTGATGTTGGTTACAACACCAGTGAACTTGCTGCCGATGGTGTATTTAGCAGCAACAGCCGCCCAAGGATCTTCGTGCATTTGTTTAATGCCCAAGCTAACACGCTGTGTTTCTGGGTTAATGCGTACGATCTGAACCTTAATGGTTTCACCAATTGTCAGAATTTCTGATGGGTGGTTAATGCGTTTCCAAGACATGTCGGTAACATGCAACAAGCCATCAATACCGCCAAGGTCAACGAAGGCACCATAATCAGTGATGTTTTTAACAACACCCTCAACTGTTTGGCCTTCAGCCAAGTTATCAAGAAGCTCATTGCGTTGTTCGGCACGAGTTTCTTCCAAAATGGCACGACGTGAAACAACAATGTTTCCACGTTTACGGTCCATTTTCAAAATTTGGAAAGGAGTTGAAATATTCATCAATGGCGCAACGTCTCTAATTGGACGCACGTCAACTTGACTGCCTGGCAAGAAAGCAACAGCACCAGAAAGGTCAACTGTAAAGCCGCCTTTAACACGGCCAAAGATAACGCCATCAACGCGCTCTTCTGCTTCATATGCTTTTTCTAGGAATACCCACGCTTCTTCACGGCGAGCTTTCTCGCGTGACAAGATAGCTTCTCCGGCAGCATTTTCAATGCGCTCTAGAAAAACATCTACGGTGTCGCCAACACTTACTTCTGTGTCTGATCCGGGTGCGCCAAACTCGCGTAATGGAACGCGGCCTTCTGCTTTTAATCCCACATCTACAATGGCAAAATCTGTTTCAATAGAAATAACAGTTCCTGTTATAACTTTTTTCTCAAAGCTATTGCTACCACCTAGTGATTCGTCCAATAGGGCGGCAAAATCTTCTGTTGTTGGAAATTGGTTTTGGTCGGTTGACATAAGTAACCTTAATTCGTTGTGCCTGCTGGTACGATACCAGTGGACTACCCTTTGACCAAAGTGGCGCTCATCGCTCACCTTAAATAAAGTCAGTTGGGCTTTAACTAATGTTTGAAAACTATAAAATGAGCCTAAACTCGCAATATCTTCTTCAAGCGGGTGCTTCTATACCAAGTTTGCAGGTTTAATCAAGCCTAAAGCGGCCTGAAAGGCTTTTTCTGCATTTAAATTGGTTGTGTCTAGCAATATTGCGTCTTCTGCTTGCACCAATGGCGAGGTTGCGCGTTCGCTATCCATCTTATCCCTTGCCTGAATGTCACTAAGGATATTTTCATGGTTTGCGGCAATGCCCTTTTGCTCTAGCTCCAACTGTCTGCGCTTGGCACGCTCATCTGCGGTGGCGGTTACAAACAGCTTCAAATCGGCCTCGGGGCAAACAACAGTACCAATATCGCGGCCATCTACAATCGCACCCGCCTCACCATTTGGCGGGTTAGCCGCGAAGTTTTGTTGGAAATGTAAAAGGTTTTCACGCACAATTTTATTGGACGCTACCTTAGATGCTAAATGCCCTGTGGCCTCATCACGCAGGCGCGGATCTTCTAAAAGCGATGGCTCAATGTTTTTTGAGGCCGCAATTACACCATCCTCATTATTTTCATCTTGCCCTGAAATAATAAGGTTAAGCGCAACCGCACGGTACAATGAACCCGAATCAAGATAAGCAAAGTTTAAGTGCTTTGCCAAACGTCTAGCCAATGTTCCTTTTCCTGCAGCCGCAGGGCCATCAATAGCAATAATCACCAAACTATCCTTTTGTTTAAAAACATATCTTTACACTTGTTCACAGCATAAATTATAAGAAATGACTTACAAGCAAAAGAAGTCTTTGACAGAAGAGCCGTATCGTGGCAAGTCAAGCGGCTGAAATTAATGAGAGACTTATCTTTAAGACTGAAGGAGCTAACCGTGGCAAAAGCTGAATGGGGAACAAAAAGAACCTGTCCTAAATGCGGCAACCGTTTTTATGACTTGGGTAACGACAATCCGATCGTTTGTATCGATTGTGGCGAAAGCTGGAAGCATGAACCCATCTTGAAAGCACGCCCATCGGTTGTAGCACGACCAGAACCGAAAAAGCCTGAAGTTGAAAAAACTGATGAAGATAGTGATGATGATGCATCATTAGCAGATGAAGCAGGCCTTCTGGTTGAGACAGAGGATGATGACGAAGATGAGAGCGTTATCGCTGATGTTAGCCTAGATGATGATGATGAGAATCTAGACGATGTTGTTGATACCAGCAGCATTAAAGACGAAAGCTAATTCTTAAAATAATTGTGGGGCCGTAGCTCAATTGGTAGAGCGTTACACTGGCAGTGTAAAGGTCGTCGGTTCGATTCCGATCGGCTCCACCAACTTTTTTCACTAGTATTAACAGTGGCTTAGCATTTATTTGCTGAGCCATTATTTTATCCGCACCCACAGTTTGCGGGCTAAAATTTGTGCAACATACTGAAATACAACGAAAATAGTCTAGCTTATGAACAACGCACTAAACTTGTTGTTAACCATTTTGACCTATATCTTTTCACAGTTGTTTTGTGTGAGTTGTTCAATCTAAAGTTTTACGTAGTTATTTTATTATTTAAAGAGCAAATCCCATGGCAAAAATTAATGTAACCCCAACTGATGAAGAAATAACCTTTGGCGAAAATGAAATTATCGTTTCAAAAACCAATGCAAAGGGTCACCTGTTATATACCAATGACGTATTCTGCCGCGTAGCAGAAATGGACACGAACGAAGTTGTTGGCCAACCCCACAGCATTATTCGCCACCCAGACATGCCCCGTGCAGTTTTTAAACTTTTGTGGGATTATATTGAGGCGGGGAAAGAAATTTTTGCATATGTTAAAAACATGTCAAAAACGGGTAAATACTATTGGGTTGTTGCCCATGTGACACCAAGTTATGACGCTAATGGTAATATATCTGGCTATCATTCAAATCGCAGAAAACCAAAAGATAGCGCGCTGGCAATTATTCAGCCCCTTTACTCACAACTGTTAGCAGAAGAAAAAAAGCATTCCAGCAAAAAAGTTGGCATGGAAGAGAGCTTTAATATGTTGGTTAATATTCTGGAAGAAAAAGGCCTCACATACGATGAATTTATTTGGGAGGTGGGGAAATAATTATGTTTAATTTTTCAAAAAAATCACAAGACACAAGCGCAACTGATAGCAGTACCGAAAACAAAACAGATAATTCTGGGGGCGGCAACATGAACTCCGAACTGGAACAGTATAAAAGTGCCTTCGCAGTGCTTAAAGAAACCGCTGAAAGAGTTAGAGCTGGCGACATGGAAGCCAGAATTATAAACTGGGATGAGTTTGGCGAACTGTCTAGCGTTTTAGGCGATGTTAATGGCATGCTTGACCTTACCGATGCCTATATTAGAGAGGCGGGCGCATCACTAGAAGCTGCGCGCGAAGGTCACTATTATAGAAAGTTTTTACCACAAGGCATGATGGGTGCCTTTGGTCGTGGAGCTGGGCTGATTAACGAAGCCAGCAATAACATGCGTTTGGATGGCGAGCGAAAAGCGGCCCAAGACAAAATATCCACCACATATATTGAAGGTGTTGTTGAGGTAACCCAAGCTCTTAAAACTTCTGCACAAAACACAAAAGATACCGCAGGGTATTTAATGGACAATGCCTCTAACACCGAAGAATTATCATCCACCGTTGCGGCGGCGGCTGAGCAAACCAGTGTGAACGTGCAAACAGTGGCATCAGCCACCGAAGAACTGTTAAGCTCTGTAGAGGAAATATCTAGACAGGTTGCAACAACATCTGAAAAAGCAAGTTCGGCAACTGTTGAGGCAAATTCTGCAGGTGAAACCATTTCAGACCTGAAAGACAGCTCAACAAGCATTGGCGAAGTTGTTAAACTAATTAACGATATTGCCTCGCAAACCAACCTTCTTGCGCTTAACGCCACCATTGAGGCCGCCCGTGCAGGCGAGGCTGGCAAAGGCTTTGCTGTTGTGGCGTCTGAGGTTAAGGCACTGGCACAACAAACTGGTGGTGCTACTGAAACCATTGAAGCTCAAGTATCTTCAATGCAAGAAAAAACAGCCACCTCTGTTGGAGCTATTAACGGAATTGCTGACGTAATTCAGGAACTGAACGAAGTGTCAGCAGCCATTGCATCAGCCACCGAAGAGCAGTCGGCCGCTACAATGGAAATTAGCCGCAACATTCAAGAGGCCTCACAAGGCACTATTGATGTGTCTGAAAATATCAACAAGGTATTGCAAACTGCAAATGAAACCAAAACCAGCGCCAAGGGCATGACCGAAGCGGCTGAAGATTTGGCACAGCAAACCTTAAACTTGGAGCAACTTTCTGAGAAGTTCCAAGGCGATATGAAGGCCCTGTAGCTAAATAGCGCCTTTAATTTTCCTTATTCTTACCATATTCGGATGAGACCATTGTCTTGTCCGAATATGGAATAAGATAAAGGAGCGCATGATGATAAAAACAATTTTGCTAACGGCTATAACCTCTCTAAGCCTGACAGGGCTGGGAACTGTAAACACGGCTAAGGCGGAACCGTCTGGTGCCTACATTCAGCAAACCAACCATGCTCCAAACACACGATATGCCAGAGAACACAGAGAACATAGGCCTTCACACTTTTATGGCGGCGGCTCTTATTCCTCACCTTGGTATGGATATGATGACCGAAGAAACCGTGGGTATAGACGTAGCCACCACCGCCACAATAATGGCAACCTTGTTCTGGGAATTGGCCTAGGTTTGCTAACCTATCAGCTAATTAAAAGTGCTGAACCCCGACACCAAACAACGTACCGCACAACTTATGTTCAACCATACCCACGACCACCGGCCCCCACAAGGGTAGTGTATGTGCAGCAACCACAAACACAACAAGCACGCACAACCTGTTTGCAAACACGCGAATACCAAACAGTTGTTATTATTGGTGGGATTGAACGTAACGCATATGGCACGGCCTGCCTGCAACCTGATGGTAGCTGGCTACAAGGGCCCGCAACTGCTGAACCTAATTTCTAAGAAAAAACATAAGAAAAAATTTATGTGAATATATAATAGGGCGGAGTTATTCTTCGTCCTATTTTTTTGCTTGGGTTCTTGCTTAATTTTTTATGGGGCAACGGCAATACAGTCATAACCCACAGCTTTAAACTGCTGACAATGTGCCAGTGCCGCCGCTTTGTTTGCAAATGAACCAACTAGCAAACGGTAAAATATACCGCGCTCACCTAGGTCTGCTTCTGCCACTTGAACTTCTAAGCCTGACATAAGTTGCGGCTGTTCCCTGTTCATACGGTTGGCAAGTGCATTTGGATTATCAACTGACCTGAATGACCCCATTTGCAAGCTCCACCCGCTAATGCGGCCACCAAGCTCGGCTATTGGTTGTACAACTTGTTGCGCCACAGGTGGCGAGGACGGTGATGATGGTGATGGCGGTGCTGATGGTTGCCGTGTTGCCATTGTGGCACTTGGTGGTGTTGGCGGTGTTTGCGGAGCATCAACAACAAGCGGCGGCGTTACGGTAGGAAACTCGGACACTGTAGGGAAGGTTGGCATCAAACCCATGGGGTCTTGAATGTTAACATTATAGTCAGGTGTATTTACTGGCGTTTCCACCAACCCTTTGGACAAAAGCCGTCCTTGTGCCATTTCATTTGCACTTAAAGTGCGGCGCATAACCCGCTCTGCCGCCAGTGCGGCCTCAACCCCAGCATCTCTGGCTAACACCACCCAAGCAAAAGCCTGAATGTTGTCTTTGGGTAATAATTCGCCATTATAGTGTAAAATTGCCAACATATATTGTGACTGGGCGTGACCATTTCTGGCGGCCAAACGCCACCATGTCAGTGCCTCACCCTTGCGGGTGGTGTTTTCTTCATCAAAAAAATACAGGGTGGCAAGGTTGTTTTGGGCTTCGGCGTGTCCCCCTTGGGCGGCACGCCTGTAAAAATATTCAACCTTGGCCATGTCCATATCAACACCGTTACCCATACGGTAAACCTGCCCCAAATTAAACAAAGCATCAGGGTTGCCCATTCTGGCTAATTGTTCCCACTGCTCAATTGCTGATCTGAAGTCGCCATAATTATAACGATCAAGGGCTGAATTTAGTGTGGCGGCGCTAGCTGTTTGAAATGCAAAACAGGTAATGAAAAGCATGGCAACCAAGCCACGTAACAATTGTTTAACGCCTGTTATAACAACTGGTTTTTTCATTAATCTTCTCATTCCTGCTTTTAACCAAGCAACAGTATAGCAAAAAAATTTGAAAAAGACTGTTTATTATGGTTATATTTTTAATCAAATTTGCTTCTTATTCATTCCTTTCGTTTACTTAGAATTAAAGCAGGCTGTCATATTATCCGCTAAATAAACGTTAAAAAAAAGCGGAGCTATTATCATGTTCGCAAAGAACAATTCAGGCACTAATACTATTATTCGTAGCAGTTTTATGCGTAAAAGCAAAACTATAGCACCCATGTTGTGCTTGGTTGGGCTAAGCGCTTGCTCGTCATTTGGTTGGACAGGTTCAGGCATTAACAGTGCCTCGGCACTTACCCCCGCCGCAAATGCACAACCACACGCAAACAGTGGAAATGCCATGTTAGAACTGGGCAAAACATTTGCCAGGCAGGGCGACCATAATGCCGCCATCCCTCTTTTCAGAAGTGCGCATCAAAAAAACAGAATGTCTGTTGAGCCATTGGTTCAACTTGGCAAAAGCCTGATGGCTGTTGGCAAGTATGACGATGCCCTAGACGTTCTAATGTCAGCTAAAAACAAAAGGGGTCGCGACCAAGAGGTGCTAATAACCTTGGGTCAGTTATATTTAGCCTTTTACAAACCGGGCACCGCTAGTGGTTATTTTTCTGAGGCCATAGATATTGGTGCTAGACGCCCATCAGGCCGCGCCGACCGCACAGACCACACTGATGGCCGCACCGCCACAGCATATTCTGGGCTTGGCGTGTCATTAGAGCTAACTGGCGACCACGGTGCTGCCCAAAAAGCATTTGATGCGGGCTTGGCTATAAATGCCAACAACCTGAACCTGCTTAGCAACAAAGCATTATCGCTAGTTCTTGCGGGTGAAACCGAAAAGGCCATAGATATTTTACTTGGCATTGCCAGACAGCCACAGGCACAAAGACAGCACAGGCAAAACTTGGCACTGGCTTATGTTTTT
>DAOWAS010000112.1 GCA_030634465.1 Alphaproteobacteria bacterium | reverse complement strand
GAAGACGGCATGGCTGAAGATGATTGGGACGGTTGGAAACTGTTAAACGAAAAAATTGGCGACAAGGTACAGCTTGTTGGTGACGACCTGTTTGTAACAAACCCAAAACGTTTAGCGCGCGGCATTGAGGAAGGTTCAGCCAACAGTATTTTGGTTAAGGTAAACCAAATCGGCACATTATCAGAAACACTAGAAGCCGTGAATATGGCGCATAGAGCAGGTTACACCGCCGTTATGTCACACAGGTCAGGCGAAACCGAAGACAGCACCATTGCTGATTTGGCCGTGGCGACAAACTGTGGACAAATAAAAACTGGCTCGCTAGCACGCTCAGACAGACTGGCGAAATATAATCAGCTTATCCGCATTGAAGAAGAGCTTGGCCCCCAAGCAAAATATGCTGGCAGAAGCATTTTAAAGTGATGCTTTAAAAAAACGGATTTTCTAAATAATAAAAACAACAAAGGAAAGTGACATGTACACACTGGTAATTGGCAATAAAACTTATTCGTCTTGGTCGCTAAGACCGTGGATTTTGATGAAGGTTTTAAACATTCCCTTTGAAGAAAAGCTTTTTCCGCTTTTCACCCCTGAGGGAACCGCAGAAATTGAAAAACTATCTCCTTCAGGCTTGGTTCCTGCACTTGTTGATAGCGATGGCGATATTAGTGTTTGGGATAGCTTGTCTATTTTAGAGTATTTGGCTGATAATCACCCAGATAAGGGCATTTGGCCTGCAGATAAAGCCGCTAGAGCCCACGCCCGCTCAATGGCGGCGGAAATGCACGGTGGCTTTTTTGGCATTCGTGGTGGTTGCTCAATGAACCTCAGCAAAAAATATGCACAAAAAGACCGTGGGCCTGATGTTGCCAAAGATGTGGCGCGTATTTGTGCGCTTATTAACGAGGCTCGCAGTAAGTTTGGCGGCGAAGGCGACTTTTTATATGGTGGCTTTGGCGCGGTTGATGCCATGTACATGCCAATTGTTTGTCGTTTAAACGGCTATTCTATTGCTGTGGACGATGTAACCAAGGCTTATATGGATACCATGCTTAACCTTGCACCATTTAACGAATGGCGCGAAGCGGCAATGCTTGAGCCATGGGTTATCGGTGAAGACGAGGTGGATGAAGAGCCTATAGAAGTTTATAAGTAGCACTATTTTATCTCTCTCACGCTAGTGAGCAAGCTCACAGCTACGAGGTGCGTGGCATAAGCCACGGTCAGCCTAGCGGCTTCCAGTTTTTTTACCAATTTTTCTGTTGAAATAGGGGCTGAGTAACGTAGGGCGTATGCCCGTCCGAGTTAATACGAGGCGTATGCGCAGGCGAAGCGAACAACTTGTTGTGCTGCGACAGCCGTGAGCTATATAAACAGAACAAAACGGAATCGAATTCCGAATTATTGAATCAATTGAATCACTTAAGCTGTATCTGCATGTAGTATCTATTGAAGAACAAAACGCAACTCTTTGAATCTATTGCATTTTTATTACATTTAGTGCTTGACCCAAAGCTCGCTTCGTGATTCTTTTACATCATGAAGTTTTTAGAGCATATCAAATACCGCATGTCGCAAGCCTTATGGCCGGCAATATTCATTACGGTTTTGTTCTATTTTGTATTTCATGCCGTACAGGGCAACTATGGCTTGTTGGCCTTGCGTGATCTGGACAGGTCACTTAGCGATATTCAGGTGGTGGCTGAGGCCACTGCTAGTGAGCGTAAACTGTTGGAAACCAAAACAAGCAGACTAACACCAGGCAATATTGACCCTGAGCTGTTGGGTGAGCGCGCTCGTGAGGTTTTGGGTTTTGTGTCTAACAATGAGCGTGTCATTCTTATAAAGCCAAGCACTCCCGCTAATTAACACACTCATGTGTATAAAAACTGGCAATAATTTATTTGCTATTTCATTTTTTTAAACTCTGCTATGGTTAAGGTTAATTGTACCATTAACCATAATTGGGTTAATTTAGCTTTTTGTGTTGTAAAACAATAATATAAGCACTATTTATACTGCGAATTATTACCCAATATGCGGTTACAAATCTTTATTATTTGAGGATAAAAGTCAGAATGGTAAAAAAGCCCACAAAAGCCACCTCTAAAAAAACTAAGCCTGCCAAGGCTAAGACTAAAAAGGTGAAGGCATCGGCAAAAACTGAAAAGTTTAAGGCAACTCATGATGAGCTGATGCATTATTACCGTGAAATGCTAATGATCCGCCGCTTTGAAGAAAAGTCGGGTCAAATGTATGGCATGGGGCTAATTGGTGGTTTTTGCCATCTTTACATTGGCCAAGAAGCCATTGTGGTGGGTATTCAAGCAGGGCTGAAAGATGGTGACGCAACTATCACTGGTTACCGCGACCACGGCCACATGTTGGCGGCGGGCATTGACCCCAACGCTGTTATGGCTGAGCTAACAGGTCGTGCCACTGGCATTTCGTCAGGCAAGGGCGGCAGTATGCACATGTTCTCAACCGAAAAGCATTTTTATGGCGGGCACGGTATTGTGGGTGCGCAAGTACCCCTAGGCACTGGCGTTGCATTTGCTAATAAATATAAGGGTAACGACAACATTAGCGTAATTTATTTTGGCGATGGTGCTTCAAACCAAGGTCAGGTTTTTGAAGCGTTTAACATGGCTAAGCTGTGGAATTTGCCCGCACTGTTCATTATTGAAAACAACCAATATGCTATGGGTACTGCGGTTGAGCGTGCCACAGGGCGTGCCGACCTGTCGCACCGCGGTGACAGTTTCGCCATTCCTGGCAAGCTGGTTGACGGCATGAATGTGCTAGAGGTTAAGGCCGAAACCGACAAAGCTGTTAAATACATTCGCTCAGGCAAAGGGCCAATGATTTTAGAGATGAAAACATATCGTTATCGTGGTCATTCAATGTCAGACCCCGCTAAGTACCGCACTAAAGAAGAGGTGCAAAAAATGCGCGCCGAGCATGACCCCATTGACCAAATTAAAGACCGTTTGCTTAAAAGCGGCAAGGTAACGGAAGAAGAATTGAAAGAACTAGATAAAGAATTAAAAGCAATTGTAACAAAGTCAGCCGACTTTGCCCAAGCAAGCCCGTTTCCTGAACCGTCGGAATTATACACCGACATACTTATCGAAGGGGAGGCGTAGCCATGACTATAAATATTCTCATGCCCGCACTTTCCCCCACCATGACCGAGGGCAATATTGTAAAGTGGCACGTTAAAGAGGGCGACGAGGTAAATAGCGGCGACCTGATGGCTGAAATTGAAACCGACAAAGCCACAATGGAGCTTGAAGCGGTTGATGAAGGCATTGTGGGTAAAATTATCCACGGTGATGGCGCTGAAAATGTAGCCATAAACACCGTTATCGCTGTTTTGTTAGAAGAGGGCGAGGGTAAAGGTGATATTGATGCTAGTACGGAAGCCCCAGTAGAACAGGTCGCACCTGTCGCACAGGCCGCGCCTACGCCGCAAGTGGCTGTTGCACAGACCGCACCTATTTCCTCAGACCCTGATTTAACTGGTGTAGAAACCGAAATGGTAACAGTGCGTGAGGCACTTCGTGATGCCATGGCAGAAGAAATGCGCCGTGAAGAAAATGTGTTCCTAATGGGTGAAGAGGTTGCCCAATATCAGGGCGCTTATAAAGTTTCACAAGGACTGTTAGACGAGTTTGGCGACAAACGTGTTATCGACACACCCATTACTGAATATGGCTTTACTGGTCTTGGTGTTGGGGCGGCGTTTGCTGGGCTTAAGCCAATTGTCGAGTTTATGACCTTTAACTTTTCCATGCAGGCCATTGACCATGTTATTAACTCTGCGGCTAAAACCCGCTATATGTCTGGCGGGCAAATTGCTTGTTCTATAGTGTTTAGGGGGCCAAATGGTGCCGCTAGCCGTGTTGGCGCACAGCACAGCCAAAACTATGCCCCGTGGTATTCAAACGTGCCGGGCTTGATTGTTGTGGCGCCGTACTCTGCGGCTGATGCCAAGGGAATGTTAAAATCTGCCATTCGCAATCCAAACCCTGTGGTGTTTTTAGAAAACGAATTGCTATACGGCGAAACTGGCGAAGTGCCAGTGGGTGACGATCATTTAATTCCACTTGGCAAAGCTAGAATTTGCCGTGAAGGCAGCGATGTTACCATTGTGGCATATTCTATTGCCGTTGGTTTTGCCCTAAAAGCGGCGGAACAGTTGGCAGGTGAGGGCATTTCTGCTGAGGTTATTGACCTGCGTACCCTGCGCCCGCTTGATATGGATACAGTTATTGCATCTGTGGCTAAAACCAACCGCGTGGTTGTTGTTGAAGAGGGCTGGCCGCAATGCTCAATTTCATCAGAAATTTCAGCACGGTTAATGGAAGAGGCGTTTGACCATTTAGATGCCCCTGTAACCCGCGTTACCGATGCCGATGTGCCAATGCCATATGCTGAAAACTTGGAAAAACTAGCACTTATTAACCCTGAAATGGTGGTCACAGCTGTTAAAGCTGTGATGTATAAGGAGTAGGGCATGACAATAGATATTCAAATGCCTGCACTATCGCCAACCATGGAAAGCGGAACCCTTGCCAAATGGCATGTTAAGGTGGGTGATGCTGTAACTAGCGGCGATATATTGTGTGAAATTGAAACCGATAAGGCCACAATGGAGGTTGAAACCATTGATGACGGTGTTGTGGGCAAGCTGTTGGTTGCTGATGGCACTGAAGAAGTGCCCGTTGGCGCGGTAATAGCCGTGTTGTTAGAAGATGGCGAGGACGCTAGCGCCATAGACACTAGCGATATTAGCGAGGCTTCAGCAACAACAACACCAAGCCCAACACCATCAGCTCCAGTGCCATCTGCACCTGTTGAGGTAAAAGTTGAAGCTGTTGTTGAACAGCCAAGCCAAACACAAACTACAGGTCGTATTAAGGCCTCACCCTTAGCCAAGCGCATAGCCAAAGACAAAGGTTTGGATTTAAGCACAATTCAGGGTTCAGGCCCAAATGGGCGCATTATTAAAGCTGATGTTGAGGGTACAACACCCGCACAACAACCAGTAACAGCACCAGTGCAGACCATTGCACCAGCTGAGGCTCAAGGTGATGCTCCATACGAGGAAGTTAAGCTTTCAAACATGCGTAAAACCATTGCCAAGCGCTTGACCGAGGCCAAGCAAACAGTACCGCATTTCTACCTTACTGTTGAGGTGGAGTTGGATAAGTTGCTTAGCCTACGTAAAGAAATTAACAGCCAATTAGAGGGTGCTAAAATTTCGGTAAATGACTTTATAATCCGTGCATCTGCCCTTGGGTTAAAGCGTGTGCCTAACGCCAATGTGCAATATGGCGGCAATGTTATGCGCCATTATAGCCGTGCTGACATTTCAGTTGCCGTAGCAACCGATGGTGGCCTGATTACACCAATTATCAAGGGTGCTGATGTTAAAGGTTTGAAAGAAATTTCAGTTGAGATGAAAGAGCTTGCGGGTAAAGCCAAAGAAGGCAAGTTAATGCCAGAGGAATACCAAGGCGGTACTTTTTCAATATCCAACCTTGGCATGATGGGCATTAAAGAGTTTTCTGCGGTTATTAACCCACCACAAGGGGCAATTTTGGCCGTGGGTGCGGGCACACCGCAAGCAGTGGTAAAAGATGGTGCTATTCAAAGCGCCACGGTTATGTGCATGACCTTGTCGTGCGACGGCCGTGCCAGTGACGGTGCGGTTGGTGCTGAATTATTGGGTGTTATCAAAGGCTATTTAGAAGAACCATTAAGCATGTTGCTGTAGGAGCGAGCTTGTGAGCGAAGCTATAAACATAAAAGAAAAGCTAAGTCAGTTTTCTACCCATTGGGATCCACACATAATTGCGGAAATGGATAATTACGATATTAAACTAACTAAGTTGTTGGGTGACTTTGTATTTCACGCTCACGCTGACGAAGATGAAATGTTTCTTGTTATCAAAGGACGTTTCAGAATGGATTATGAAGACCACCAAGCTTGGTTAGAAGAAGGCGAAATGGTTGTTGTGCCAAAAGGCGTGGTTCACAAGCCCCATTCACCAGAAGAATGCCATGTGTTGATGATTGAAAAGCAAGGCCTGATAAACACTGGTGAAGCTGATGATGACAGGCGTGTTGAAAAAGCAAAAAAACTTTAAAAGTTTAAGGATATGAGATGAGCAATAGCTTTGATCTAGTTATAATTGGTGGCGGGCCAGGTGGTTATGTGGCGGCTATTCGCGCAAGCCAGCTAAAAATGACCGTAGCCGTGGTTGAGCGTGAAAATCTAGGTGGCATTTGCCTTAACTGGGGCTGTATTCCCACAAAAGCATTGCTGCGTTCAGCCGAAATTTACCACCAAATGCAAAATGCTGACGCTTATGGTTTAAGCGTTCAGGGTGTATCGTTCGACATGGAAAAAATTGTCAAACGCTCTCGCGGGGTGGCAAGCCAATTGAACCAAGGTGTTGCCCACCTAATGAAGAAAAACAAAATTACGGTTTTTAGCGGCACTGCCAAGCTAACCAGCACTATTGGCGTTGCCGTAACCGATGCCAAAGGCAAGGTGGACAACATAACTGCGAAAAACATTATGATTGCCACAGGCGCACGGGCGCGGGAACTGCCGCACCTGAAAGCGGATGGTAAAAACATTTGGACTTACCGCCATGCCATGACCCCAAAAGCATTGCCAAAATCTATGCTTATCATTGGTTCAGGCGCAATTGGTATTGAGTTTGCCAGCTTTTACAACGACTTTGGTTCCAAGGTAACCGTGGTTGAGGTTATGGACAGGGTGTTACCTGTTGAAGATGCTGATATTTCAAAAATGGCAGAGCAATCCTTCAAAAAACAAGGCTTTGACATACGCCTTAAAACAAGTGTTGAGACACTGAAGTCCACAGCCACAGGGGTTGAGGCTAGTATTAAAG
>DAOWAS010000120.1 GCA_030634465.1 Alphaproteobacteria bacterium | reverse complement strand
GTTTGAGCGTTTGCAAGCACCAATTGCCGAGCGCAGTCGTGGGCGGGCAAAGCTAAAGCGTATCAGAGTGTGGGAAACACCAAATTGTTATGCAGATTATTACGCCCCAGAAGATTAGGGCTAAGCAAAGCGAAAAATCTATAGTAAGTGCTGCCCCCCATCCAAGGTGATAATTTCCCCCGTGATGGCATTGTTTTCCAATAAAAATAAAACAGAGCGAGCAATGTCATTGGCACTGGCACCGCGCCCCAAGGGCAGGCTGTTTATTTCATTGGCGAAGTCACCTTCGCTTTGATGGATGGATTTAAGAACAGGCCCCGGTGCAATGGCGTTAACCTGAATGTTGGGGGCTAGCTCTTTGGCAAGGTTGCGTGTTTGTGACCAAAGGGCTGACTTTGACAATGTGTAACTGGTAAAGCCTGTAGAGGTGGTTAGCACACGTTGGTCTATAATATTTATAATATGCCCTTTTGTGCCATCAGGTAATGCCTTAGCCAGTGCTTGGGATAGCGCCAAGGGTGCCCACAGGTTAATGCTCATGTGCTTGTCAAACGAGCGTTTGCTAACCGTAAGCGGGGTGTCATCTTCAAAAATAGATGCATTATTTATCAGCGCAGTTATGGGCTGATTTGCGGCCTCGCTTGCGTTTTGAATTAGGGCGGTGACATCATTTTCATTATCAAGGTCAGCCTGAACGGTTGCGGCAGTGAAACCTTGTGCGCCAAGCTCAGTGGCAAGTGCATCAGCTTCAGATGCTGAGTTATGATAATGAATAACTACTGGTTGGGTGCGGGCTAACGTGCGGCTAATCTCGCGGCCAATTCGTTTTGCCCCGCCTGTTATAAGCACCGCGCCAACGTTTGCTTTGCCGCTAAGCTCAGGCATTATGACGTGCCTGGAATTGCAGTAACAATGCTGGCAATATAAAGGCCATAAAGCAAACAAAATACAACGCCTGCTCGTCTGCCAATGCGCCAGCGATAAACTGCGAAAGGCAACAATGTAAGGCTGGCCGCAAGCATTACCCACATGTCAAACTGGGTGAAATGGGCACTTACTGGAATGTCGCCAAACAGTGATGAAACACCAATAATGCCTAAAAGATTGAAAATGTTACTGCCAATTACATTGCCAATGGCCACGTCACACTCTTTTTTAACGGCGGCAACAATTGATGTTGCAAGCTCGGGCACTGACGTACCAAAGGCAACCAGTGACAAGCCGATAATAGCTTCATCAACCCCAAGGTTGCGTGCAACTGTGACCGATCCATCAACCAACAAATGTGCCCCTAATACAAGACCAAGGATACCGCTTATAATAAGAACAATAGACAGAACAGGGCTGTCGCTTTTGTCTGGAACGCCCTCAATATCAACCAATAGCTCTTCGTAATCGGGTGCTTCTTCAGCACGTTTTCCTGAATGGTATAAGAAGGCCAAAAGCAATATCAGCAACACCAAGCCCGATGTTAATGTTATGACGCCAGTAAAGGCAAGTGCCATGAAAATTACGGTAACACCCAGCATTATCATCATGTTCTGGGTGAACTTGGGGGCATAGCATACCATTGGTGCGACAATAGCGGGCAGGCCAAGAACCAGCCATACATTGGCAATGTTACTGCCAACCACATTGCCAAGTGCCAGTGTGGGTACGCCAGATAAAACCGCATCAATACCCACCACCAGTTCAGGTGCAGATGTGCCAAATGCCACTATGGTAAGGCCGATCATAAGTGTGGGTACGCCTAGGCGTTGTGCCGCGGATACCGCGCCACGCACCATAAAATCACCAGCAAAAATAAGAAGAACCAGCCCGCCGAAAATTTGGAAATATGCCATGTAGTCGCTTTTCGCTTTTATTATTATGCACGCTCGTGCAGGTTGCGCACGGATAAACAAGACTACTAAACACGTGCTATTCACATTTGTATATAGACCTTTTTTATTAAATTCAAAAGAATTGCGTAATCAAAACCATAACAATGTCGTTTTTTCACTTTTAATTGTGTTTATGGCTCAATTAATTGCTATTAAATAGCCCTGTAAAAATATAAGTTTTGTTAATGGGGTTGAGTTTTATTGTAATAGGTATGATTATTACTCTAGGTTTTAAGCAATGATTATGAGTTGTAAAATTTGTAAAACCACTAAGGTGCTTTGCTAGTTAGTATTTAATATGAATAATATGGTGCTGAACAATAGTATAATGTGGTTCTTTGGTTAGGTAGAGATCTTAATGGTAATATCAGCAAATCAGATGGTGGCATCGCCTTTTCTTCAACGGTCGGTTTTAATTGTTGATCAGGATGGCTTTACGGCACGGTTGATGAACCAAGTGCTATTGTCATTTGAATTTGAGCATATTCATCTTGCCACTAGTTTGGACAAGGCTGTTGAGATTATTCAAACTGAAAAAATTGATGTAATTTTATGTGACTGGTTGATAAACGAAGACAATGGTCTGGCGTTTATTGATTTTGTCCGCCGTGACCCTGAAAGCACAAACAGGAACGTGCCAATAATTCTTTATACAGGCTTTACCGAGGTTTCCCGCATTATATTGGCGAGGGATGCTGGTGTTAGCGAGATTTTGGCTAAGCCCATAGCCCCACATCAGGTAATGAAAAAGCTGGATATTGCACTGTTTTCAGAGCGAAAATTTGTAAAAGACGATGCATATGTTGGGCCAGACAGGCGCCGCAGAAGAGGCAAGTTTGATGGGCAAGAGCGTCGCGGTAAATTTGGTCTTGAGCAGGACCAAATAGATAATGTTATGAGTGACAAGTCTTGATGTAATGAGGGTGCGAATAGCAAAAAATGGCAGATAACAAACGAAATAAAGACTTTGATGCAATTGTCTCTAGGTTGGTAGCCAAGGCAGATGTAGCCATGGAAACTGTGGCTGAGGGTTATGACGATGTGCTGGAGGAAAGCATAGCCGCATTGAAACAGGCATTGGGCGATAATAATACCAAAGATGCCATTAAAATTGCGTATGGTATAAAGGGTGCGGCTGGGTCACTGGGCTGGCCTTTGGTCTCAACCGCGGCGGGTTATTTGCGCCATGTCTTGGAAGAGCAGGAAAAGGTTGAAAAAATAGACGAAACCATAGCTGTGCATGTTCACACGCTAGAATTACTATTTAAAAACCAAATGAAGGGTGACCACCCTGAAGGCATTCAACTGATTAAAAACCTGTTTAGTTTGCTGGAAAAATACAACATCACCCCAAGCTAAAACCATTAAAACATTTTTTTCCGTGACTTGCCTTTATAGGCGCGGGTGCCGCCAAGACCAGCAACTGATCTGCCCTTTGGTCTGCCTTTTGCTTTTCCAGTTGAGAAAATTCCCAAGGCATTTGCTTCCAAACGCTTAATCTCATCTCTAAGGCGGGCGGCTTCTTCAAACTCTAGGTTGCCTGCGGCCTCCACCATTAGTTTTTCTATTTTCTCTATGGTGGTCGCTAAATTGTCACCCACACTGTGGTTAATGCCATCCACCCCAATATCAACCCTAACGTGGTCACCCTCGGCAACGCCATCTAAAATGTCGCCAATGTTTTTCTTAATGCTTTCAGGTGTTATGTCATGCTTGGTATTATATGCGGTTTGAATTTCCCGCCGTCTGTTGGTTTCATCTAACGCAGAGGTTAGTGATTTTGTCATTTTGTCGGCGTAAAGTATTACTCTGCCCTCAACATTCCTTGCCGCCCGACCAATGGTTTGCACAAGTGAGGTGGTGGAGCGTAAAAAGCCTTCTTTGTCCGCATCTAAAATAGCCACCAAGCCACATTCAGGAATGTCCAACCCTTCACGCAGTAAGTTAATGCCAATTAGCACGTCAAAACTGCCCAAGCGCAGATCGCGTATAATTTCAATACGCTCTAAGGTTTCAATGTCAGAATGCATATAGCGCACCTTAATACCGTGTTCGTGCAGATATTCCGTAAGGTCTTCTGCCATGCGCTTGGTCAGGGTGGTAACTAAAACTCTATAACCTTTGGCAACCTCAATACGGCATTCAGACATAAGGTCATCAACCTGCGTTTCCACGGGGCGAATTTCACATTCAGGATCGATAAGACCTGTGGGGCGAATTATCTGCTCAACATATTCGCCGTTAGTTTCGCCCAGCTCCCACGGCCCCGGTGTGGCTGATATGAAAAAACTGGTGGGGCGCATTTTTTCCCATTCTTCAAACTTTAGTGGGCGGTTGTCTACGCACGACGGCAAACGAAAGCCAAACTCGGCTAAGGTTGATTTGCGCTTATAGTCACCCAAATACATGCCGCGTAACTGGCCTATGGTTACGTGGCTTTCATCTACAAACAACAGGGCATCATCAGGCAAATATTCAAAAAGCGTTGGTGGTGGCTCGCCGTGAGCGCGGCCTGTTAAATAGCGGGAATAGTTTTCAATGCCGCCGCAACTGCCTGTGGCTTCAATCATTTCAATGTCAAACAATGTGCGTTGTTCAATACGCTGTGCTTCCAACAATTTCCCCTGTTTTGTAAACATGGCTAATGTCTGCTTCAGCTCATGCTTAATTTTTTTAACCGCCTGATCAAGGGTTGGTTTGGGTGTTACATAATGGCTGTTGGGGTACAGCTTTATCATCTCCAACGTGGCGGATTTTTCACCAGTTAGGGGGTCAAATTCGTAAATGCTTTCAATTTCATCGCCGAACGATGATATGCGCCAAGCTCGGTCTTCATAGTGGGCAGGGAAAATTTCTAAAACATCGCCGCGCACCCTAAACGTGCCGCGTTCAAAGGCATGGTCGTTGCGTTTATATTGCAGGGTAACAAGCTTGCTTATTAACTCTCTGTTATCAACAATATCGCCAACCTTTAGGGTTTGGCTCATTTTGCTGTAGGTTTCAACACTGCCAATACCGTAAATGCATGAAACCGATGCCACTATTATAACATCGTCGCGCTCTAATAATGCGCGGGTGGCAGAATGGCGCATGCGGTCAATTTGGGCATTAATACTGGCTTCTTTTTCAACAAATGTGTCGGTGCGGGGCACATATGCTTCGGGCTGATAATAGTCGTAATATGAAACGAAATATTCCACAGCGTTGTTAGGAAAAAACGATTTAAACTCGCCGTACAACTGCGCTGCCAAGGTTTTGTTGTGGGCTAAAATAAGCGCAGGTCGCTTGGTCTCTTCTATTACCTTAGCCATGGTGAAGGTTTTGCCCGAGCCCGTAACCCCCAATAAAACCTGACTGCGTTTGTTGGCTTTGGTTCCTGCCACCAGTTGTTTTATCGCGGCGGGTTGGTCGCCAGATGGCTTGAAGTCTGAGACAAAGTTAAACTCAACCCCGCCCTCGCTTTTTTCGGGGCGTTCCGGCCTGTTTGGAACCCAGTTGTGTTGTGTGCCATCTGTTTTCATAAAATTATCAATTAGCTGTTATATGTATTTTTATTGATTGTGCCGTGTTCACCTTTTGTTTACAAGGGGGTATTATACCATTTAGTAGGATTTTTTATGGCACCAGATTTATTAGCAACTATTTTGATCTTAACATCGGCCATAATGCACGCCATTTCGTCTTCACTTTACCGCATTGCGGGTGACAGAATGGTCCGCATGATAGTTGGTGGTATTTTTGCCCTAGGCATTATGGTGCCAATTGCATTTTTTGTTCCATTGCCCACGGCGGCGGCGTGGCAATTTATTATTCCATCTGCTGTAGTTATTATTGTCTACCAGTTTATGGTTATTAAAGCACTGGAATACGGCGAGTTGTCTTATACGTACCCAGTGTCACGTGGTCTGGCACCTGTTTTTGTGGTGCTATTAACGCTGTTGTTTTTCAGCCATGAACTTGTTTGGGTGGAAATATTGGGTGTGATGATGGTGGCTGCAGGTGTTCTGGAACTGGCACTGCGCAGTTTCAAGGCGGGTTCTGCTTTTCATGGCAATTTAAAAAAAGCGACACTTTTTTCTTTTATATCTGCTTTTGGTACTGCTGTTTACACCTTGATAGATGCCCAAGGGGTGCGTTTGGTTGAAAATCCGTTTAGCTATATTGCCTGGCTTTTCATTATAATTAACATTGGTCTTATTTCTATTATTGGGTTGAAGCGTGGGCGCGCTTTTTTCAGAAGCGTATATGACGAGCGTAAGCGCGGTTTTGCCGCTGGCATGTTTGGCATAGCATCTTATGTGGTGGCGTTGTTGGCACTGCGCCTTGGTAACACGGTCGAAATTGCCGCTTT
>DAOWAS010000060.1 GCA_030634465.1 Alphaproteobacteria bacterium | reverse complement strand
GCCGCGCTATTATTTTTATATGAAAACATGAAAATTATCAAAGCGAACAAGCCACTCTTCTTTAGTTTCCATGCTGTGCTGTGCATTGCTGATAGGTCATAGCGCATCTGCCCAACAAATAAACCCAAGTGAGCCGATTGAAGACAGTAAAAGTCGCGCTCAAATTTGGGCGGTTGAAACTGGCGAAGTGGCAGGGGCGGCAAACTTTTGCAAAATTGACCCTGAACTTATTGAAAGCTACATCCCCCGCGCCCAAGCACGCATTGCATCTGAGGCTCACGATGAGGTGGAACTAGTAGTGGCACGCATTTCATTTTCCAACACCATGAACACCTCAAGCATAAGCGAACCTGCTGAGGGTTGTGAGGATTTTGACGAACGCTTTGCCAGAGAAAGCTGGCGTCTGGACTAGTTTACCAAACAAGTCCAAACGCAAATTCTAATCAAGAAAATATTATTTTAATGGAAGTATGAGGCACCGTTTACATCAAACGTGGCACCTGTGGCGTGGGTTACCTGCCCTGTCATTAAAAATGCTACCAAGTTGCCCAGCTCTTCTGGTGGGGCAGCTTTTTTCATGGGTACCTCATCTAACATAAATGCGTTGTCAGGGTTTTCCAGTGTTGGGCGTACCCGTTCTGTCATTACCCAACCAGGGGCAACAATGTAAGAATAGATGTTGTCTTGGGCAAAACCCTTGGCTATTGAGCGGGTAAAGGCCACAACAGCACCCTTAGATGCGGCATAGTGCAAGCTGTCAGGCTGGTCACCACGAAATGCGGCACGGCTGGCAATATTTACAATTTGCCCACCACCCACAGATTTGAAATGGTTAATTGCGTGGTAGCAAAGGTCGGCCACGGCCTCAACATTTACCGCCATCATGGTGCGCCATGACTGTCTCCAACTTTCAATTGGATCGCTAACCTCAGTTGGGGTCATTAGACCAGCATTATTAACCAAGCCCTCTAACTTGCCCTGCCATGCCAATGCCTCAGCAAATAACTTGTCACGCTCGCCCGCATCTTCCAAATTAGCCTTAATTGCTATGGCACGATCAGCACCATATTGCTCAACCATGTTTGCTGTCTCAGCAGGGCTTGAATTATAATGCAAAATTACATTTGCGCCTTGTTCCAGACATTCACGGGCAATTGCGGCACCAATTCCGCGCCCAGCACCTGTTACTAAAATATTTTTACCTTCAAGAGTAATCATCATCTATTCCATTTCTAAATAGCATTTCTTCATTTTTAAACGTTTTAAATTCTAGTGCGTTTCCTGATGGGTCTTCAAGAAAGAACGTACCCTGCTCACCAGTTTTTCCTTTAAATCTTATCTTAGGGGCAATTATGAACTCATATGAGGCATTTTTCACCCGCTCTGCCAGTTTTTCCCAATCGTCCCAAGCAAGCACCGCACCAAAATGCCTGACAGGAACCTGATCGCCATCAACACCGTTTGTTTCGGCTTGTAAGCACTCTTCAGGCTTCAAATGGGCGGTTATTTGATTGCCAAAAAAGTCAAAATCCAACCATTTTTCATGGGTTCTGCCCATGTTACAACCTAGAAAGCCATGGTAAAACAACTTGGTTTCAGACAGGTCTTTTACTGGAAATGCTAAATGAAAGGGTCGCATACTTGCTCCTAAAACGTGTAAATTTGGGTTTATTTCATTATTAAATAGAAATAAATCAAGTT
Source organism: Alphaproteobacteria bacterium (assembly GCA_030634465.1). Taxonomy (GTDB): domain Bacteria; phylum Pseudomonadota; class Alphaproteobacteria; order Sphingomonadales; family SMXR01; genus DAOWAS01. Next base: position 11,851 of record DAOWAS010000060.1, on the reverse strand, counting down.
TCAGACTACATCATAATTAATATGGCTTTATTACCATTATTATATTACAAACAACTAATGTATTCTATAGTTTAAAATTAGTATTCGATTATAGAAAATAACCTTTAGATAGAAAATCGGGGAAAAATATAAAATGTCTGCCGTGTTTAACATAGTTGTAATTGATGACGACGATTTGGTTTGTGAAACCATTGTAAGCTTTTTGGAAATAGCTGGTCATAACGTCAGCAGTGCCAACGATGGCGACAAGGGTATTGAGATAATTAAAGACACAAAACCCAATTTAGTTATTACTGATATTGTTATGCCAACAAAAGAGGGCATGGAAACAATTATCGACATTAAAAAATTTAACTCTGATACAAAAATTATCGCCATTTCAGGCCAAGGTTGGTCTTCAGGGGTGTCTTATTTAGAAATGGCTGAACGCTTGGGTGCCAACGCCACCATTTCCAAGCCATTTACCCGCCAAGACCTTATGGACACAGTTGCCGAGGTAATGGCCTAGCCCTAGCCACCACCATAAATATTCATCAACCAACCTATTGCCAAAACCTGTGGCACGGTAATTAACGGCAAAAACAAAGCTATTTTCCACGAACGTGTGGTGTCCTTTATGGACATAATTTCAGTGTAATCAGTTGCCACACCTGCCATTAAAAATGTAAATGCATTACCGGGCGCACCGCCCCTGCTAATCAGGTCTGCCGCTAACGGGGTTGAACCTTCAGAACAAATTTCAATAACTGTTGCCGCCAGTAATGTCAGCCCCAAGCCCATTGCAGATGCGCCAAAATAAATGGCAAAATCTTCGCCTGAAATAACCGCCCTAACCGCACCAGCCAATAAAATGCCAAATAAAATCCAGCGCATAACCATGCGTGAACCCTTAACCCCATCCACCAAAACAGAACGCAAAAACGCACCGTTAAATTTAAAGCCTCGCAACTGATCTTTTGCCGCTGTCATGAAATGGAAACCTTCGGGCAGGTCTGACGAATTTGTGTTTTCAGGCAAGACCCCGCGCTTAACCAGCGATTGGAAAATCATGCCTGAAATAAGCGCAATTACCATGGAAAATAAAATAAACAGCAATGTCCATTTCAAACCAATAAGGGCAATTAGAACAAATGTAAGCGAAATTGAGTTCCACGGACTAGCCACCAAAAATGCCACCACTTGCGCCACACTGGCACCACGCTCATATAACTTCATGCCCACCATTAAAATACCGTGACTGCACAGGTCTAAAAACACCCCAGCAAATGTGGCCCGCAAAAGTCCGCGAAAACCGTTGCCGTCGCCCAAAATAGAAATAACAAATTCACGGGGAATACGCTCTAATATACCAACAAAAACAACAGCTAACAGCAAGCTCCACCACATAATATTTAACAATTCAAACGTGGTGGTAGACATGGTTGAAAGCCACGCAATGCTAGCCAATTGTTCGCCTGCAAAAAACTGGGCAAAATATAAAAAAACCACACCAAAAATAGAACCCCACAACAACATGTCGGGCCTTTTCTTGGGCATCGTACCATCGGCTGATGGCTCTGGCGGGGTTTCACAACAGCTAGACATTATTTGTCCTTTTTAAACAGGTTAATAATTTCTTCAATTTTTGCGGCACGTTCAGCCTCAGACCCGCTTTCAAAAGCAACTTGTACGCAGTGCTCCATATGCTCTTTCAAAATTTCAGCTTCTAAAGCGCGAATGGCAGAAGTGGCAGCCTTTGTTTGCACCAAAATATCTGGACAATAACGACGTTCTTCAATCATTTTACGAATGCCAGATATTTGCCCCTCAATACGATTAAGGCGACGAACTTGGCTAGAATGGTCAGGATTTTCGTGGCATGGCTTGGTCATGAGTTTTCTCCGCTACTAAATATACCCTATAGGGGTATATGGTATTGGAGCTAATATTGTCAAGTATTTGCCAAATAAATATAATGAAAACTAATCTATCTGGTCTGGAGCCTCGGCTGAACCACCAATGGCGCGGGGGTCTGCCACACCAAAAAATACACCGTCTTCAATAGCAACACTTGCGGTGCGCCCAAAATATTCCCAAACGCTTAGATCATGGCCATATTGGCGCAGTATTGCTTGGGTGTCAGGGCTAATGCCAGGCTGTAAATACAACTTGTCTGGCTTCCACTGATGGTGAATACGAGGGAAATTAACCGCCTCGGCGATGTTCATATCAAAGTCGATAACGTTGATAATATTTTGCAACGTGGCTGATATAATTTGGCTACCACCAGCACCACCACTTAGCATAAACGGCTTGCCATCTTTAAACACAATGGTGGGTGACATGGAACTAAGCGGTACTTTGCCCGCCTCAATACTGTTGGCTTCATTTCCTATCAAGCGATAAGCATTCATAACACCGGGCTTGGCTGAAAAGTCGTCCATTTCATCATTCATAATAAAGCCCGCACCAGTTATCATAAGCCCTGAACCATATGACAAATTAAGCGTATAAGTGTTTGAAACCACATTGCCAAACTTATCAGCAATGGAAAAATGTGTGGTATTGGGGCTATCGTGTGGGGTTGGTGTACCTGCTGACACTTCACTAGATGGACGCGCACGGTTCATATCAATTTTTGCCGCCAACTCAGCACCATATTCCTTGGATGTAATCCAACCAACTGGCACATCGTAAAAATCTGGATCACCCAAATGCACAGCGCGGTCAGCGTAAGCATAGCGCATGGCTTCAGCCATAACGTGGTAACTAGCCGCACTGCCTGCTCCCATTTTACTCAGATTAAAATTTTCTAAAATATTTAGCATTTGAATTATGTGCAAACCGCCTGATGATGGCGGTGGCATTGATACAATGTCATAACCACGGTAGGTTCCACGCACAGTTTCGCGCTCTCGCACGCTATAAGTCGCTAAATCTTCATGGGTTATAATACCCTCGCCGCGTTCCATTTCAGCCACAATCATGTCGGCTATTTCACCATGATAAAAAGCGTCTGGCCCTTCATCTGAAATCATTTTTAATGTGCGCGCTAAGTCTTCTTGAACAAACAACTCGCTTGGTGCTATGGGCGTGCCATCATCGCCGTAATACACATCTTTTGTCGCAGGATGGCGTGATAACCTGTTTTTATACATATGTAATTGTGAGGAAAAATCATATGGCATTAAAAAGCCCTCAGACGCTAATTTAATAGCGGGTGCAATAGCTTGTTGCCACGTAATAGTGCCATAATTGCTAAGCGCATGGTGCAGGCCAAGAACCGTTCCTGGCACCCCTGCTGAAGCAAATGAAAAACGGGTTTTACGTATATCAACATTACCCTGTTCGTCTAAATACATGTCCCTGTGTGCCGCTAAGGGTGCCACTTCGCGGTAATCAATGGCAATGGTGCGGTCTTCTTCAGCCAAATAAACCAGCATAAAGCCGCCACCACCTAAGTTACCCGCACTTTGGTGCGCCACGGCAAGGGCAAAACCCACAGCCACAGCAGCGTCCACCGCATTGCCGCCATTTGCCAGAACTTGCGCCCCAATGCGTGACGCAATTTTGTCTTGGGTGGCTACCATGCCCTCAGTGCTTATAACTGGGGTTTGAATATTAAGCTTATAAAGGCTTGGGTTAATGGCAGGGTTAACCGCCTGCGCCAGTGTAATTACTGGCTGGGCAAGCATAAGCATACTTGTAAAAACTAGTATAAAGCGTGGGAGCATTATTTTTCCTTCAATACTTAGATAGTGGTCTATTTCATGGTTAGTATAACTTTGCCTTTAGCCCGTCTTTCAGTCAAGCAGGCATAGGCATCAACATAAGAAGTAAGCGGAAATGTTTGCGAAACAAGTGGCTTTAACTTGCCGTCCAAAAACATCTGTAACAGCTCGGCGAAATTATCATCGTGGGCTTGGCGGTCAGCCCGCGCCCATGCTCCCCAAAACACACCAACTATTTGGCATTGTTTTAGCAGAGTTAAGTTTAGAGGAATTTTAGGAATATCACCCGCGGCAAAACCCACCACCAAAAACCTGCCGTTAATGGCTATTCCGCGCAGGGCTTGCTCAGACAGGTTACCGCCCACAGGATCGTAAATAACATCCGCACCCTTGCCACCTGTCAGCTCTTTTATGCGCTCTTTCAGGTTTTCAGTGCTGTAATTTATAACCTCGTCCGCACCTGCAGTTTTGCAGACCTCAAGCTTGTCATCAGTACTTGCGGCGGCAATAACCTTTGCCCCCATGGCCTTGCCCAGTTCAACCGCAGCCAAGCCAACACCACCTGCAGCACCTAGCACCAACAGTGTTTCGCCCGCTTGTAAATTAGCACGCTGTTTTAAGGCGTGGTATGACGTTGCATATGTAACCGTGAAACCTGCGGCGGTGTTAAAATTCATCTCGTCTGGGATTTTGGTCAACATTTCTGCAGGAGCCAGTGCCTTTTCAGCAAAGCCACCCACCATCATTGATGCTATTACCCTGTCACCTATTGCAAAGCCATCAACACCATCACCAACGGCACTAACAACGCCTGAACTTTCGCCACCGGGGGTGAATGGAAATGGCGGTTTGAACTGGTATTTGCCTTCAATTATCAGCGTGTCGGGAAAGTTTATGCCTGCGGCTTTTACATCAACCACAACCTCGCCCTTGCCTGCAATGGGGTCGGCAATTTCCTCCAACACCAACCTGTCAGCAGTACCAAATTCTTTACACAGCAGAGCTTTCATCTTATTTCCTAATTATAGAACTTCAAACAGGCCAGCCGCACCCATGCCGCCACCAATACACATGGTTGAAACCACATATTTAGCACCGCGGCGTTTGCCCTCAATTAGGGCATGACCAACCATTCGCGCACCGGACATGCCATACGGATGACCAATTGAAATAGCACCACCATTAACGTTGAGAATTTCATCAGGAATACCAAGCTTGTCACGGCAATAAAGCGCTTGCACCGCAAAGGCTTCGTTCAATTCCCACAGGTCAATATCGTCCATAGTAAGACCATTACGTTCCAACAGTTTTGGTATGGCAAAAATAGGGCCAATGCCCATTTCATCTGGCGCACAACCTGCCACAGCCAAACCTACATATGCTCCTAGTGGCTCTAGCCCTTTTTGCTCAGCCAATTTTTCGTCCATAACCACGCTTGCCGAAGCACCATCTGACAACTGACTAGCATTACCCGCTGAAATACAGCCGCCCTCAACCACTGAACGCAGACCTTTCAGGCCATCAAGCGTGGTTTCTGGTCGGTTGCCTTCATCTTTTTCCAAACACACATCGTGCATGGTAATTTCTTTGGTTTCCTTGTTCATCATGCCCATTGTGGATTTTAGCGGCACAATTTCATCGTCAAACTTGCCTGCCTGCTGTGCCGCGGCGGTACGCATTTGCGACTGATAGCCATATTCGTCTTGGGCATCGCGGCTAATGCCATATCGTTTTGCCACCACTTCGGCGGTTTGCAACATGGGCATGTGAATGTTTGGCGATTTTTCTAAAACGTTCGGGTCGCTTAGCCTGTGCATGTTCATATGTTCGTTCTGCACCAGTGACACGCTCTCTAAACCACCACCGATACAAATGGGCATATTGTCGTGCATTACCTGTTTGGCGGCGATTGAAATTGCCATCATGCCAGACGAACATTGCCTGTCCACGCTCATGCCTGAAACTGTTTCGGGCAAGCCCGCACCCAACAGTGCCTGACGGGCAACGTTTTGCCCTGTTGAGCCCTGCTGAAGCGCACAACCCATTATCACGTCATCAATCTCGGCAGGGTCAATGCCCGCACGCTCAACCGCGTGTTTAATGGCGTGTGCGCCTAGTGTTTGCCCTTGGGTGTTGTTAAATGCTCCGCGGTACGCCTTACCAATGGGGGTTCTGGCGGTTGATACAATTACTGCTCTTTTCATGACTTTTCTCTCTTTTTACTTTTTAAACTTACGCTTTAATTTTTTGCAAGGTTGCAGCTTTTCCCAAAAACTTCATGGTTTGCTCACCACCTGCCATTAATTCCATATTTTCTGACATGTCTGATATTTTAGCCCAGTTTGCCGCCACATTTTCAGCTGTTGCCTCGCTTGGCATAAGGGCAAAACCATCGCTTTCAATAATTTTAGCAACGGCAAAACAACCTGCCCCTGCGCTCAAAATTTGTCTTGCTGGCGCATCGTCACTAACCAAATACATAACCCCCGGTGTAACTAGCTCTGGTGCTAATAGCGCCAACATGTTTTCAGGAATAATGTCTTCGGTCATGCGTGTTGCCGCCACGGGGGCAAGGCAGTTAATTTTAATGTTATATTTTGCGCCCTCTAAATGAAGCGTGTTCATAAAACCAACCAAACCAAGCTTGGCGGCACCATAGTTTGCCTGACCAAAGTTACCATAAAGCCCGCTTGACGATGAGGTCATAACAATACGACCATATGCTTGGTTGCGCATAATTTCCCACACAGCCTTGGTGCAGTTAACTGCACCCATAACATGCACGTCCATAACCGCGGCAAAGTCTGCAACTTCCATTTTTTGAAAGGTTTTATCGCGCAAAATTCCCGCGTTGTTGATCAAAATATCAATCCGCCCCCACTTTTCCATGGTGGCGGCTACCATTGCGTTAACTTCCCCCTCGTCGGTAACGCTGGCGCCATTGGCTATGGCCTCACCACCTGCGGCAATAATTTCAGCAACCACGGCATCTGCGGCATCTGATGAACCACCAGTGCCATCGCGCAAACCACCAAGGTCATTAACCACAACCTTGGCACCACGTTTGGCAAGTTCTAATGCGTGGGAGCGACCCAAACCACCACCCGCACCTGTTACAATTGCTACTTTATCTTTAAAGCTGATTGTCATTTTATTTTTCCTTTTAAATCAACGCACTAAACCATTACCAGACCCATAAACTCAGCCACGCATGCTGGCTTATCAGACCCTTTAATTTCTATTGTTACTGTGGAGCGTATTAAAATTTGCCCCGGTTTTTTCTCTGTTATTTCAATGTTTACCATGTGGGCGCGAAGCGATTGCCCCACCTTAACTGGCTGTAGAAAACGCACTTTTTCCAAGCCATAATTTATCACCATTTTCAGGTCTTTTGGTAACACCATCAGATCTGCTATGAAAAACGACACCAAAGACAGGGTTAAAAACCCATGCGCTATGGTTGAGCCAAATGGTGTTGCCGCCGCGGCTTTTTCGTCCACATGAATAAACTGGTGGTCATTGGTGGCATCGGCAAACTTATTTATACGCTCTTGGTCAATTTCCAACCAGTCAGATTTGCCAAAGTCTTTGCCTTCATAGCTAAAAAGTTCGTCTAGTGGGACAATTTTTGGCATTATTTAACCTCGTTTGAATAGCGTTTCAGTTCAGCCCGTGCCACCTGCATTCTGTGTACAGCATCGGGTCCATCAGCCAACCTCAGTGTACGCACAGCCGCATACATTGCCGCCAAGGGAAAATCTTGTGTCACCCCTTGCCCACCATGCATTTGAATGGCCTCGTCTATTACTTTTAATGCCATGTTTGGTGCCGCAACTTTAATTTTAGATATAGCAGTTTGCGCCACTTTCACCCCTGCGCTATCCATCATGTAAGCGGCGTGCAGGGTCAACAACCTGTTTTGGTCAATATCAATACGGCAGTTGGCGATAATGTCATAGTTACCACCCAGTTTTGCCAACGGTTTGCCAAATGCAGTGCGGCTGGTGGCACGGCGGCACATATATTCTAACGCCCGCTCAGCCTGCCCAATAGCACGCATACAATGGTGAATACGGCCTGGCCCAAGTCGGCCTTGGGAAATTTCAAAACCACGTCCTTCGCCCAGAATAATATTTTCTTTTGGCACCCTAACGTCAGTAAACTTTATATGCATATGCCCGTGGGGGGCATCGTCACTGCCAAACACATGCATGGGGCGCAATATTTCCACCCCAGGTGTGTCGCTTGGTACAAAAATTTGCGAATGTTGGGCGTGGCGGCTGTCGCCATCGTTGGTTTTAACCATGACAATATAAATTTTACAACGTGGGTCGCCAGCGCCTGAGGCAAAATATTTTTCACCATTCATTACCCATTCGTCGCCCTCTAGCACCGCAGGCATGGCAATGTTTGTGGCATCGGATGACGCCACGTCAGGCTCGGTCATTACAAAGGCTGAGCGAATTTCACCCGCCAATAGTGGCTTTAACCACTTGTCCTTTTGGCTCGCGTTGCCGTAACGCTCAATAACTTCCATGTTGCCAGTGTCGGGTGCGGCGCAGTTAAAAACCTCAGGCGCCAATGTTGACCAACCCATTTCTTCGGCTAAATAGGCATATTCAACCGTTGTAAGGCCATAACCACCATCGCTTTCGGTTAAGAAAAAGTTCCACAGCTTTTTAGATTTGGCTTTATCCTTCAGGCCTTCCATAATTTCAGTCATGCGTTTGGTATATTTCCACCTGTCGCCATCTTTACCAACCTCAGAGTAGAACTCGGCCTCCAATGGCATAATATCGTCGCGCACCATACGGCGCACCTCTTCAACCAGTGGTCTGACCTTATCTGTAATTCCTAAGTCCATGACACTTCCTTTACCCTTTAATAAGTGACGTGAAATGCTCACGCAAAGCACGTTTGTTAATTTTACCAGTGCCAAGGCGCGGCAAGGTCTCGAAACTTTCAAAATAATGCTGGGGCATTTTATAGTTAGCAACATGCCCTTGTAACATTGCTGTTAAGCCCTCGGTATCCATATGTTTGTTTGGCTTCATAAAAATAACTGCGGCTACAGCCTCGCCCAAACGCTCATCAGGCAGGCCAAAAACTGACACTTCGGCAATATCATCATTTTGCAACAGTGCCGCTTCCACCTCAATACAGCTAATATTTTCGCCACCACGAATGATAATATCCTTCAAACGATCAACGATATAAAGATAACCCTCAGCGTCCAAATATCCCACATCGCCAGACTTAAACCAACCATCTTCTAACGCCTCGTTTGTGGCCTCTGGGTTGTTTAAATAGCCTTCAAAATTGGCAATAGACCTAAGCCACACTTCGCCGTGCTCGCCTGTTTTTACTTCGCTACCATTTTCAGCCACAATAATACAATCAACCAACAGCACATCTGGCCTACCAACAGAATTTGGCCTGTCTACATAGGCATCACGGCTAATTGCCGCACCTAAAGCATTGGTTTCGGTCAGGCCGTAACCATTAGTGGCGGCGGTGTATGAAAGTTGGTTTTTTTGACGAGCAACATCTGCCGCAGGTCTTGGCGCACCGCCTGAACCTAGCTCTAACAGGCTGGACAGATCATAATCATCACGGTTTGGTGCCTCTATCACCTCTTTCAACATGGTTGGTACGCCGTGAATGGTAAGAACACCTTCACGCTCTACCAACTCCAACGCCAATGTTACATCCCACTTAGGCATGGTGACCATTTTGCGCCCTGCAATGAACGACAGTAAAAAGTGGCTGTGCGAACCAGTTACATGAAACAAGGGCACTGTATTTAAAATAACCAATTGGCGTTCGTCGCCACCATCTTGCTGGGTTTGCAAGGTTTTAATGGCAATGGCATAACGCCCCCACGCCATAATTGGTGCTAGCGATGCCCTGTGGCTAGACAAAACCCCCTTGGGCTTGCCAGTTGAGCCTGATGTGTAAAAAAGCGTGGCAGGGTCGGTTGGTAAAATTTCCACTGTTGGGGCGGTGGCCTCGGGGTGCTTCGCCATTAAGGCTTCATATGTCCCTGCGGCACCATCAGCCCCCTCTTCGACCTTGGTGGTGATGATTTTAAGGCCAAGCTTGTCCACCAACGGTTTTAAGGTTTCAAACCGTCTGCCATCAGCCAACACCACTTTGGTGTCGCTAAAGGATAAGCCATATTCCATTTCGTCAGTTGTCCACCAACCGTTAAGCGGCACCGCCACAGCACCAATTGATGTTATGGCCATAAACGCTATGCACCACTCGGGTCTGTTACGCATGGCAATGGCAACATAGTCGCCTTTTTTAACCCCAACATCTTCGCTTAATGCTTTGGCTAAACGCCACGCAAGTGACAGGGTTTCGCCGTAAGTATATCGCTCATCAACACTAACGATAAAGTCATTTTCAGCATGCTGATAACCCATTTTATAATAGTCACGCAGGCTAGGCGGGGTGTTGTCGAACACTTTTAACGGCACACCATCAACATCTTGCTCCTGATAAGAAAACATTTGCCCAGGCGCAGACATTTGCTCCATCAGGGCATAGACCTGTTCCATGGTGAAATTAGATTTAGGTTCAACTTCTGCCATATCAATACCCACGCATTCTGGCTAAACGATCAGCATGAAAGTTATAATCGCCGTAAGTTGCCTCAGACGCTCTGGCGCGTTTCATGAAAAAGCCAATATCAAACTCGTCAGTCATGCCCATGCCGCCGTGCATTTGCACCGCTTCGTTGGTGGCAAGCTGCATAACTTCGCTAACCTTAGCCTTAGCCAAGCTAACAAAAGCAGGCATCATGGGGTCGTCTTCATCAATGGCGGACAATGCCTTTAACACTACAGACTTTGCCAGTTCCAACTCGCCAAATAGGTGCGCGGCACGGTGTTGCAACCCTTGGAATGTACCAATAATTTCACCAAACTGCTTGCGCTCTTTTAAATACTCTAACGTCATTTCAAAGCTTTGCTTGGCACCACCTAGCATTTCAGCGGCCAAACAGGCGCGAGCTACGTTCAGGCCATATTCAAGCGCAGTATAGCCATCGTCCAAATTACCAATAATTTGCTCACCAGTAACCGCCACATCGCTTAATTTAACATTTGCGGCATTTCGTTGGTCAACCATAACCGTACGTTCCACGCTAACACCATCAGCGTCTCGTGGCACTTGAAACAGGGTTAGGCCAGATTTTTCACCCTTATCGCCCGATGTCCGTGCGGCAATTATCAGCTCATCAGCCACACCGCCATCCAAAACAAAGGTTTTTTCACCATTTAGCACATAGCCATTACCCTGCGGCTTGGCGCTTAACATGGTGTTTTTTGGGGCGTGGTGGCGACCTTCATCAACCGCGAGGGCGGTTATTAGGGTGCCGTCAGCCAGCTTAGGCAAAATGGCCTGTTTTTGTTCATCATTACCAAATTTTGCCAAAAGCGTGGCCCCAACAATGGCGCTAGATAGCATGGGAGATGCGGTTAATGTGCGCCCCATTTCTTCCATAATAATGCCAGCGCCAACATAGCCATACTCTAAACCGCCGTGCTCTTCAGGCACTACAATGCCAGCCCAGCCCATTTCAACCATGTCGCTCCACAGGTCTTTTGAATAGCCGTCTTGGTTTTTGTCATCACGCAGTTTGCGAAATTCGCTTATGGGTGCTTTTTCATCTAAAAACCCCCTAGCACTTTCTTTGAGGAGAATGTGTTCTTCATTTAATACTAAAGCCATGTCCAAATCCCCTAACTAGGCAAACCAAGAATGCGTTTTGCGATAATGTTCAACTGAATTTCAGATGTGCCACCCTCAATAGAGTTTGCTCTGGTGCGCAACCATGATTTTGACAACTGCCCATCGTTTGAGGCTTCGCCCTCCCACGATAGGGCTTCGCTGCCACCCATTGCCATTAGCAATTCATGACGGGTTTTGTTCAACTCCGTCCCATAATATTTAAGCATGGCTGAAGTTGCCCCCACACCCTGCCCTGCTTTTGCTTCTTGTTTTACCCGCTCCAGCGTCAGCATAAACGCGCCTTCGTTTACCTCATGGCGAGCTATTTGGGCGCGCAAAAGTGCATCGTCCAAACGACCACTGCCATCAAGGCCAACATGTTTTTTTGCAATGTCGCCAAGGCT
>DAOWAS010000041.1 GCA_030634465.1 Alphaproteobacteria bacterium | reverse complement strand
TTCCAAAACCATTTGATATTAATGAGTTAACAGACATTGTTAAGAAGTCACTCAAAGTATCAAATGAAGCTAGCGCGACTGAAAATGATGATATCGTGGCTGATGTTGTAGCTGATGTTGTAGCTGATGTTGATGCTGATGTTGCTTTGGTTGGGCGCTCGCCCGCCATGCAAACCCTTTACCGTAATATGGCGCGATTAATGGGTTCTGACCTTACGGTGCTTATTCAAGGTGAAAGCGGCACAGGCAAGGAGCTAGTGGCAAAAGCCCTGCACGACATGGGCTTGCGCAAAGACAAGACATTTGTAGCTGTTAACATGGCGGCCATTCCAAAAGAATTAATTGAAAGTGAGCTGTTCGGGCATACAAAGGGTTCGTTTACAGGCGCCGATAGCAACCAAAAGGGTCGTTTTGAAGATGCCGAAGGTGGCACATTATTTCTGGACGAAATTGGCGACATGCCAAAAGAAGCACAAACAAGGTTGTTGCGGGTGCTGCAGCAAGGTGAGTACAGAAAAGTTGGTGGCGGTTCGCCCATAAAAACCAATGTTAGAATTATTTCTGCCACCCATAAAAACCTGCCAGAAATGGTAAGGGATGGCAGTTTTAGGGAAGATTTGTTTTATCGTCTTAACGTTGTGCCATTAAGCATTCCACCACTGCGTGAGCGTGTTGAAGATATTGACGATCTGGTAAACCACTTTATGAAAAAGGCTGAAAGTGAAGGCTTGCCCGCTAAAAAGCTAGATAAAGCGGCTATTACGCGGCTGAAAAAACACTTATGGCCTGGCAATGTGCGTGAGTTGGAAAACCTGATAAGACGTTTTTGCGCCCTTTATTCAGAAGAAGTAATTAACGACGACATTGTTAAAAAAGAACTGATTGTTGATGGCAAAATATCTGAAAATGATGATGAGGATAACGCGGGTAAAGGCTTGTCAGCCATTGTTCAGTCGCATTTAGAGCGTTATTTCAAGGCCCATGAACACCATTTGCCAAGCACAGGTTTTTATGGTCGTTTTATGAAAGAAATTGAACGTCCGCTAATAGAAACTAGTCTAAAAGCCACCCGTGGTAACCAGTTAAAGGCGGCAGACATGCTAGGCCTTAACCGCAACACATTGCGTAAGAAAATAAGTGAGCTGAAAATCACTATTCAAAAAGACAACTCTTAATATGGCAAACTTTTGTGTGGTAATGTTGCATCTGCTGTTGCATTATTACAACCTATTTGCATAATGCCCCATTATGGTCTTAATTTTTGATCATAAACTTAGGACAAATGGGGATATTTGTTAAATTTTGGATTAGTGAATGGCCAAGACAAGAACACGGGCAAGCCGCTATAAAAACTCTTCCTTCGCTAGGAATTGGGGTTATTTTTTAAGGTGGTTAATCAAAAATAATATTGGGGGCAAGGCTGAGGTAACATTAGCCATGCTGGCTATTGTGTCTGGTATTGCGACATATTTCGCCATGTCACAAAAATCTACCCCAATTGACCTTGATAGTGGCACATTGCAGTTCTTAATGCTTGGCAATGTGGTATTTTTGCTTGCCTTGGCAGGTTTAATTGGCAGGCGATTGGCACGACTTTGGGCGGCAAGACGCCAAGGTATCGCAGGGTCTAAGTTGCACAGCCGTATTGTTGGTTTTTTTAGTCTTATTGCTGTTGGCCCACCAATTTTAATGGCTATTTCATCATCAATGTTTTTTGAATTTGGTTTGCAAAGCTGGTTTTCCGAGCGGGTGCAATCAACCTTAAACAATTCACTGCAGGTGGCTGAGGGTTATATTCTGGAACACAGAAACGTTATTCAGCTTGATTTGCAAGCCATGGCTAGCGACATGAACCGCCAAGCACCACTTATACAATCTAACAACAGCTTGTTAAAACTGATGATAGATGACCAAGTGGCAAAACGCGCACTTTCTGAAGCGATTATTTTTGATAGTAACGGTGTGTTAATGGCACAAGCGGCACTTAGTTTTTCATTATCGCCTGAGCGCATTCCTAACAGTGTTATGCAACAGGTTAGGGCGGGTGAGCTGGCGGTTATTGCCAACACTGATGATGACCGTGTGCGGGCAATAATAAAGCTGGAAAACTTTTTTGATGCTTATTTGTATGTTAGCCGCAGGGTTGACCCAGACGTTCTTTCCCATGTGGCGGCAACACGGCAATCTATTGCTGAATATCAAAATTTAGAGGGTGAGCGTTCAAACATCAAACTTCAGTTCAACATGATATTTATTGTGGTGACCTTGCTTATTTTAATGGCGGCTATTTGGGTGGGCTTGTGGTTTGCAAACTATTTGGTAGCACCCATTAGCCAGTTGGTTAATGCCTCTGGTAAAATTTCTGATGGCGATCTTAATGTGCGGGTGCCAATGCTTTCATCCAACGATGAAATTGGCATTTTAAGCCGCGCTTTTAACCGCATGACCCAACAGCTTGGGCAACAACAAACCCAATTATTAAACGCCAATGCCGAGCTTGACGAAAGAAGCCGCTTTATGGAAGCGGTGCTTTCTGGCGTGTCTGCGGGGGTTATTGGCCTGAACTACAAAGGTGTCATAACCCTGCCTAACCGTTCAGCCTGCGAGTTGCTTTCGCACACGGATGAAGAGCTGACAGGTAAAAAAATGGCTACAATTGTACCAGAAATTCAGCCGTTGATAGATGAAGTGACAAAGCACAAACAACAAAGTGCCACGGGTCAGATTAACTTTGTTAGAGATGGCGTTATACGTAACTTTTTAGTGCGTATTTCTGTGGAATATGAAGACCAGAAAAAGTCAGACATGGTTGTAACATTTGATGATGTGACCGAACAGCTAAGCGACCAACGCACTGCCGCATGGGCAGATGTGGCGCGCAGAATTGCCCATGAAATTAAAAACCCGCTAACGCCCATTCAACTTTCAGCCGAGCGTTTGCAACGAAAATATAAAAAAGAAATTATCACCGACCCAGATGTTTTTGACCAATGCACCAACACCATTATTCGCCAAGTTGGCGACCTGAAACATATGGTGGATGAATTTTCGTCATTTGCCCGTATGCCAGAACCTGTTTTTCGGGTTGAGGACATTGTTGACGTAACCAGAAAAGCCATGTTCCTGCAAGAGGTGGCAAACCCTGACGTTGGCTTTATGTTGCACACCGCAACGCCGTCACTAGACCTCATATGCGATGGCCGTTTAATAGCCCAAGCAATAACCAACGTAATGAAGAATGCCAGCGAAGCTATTTCGTCAGAGCTGGCGGAAAATAAAGACAGTGATTTTATGGGTAGAATAGATGTGTTTATTAGACCTAAAGATGGGGTTTTAGAGGTTTGTGTTGAGGATAATGGCCTTGGCCTGCCGCAAGAGTTGGATAGAAACATTATGGATCCATATGTCACCACCCGTAAAAAAGGCACGGGGCTAGGTTTGGCGATTGTACGTAAAATTATGGAAGATCATGGTGGTACATTAAATTTAGAAAACAAAGAAGATGCTCAGGGTGCCAGAGCAGTTTTACGCTTTAGTTTGGCGGCTTTGAACAAGCTTTCAGAAAAAAAATAATTTGAGTTTTTGCTTTAGGAAAAAACATGACAGATATTTTAATTGTAGATGATGAAGAAGATATCCGTGACTTGATAGCCGGAATTTTGCAGGACGAGGGTTATGAAACCCGCGTTGCGGGCGATAGTGAGAGTGCGTTGCGTGAAATTGAAGCGCGCCGTCCATCGCTGTTGTTGCAGGATATTTGGTTGCAAGGCTCAAAGCGTGACGGCTTAGAGGTATTGCGTATTGTAAAGTCACGCCACAAGGACCTGCCTGTTATTATGATTAGTGGTCATGCCAATATTGAAACTGCGGTGGCGGCAATTAAGCTTGGTGCTTATGACTTCATTGAAAAGCCATTTCAAACTGACAAGCTTATTAACCTTGTAAGCCGTGCAACCGAGGCTAATAAACTAAAGAAAGAAAACGAAGAGCTAAAATTAAAAGCAGGGGTCATGACCGACCTTATCGGGCGCTCACAAGCGCTGAACTTTTTACGCATGACCATTGAAAAAGTGGCACCAACCAACAGCCGAATTTTAATTCAGGGGCCGAACGGTTCTGGCAAAGAGGTGGTAGCAAGGCTTATTCATTCCAAGTCATTACGTTCAAGCGGCCCATTTGTAATTGTAAATTCAGCCAATATTGAGCCAAGCAGTATCGAGGCAGAGCTGTTTGGGGTAGAGCAAAACGGAACTGTTGTTAAAACTGGGTTGTTTGAGCAAGCCCACGGCGGCACATTGTTTTTGGATGAAATTGGCGACATGCCAATATCGTCACAAGCAAAAATATTGCGAGTGTTAACAGACCAAAGCTTTGTTCGTGTTAGCGGTTTGAAAAAAGTGCAGGTTGATGTGCGTGTTATTAGTGCCACATCGTTTGACCTGCAAAAAGCCATTGCTCAGGACAAGTTTAGAGAAGATCTGTACCACCGCCTAAACGTTGTTGCTGTTGATGTGCCTTCGTTGGCTGAACGCCGTGAAGATATTCCAATGTTGATAGAGTATTTTCTGGAAACCCTTTCAGCCAGCATTGGGCGACCATACCGCAAAATGTCAGAGCAAGCCGTAAGCGCGCTACAGTCCTATGACTGGCCTGGTAATGTGCGGCAGTTGAAAAACATTATTGAGCGGGCAATTATTATGGGTTCCCAGACCAGTGATGGTCAGGAAGTACCAAGTTCCAGTGCCGATGAAGGTTATATCGCTGATAATATGATAAATAACGAATTGCAAAACACACCAAGCCAAAGTGGTGCTGTTTCGCAAACAGGGAGCTTTATGGCGGCACCACTGCGCCAAGCCCGTGAGGAATTTGAAAGAGAATATTTGCGAGTTCAAATAACCCGTTTTAGCGGTAATATTTCAAGAACTGCGGTGTTTATTGGCATGGAACGTTCTGCCTTACACAGAAAGTTAAAGTCATTGGGCTTAACCGCAAACGAAAAAAAATAAATATCAAGCTAGTTTTTGGCACAATTTAATTGACAATTGGGGTAATCGCGCCCCTAAACTACGTCAAAATAAGGCAAAAGGGGTTTAGCTTGCCAAGTATAAATGACATTGGACAGTTTTCATGAAAATTATAGTCTGCGGAGCTGGGCAGGTTGGCTTTAATATTGCCAAGCAACTGGCGCATCAACAAAACGATGTTACCGTTATTGATAATTCGCCAAGCCTTATTCGTAAGGTGGGGGAAAGTTTAGATGTGCAAGCAATTGAGGGCTATGCATCAGACCCTGATATTTTAGAACGCGCCAGTGCATCTGACGCTGACATGGTGGTGGCTGTTACCCAAAGCGACGAGGTAAACATGATTGCCTGTCAGGTGGCGCACTCGCTGTTTAATGTGCCAACAAAAATTGCCCGTGTGCGTAACCGCAGTTATTTAAGACCAACGTGGAGCGACCTGTTTAGCCGCGATCATTTACCTATTGATATGATTATCTCGCCAGAGATTGAGGTGGCAAAATCTATTGCCAACCGTTTGGCGGTTCCTGGTGCATTTGAAATGTTGCCATTTGTTGGTGGCAAGGTAAACGTTATTGGTATTCGCCTTGGCGAGGACTGCCCAGTTGTGGACACACCCCTTAGACAATTGAGCGAACTGTTCCCAGGCCTGAATATAACTGTTATGGCAATTTTCCGCGGAACAAAAATTATTCTGCCTGACGCTGACGACCAGATGCAGACAGGTGATAGCATTTATTTCACAGCAGAAAACAGCCACGTTCCACGGGCAATGTCTGTTTTTGGCCATGATGAGAAAGAGGCGCGGCGGTTAATAATAATTGGTGGTGGTAATGTGGGGCTGTTTTTGGCTCAGGAACTGGAAAAAAGTGACCCATCATTAAACATTAAAATTATTGAGCAAGACCCCGAACGTGCCGAATTTGTCGCTTCACAGCTTAACAACACGGTTGTTATTCGCGGCGACGGGCTGGACAGTGAAATTTTAAAAGAAGCAAATGCCGGTGCAACAGAAACGGTTATTTCTGTTACCAACGAAGACGAATTGAACATATTGTCTTCATTGCTGGCAAAACGATTGGGCGCGCTGCGCGCAATTACACTGGTTAACAACCGCATTTTCACTGCATTGATGAGCTCATTGGGTATTGATGTTTATGTGAACCCCAGAGAAACAACGGTTTCTAATATTTTACAGCGTATTCGCCGTGGCCGTATTCGTGGTTTGCATAGCATTCGTGATGGTGCCGCCGAAATTCTTGATGCCGAGGTGTTAGGAACATCGCCATTAATTGGGGTGCCAATAAAAGACATGAAACTGCCCAGAGGGGTGATGATTAGCGCCATATGCCGCGGCGACGAAGTTATTATGCCACGAGGTACGACTGAGTTTAAAGAGAGCGATCGGGTGATAATGCTAGTGCTGGCTGATGACGTGAAAAAAGTTGAGCAGCTATTCTCCGTTCGTTTGGAATATTTTTAATCAACACTATAAAAAGTGAGCTAACATGTTAGCAAGACTGCTCAGAGAGCTAGGTTGGATGAACTTGTGGCTAGCACTTGCCATGCTGCTGCCATCGTTTGTGGCGCTTGGCTTGGGCGAGCAGGGCAATGCACAAGCATTTTTCACCAGTGCCATATTAACCGCCTTTGCTGGTTTGGGTTTTTTAACCGCATTTCAAGATTGCATGGCACCAATTAGCCGCAGGTCGGCATTTCTTTTACCTATAAATATATTTGTGTTTTTACCTGTTTTTGCCTCGCTACCATTTATTTTTTCTCACCATTATGGAAGTTTTTCTTGGGGATATTTCGAGGCGGTTTCAGCCCTTACCACCACAGGAGCCAGTGTTATTATTGACCCTGCTATTTTGGGGCAGAGCATTTTACTGTGGCGGGGAATGTTAGAATGGATTGGGGGCTTTTTCACCATTCTTATTGCGCTGTCTGTTTTAAGTTTTTTAAACGTGGGCGGTATGCAGTTAATAAAAATTATTCTGCCGCATGGCTCAGGCGAGGGGCTTTTGTCACAAATGGGGGTATATGCCAAAGCAGTAATGCCAATTTACGCAGGGCTAACATTTGTATCCACCGTGCTTTTGGTAATGACAGGAGAGAACTGGCTAGATGCCCTGACAATTTCGTTCACCCTAACAGGTACAGGTGGCTTCAGCCTTTATGCCGAAGGGCAAGTGTTGCACAACAACCCTAACGGCGAGTTGATAGTGGCATTTGTGCTTATTGCCGCATCAGCCAGCATTGTTGGTTTGCTTAATTACATGCGTTTTAAGCGGGTTCAGTCTACGGATAAAAAAGAACCGCTTTATCTTGTTTTGTTCACCATTGTCGGAGCAATATTGTTTTTTAACGCCAATAATACTGGTGTGGTATCGGGCGATTTTCTTGAACAAGTAAGGGTGGCTTTTTTCCAAGCGGCAACTTCAATTTCCACTTCTGGTTTAAATCCTGAGGGTGGTTCAATAAGCAGTGTGGCGGGAATAAACATAATAATGGTGCTTATTTTTATTGGTGGCATGGCAACATCGTCAACTGGCGGGGTGAAAATTATGCGAATTATTATTTTATTTCGCCATGCCGGGCGTGAATTGAAACGGCTTGCCCACAAGCACGATGCCACCACCATTAGCTATGATGGCAAAACCGTGGATGAAAGCGATGTTGCGACAATTTGGTTACTGTTTTTCACAACTATTTTAACAATGGGTCTGGCTAGTCTGATATTTTCGTTTATGGGCTATAATTTGCATGATGCTTTTGGTATAACGGTTTCAAGCTTAATGAATGCAGGCCCTGCGGTTTACAGTTTAGCACCTGGCTTTGATGGCTATCAAGTAATGCCAGTGGGTGGGTTTGGGCTAGTTGTTACCCTAATGATATTGGGGCGTATGGAGCTTGTTTTTGCTCTGGCATTACTGTCAAAACGCTTCTGGATTCATTAATCTTGACCAAATGATCAAATTAGTATTTTATTATGTAAGAGAAATGTAATATAACAGGCGAACTTGAGAGTAATTGAGTTTTTAATAATAAATAACAAATACCTTGTCTTTTTGGGGCTACTAAGACATTTTCATTTTATAGTAGAAAAGAATTTGCATAAAATTCTTTAGTGAGACAGGTATTTGTAAAAAAAATGTGGATAATAATATGTCGGAAAAGACACAAAGCTTACAAGATGTTTTTCTAAATCAAGTAAGAAAAGAAAAAACACCAGTTACAGTATTTTTAGTTAATGGGGTAAAGCTACAGGGGATCATCACTTGGTTTGATAATTTTTCTGTTTTGTTGCGCCGTGATGGTCATTCACAATTAGTATATAAGCATGCCATTTCAACCATTATGCCAGCGGCACCAGTTCAATTGTTTGAGCCTGAAAAAGAAGAATAGGTTTAATTGATTGCTAAATTTTAGCATGTGTAAACACAAGCACTGAAGTGAACATAAAAAAAACAAAAAAAGCGGCTGATACCACACCTGATTTCTCCTTAAGTGGCGATATGGGGCAGGGTATATCTGCGCACGCCAATGTCTTGGTTTTGTACCCTTATGTTAAGGGCAATATAAAAAGCAATGTTGAAAACCGTCTGCAAGAAGCAACCTCGCTGGCTAACGCTATTGGTCTGGAAGTTGTTTTTGCGACAAGTGTGGGCATGAAAAAGCTTAATGCCGCCACTTATATGGGTCGGGGCAAGGTTGATGAGTTTAAAAGCATTGTTGAGCAGGAAGACATTGACCTTGTGGTTATGGACTGCGCCCTAAGCCCCATTCAACAACGAAATTTGGAAAAAGAACTGGGCGTTAAGGTTATTGACCGCACAGGTTTAATTTTAGAAATTTTTGGCGAGCGCGCCCAAACCCGAGAAGGCGTATTGCAAGTTGCCTTAGCCCATTTTGAATATCAAAAAAGCCGTTTGGTCAGATCATGGACCCATTTGGAACGCCAACGTGGCGGCGGGGCGTTTATGGGTGGCCCAGGGGAACGGCAAATTGAAAGCGACAGACGCGCCCTTCGTGACCGTATTGCCGGCATTAAAAAACAGTTGGACAAGGTTGCCAAAACACGAACCCTGCACCGCGAGAACCGTTCAAAGGTACCTTTTCCTGTGGTGGCACTGGTTGGTTATACCAATGCGGGCAAATCAACACTATTTAACAGGCTGACAGATGCAAAAGTATCAGCACGTGACCGTTTGTTTGAAACTTTGGACCCCACCATGCGTGCCATAAACTTGCCAAGCGGGCAAAAAATAATATTGTCTGACACTGTGGGCTTTATTTCCCACTTGCCCCATGAACTGGTGGCAGCGTTTAGGGCAACGTTGGAAGAAGTATTAGCGGCTGACCTTATTTTACATGTGCGTGATATGCACTCGCCAGACCGCGATGAACAAAAACAGGATGTTTTTGATGTTATGGACAGGTTAGGGTTGGACAAGCAGGAAATTCCAATTTTAGAATGCCAGAACAAGGTTGATTTGTTAGACAATGAAGAAAAAGAGCTTTTAAACCATGTGGCCGTGCGAAAAGAAGACATAACCACGCTTTCAGCTCAAACGGGCGAGGGGGTTGATACCCTGTTGGCGGATATTGAGGCATTGCTAACCAAGGGCGACGCTGTTTTAAACCTGAAGCTGAGCTTTCAGGATGGCGAGGCCATAAGCTGGCTTTACGAACACGGCGATGTTTTGGAGCGTGTTGATAGCGAAAAAGGAATTGAGCTAACTGTGCGCCTGAACCAAAAAAATAAAGCCAAGTACGAGCATTTATACCCTAATTCTTCTCAGCCTTCTTAACCTCTTGCCACTCAGCTTCCATTTCATGCAAGCTTGCCGCTTCAATGCTTGTGCCATTGTCACGCAAGTTTTCCTCCACAGCCTTAAACCGCCGTTCAAACTTGGCATTTGCCAGACGTAACGCCTCTTCAGGGTTAATGTGCAAATGCCTTGCTAAGTTTGCCATTACAAACATCAGATCGCCAAACTCTTCTTCTACTTTCGGGTTTGACTTACCCTTTTTGGCAATTTCTTCAGCGGTTTCAGCAATTTCTTCATGCATTTTTGCGATAACGTCGTCAATATTATCCCAGTCAAAGCCAACTCTGGCGGCGCGTTTTTGCAGTTTTAATGCCCGCAACAGTGCTGGTAGGCTAAGTGGCACGTCGTATAGGGCAGTGGGTGCTGATTGTGGCTTAGAAGCTCGCTCCTTTGAAGCACGCTCCTTAGCTTTATGTTCTTCCCATGCCTCGGTTTGCGCCTCAGCATCGGCAATGTCAGCATCGCCAAACACATGGGGGTGGCGGCTTATCATTTTGGCCGACACACTCGCCACAACGTCGTTAAAGTTAAAAAACCCAGCTTCATCCGCCATTTGGGCGTGAAACACGGTTTGGAACAGCAGGTCACCTAGCTCATCACGCAGGTTTTCCATGTCGCCATTGTCAATGGCTTCGGCTACTTCATACGCCTCTTCAATGGTGTAGGGGGCGATAGATTTAAAGTTTTGCTCCACATCCCACGGGCAACCATTTTCCTTGTCGCGCAAGCGTGACATTATCTCTAACAGCTCATTTATATTATTTTCTTTTGTCATGAACTGTTTTTAGCTGATTTTACCTGAATAGAAAACAGCTAGCTTATAGAAAGCCAAGTAAAGCTTCATAACATGCCATCAAATTTTTCAATGCTTTTATCAAATGACCAAAGGTCGTTTATATGAGTAAAATATGCCCTCTCCAAGGCTGTGAAAATGATGAAAATGTTTTTTTATATTCAACTTAGCCTATTTTTTAATCGCTTAATCTCATTTCCCTATATTACTTAAAATTTTTATTTTATTTCAATATTATACAGTTCATAAATTGGGGAATTACACAATGTTGATAAAGATAATTGGGGTTACAGCTGTAGCTCTACAGCTATTATTCGGCTATTCATTTAATGCAAATGCCGCTGATGTGGTTACACAAGAGCGCTCGCAAATTACCATAGGTGAAGTGCATACAATACATTCAGAGGTTTTAGGCGAAGGCCGTGAATTGCAAATTTATATTCCGCCAAACTATGAAAATAATACTAAGGTTTATCCTGTTATTTATACCTTTGACGGTGAATTTGTTTTCCAAACACTTGTCAGCATAGTTGAGCATAAATCCTCACGTGATTTGATGCCTGAAAGCATTGTGGTGGGCATTCCAAGTAATACAGGCAAACGATTAGATATAGCATTACCGCTGAGCACAACAGCAGACGGCGAAGCTCATTTTGGAGGTAAAACAGACGATTATTTAACATTTTTAAATGATGAGGTTTTTCCATACATAGAAGAAAAGTACAGAACTGCATCGCACAGGACTATAATTGGCATGTCACCAACCGTTGGTCCTGTTTACGAAAGCTTTTGGAACAGACCGGACATGTTTCAAGCTAATATTGCTTTAGCGGCCGATCTTCATATGTTCTTGCCTAATGGTGAAAATATTATTGATAAAATAATTGAAAAAGCTAAAGAAAACAATCGCCCTAACATGAAACTTTATATTAGCCGTGGTGGTCTAGACACCATAGCAAATCAAGAAGTGGCTGAAAGCTATAACCAGTTGGTGGAATTGCTTGTAGCGACTGATACTGGTTCAACAGATGTAATGGTTGATGTGTTGGAAGGCCAAGATCATTATGGCAGTGCTATGCCCGCACTATATAATGCATTTGAATTTATTTACCCAAAAGAACAATGGAGACCAGATTATATAGCAATTAGAGAGGGTAAAGACCCAGCAGGGGATATTAAAACTTTTTATGGTAATTTATCTAGACAATATGGTTATGAAATTGTGCCTATTGAAAAAGGCTTTTGGATGGGCTTAACCTTAGCTGGAACAGGGCGCTATTTATCAAGGCAACAAGATGCTTCAAAAACAGTAGCTTGGTATGAGATGGCAATTAATTACTATCCTAATTCTGTTTGGTTAAACTCAAGCTTGGTAACGGCCTATGACAATAATGGTCAGTTGGACAAGGCAATAAAAATTGCAGAACAAACTGTGGCTTTAGCAGAACAGCAAAACCATCTTTACATATCTGCTTTCAAGGAAGAGCTTGAAGCGCTACAAGCACAGTAAACAAAGGTAGCTGTTATTTACCCTCAATTTTTTTTGACCAAGTATCTATTTTGACGGACAAGTGTTCCAATTCCTTATTGATATCACGTTCAAAATGCTCGTCAAAATCTACGCCTTCTTTTTCCAAGGCGGCAACACGGTCAGAAAAGGCCTTTAGGTCAGCTACAAGGTCGTTATATTCGCTTTTAATATCCTGACCAGTGTCGGTTTCAAATACAGGGTGTTCTGAGTGGTCTTCTAGATACTGTTCTCTGGTGCGAAGACCCTCAGCAAGCTTGTGCATAAAAGTAGACATTTAACTCTCCTTTTTTGTAACAGGGATAAGTATACTAACAGTAGAATTTTTTTTGCACAAGATAGCTGATTAGGGGTGGCTAAAGCTGAGAAATGATTTTAAGAATTAAGACCGCGACTTAAAACATATTTTGTTATTTCGGCTGAGTTATGCAAGCCCAGCTTTTCCATTAGGTTTTGCCGGTGCTTGCGCACTGTTGGCTCGGCAATGTTCAGGTCAGTTGAAATTTGGGCAGAGTTGTTACCATCAGCAATCATAAGCAGAATTTCTTTTTCCCGCTTGGTCAGGCTAATGGGGGCGTTGTCCCATTTTAAATCTGGATATGCAGTTTCCAAGGTTTTTTGCACAAATTTTCCCAGATAAATATCACCACCATGAACGGTGTTAATTGCTGTTAAAATTTCATCAGTGTCGGCGGCCTTGGTTAAAACCGCGTTGGCACCAGTTAAAACCGCATCTTTCAACAGGCTTGGTTCATCTAGCCCAGTTAAAACCACAACCTTGGTTTTATGTTTTTTAGATTTTATGTCGTGCAACACTTCTAACCCATGGCGGCCGGGCAATCCCATGTCGAGAATGAGTATATCAGGGTTATGTTTTTCAAGAGCAGGGGCAACATCGTTGCCATTAGTTACAATTGTTTGCACGTTAATGTTACCAACCGAGGATAGAAAAAAGCTCAGCCCTTCAACAGCTAGCTGATGATCATCGGCAAATATTACATTAATCATCAAAATTATTCCCCGACACTAAAAAACTGCAAATTAACATTGCCCAAGCATAGCCTTTTACGCAATGATACACCATGAGATTATTGGGTAATAAAATGTATCGATTGTTAAGTTATTTATTAGTGCTGGCAATTTTTGTTGTTACAGCACCTGCGTTTGCCCAAACTCCCGTGCTAAAACTATCTGACAATACCGATAGCACTGAGAGCATATCTTTACTTCCTCACCTGTCTTATCTAGAAGACAAAGAAGCCGCCCTTGATGCCACAGCGGCTGTGCTGGCGCATGAAGAAGGCGGTTTTAAAGCTATAACTGGCAACAGTGTGGACTTTGGCTACACAGGCCATCGTTATTGGCTACACAGTAAAATTCACAATGCAGGCACCAGTGAGCAAAACCTTATTTATGACCTTGGTCATGTGCGTATGGCTGAGTTTGGGGTTTATATATTGCGTGATGGCAGTTTGGAAGTTTTGGCAGAGGTAAGCGGTTATGACACCTTTCAAGAAAGAACAATTAAGCACCGTTTGTTGTTGGCTAATGTTAAGTTGCTGGCAAATGAAAAAATTGATCTTTTTGTTAAATTTCGCTCATACGGCAGTACCAACGTAACCCCAAAACTATCACAGTCATGGGCGTTTATGGCTAATGACAGCATGGTCACCATGTTGCACAGCTTGCTAATTGGTGCATTGCTGTTGCTTGCACTTTATAATTTAATAATGTCGGCATTGCTTAAAAGTCTGCCGCATCTTTTATATGTATTTTTTGTTTTGTCAGGCTTGCTTCATGTGGCGCAACAAACTGGTCTTGCTTTTGTTTATATTTGGCCGAACCAGGGTTTTATAAACGCCAATGCGGCAAATATACTTGGGCTTTTAACCGTGATATTTGTAATGCTTTTCTTTCGAAATTTTTTCAATATGAAAGAAACCGACAAGCTAATGGACAATATTGCTAAAGGCTTAATTGGCTTTGCCATAATGCTTATCATTGTGTCGTTGTTATACCCCATAGCTTATATTGGCAAAATTGGCTTCTCAATGATGACCATAGTGGCATTGGTAAACTTCGTTGCCTCAATCCGTGCCTTTAAACGGGGTTTTAAACCCGCACGGTTTGCCGCCTTGGGTTGGGCGGGGGTTCTTTTTGGTTCTGTCTATGTGGCACTTAGCATTAATGGCCTTATCCCCATTGCCGTTGAGGTAAATGTTGTTTTTGAACTGACAATGTTGTTTGAAAGCTTGTTGTTTTTAGCCAGTTTGGTCGATTATGTAACTGAAATGCGCATTGCTAGAGACAACACCCAAAAACGCCTGATCCACAGTTTGGAAGAGGGCATGTTGTCAAACCAAGAGGCGGCGGCTAAAGGGCGCGCGCTTTCAGTTATTAGCCACGATATTCGCCAACCCATACATGCGCTAAAGCTGTATATACAGGGCTTGCGAAACACCAAAAGCTGGAGCAAGGCTGTGCTTGGGTTAGAGCAGATGAGCCACACAATAACCTCGTTAGAGCGGCTTTTATCTTCGGTTATGGACAGTTCCGAACCTGAAAATAGCGGCGAATTAATCATAAACGAGCATTTTTCGGCAAATCGTCTAATTTCCTCAACACAGTTAATTTTTGCCGCCAAGGCCGAGCAAAAAGGCCTGCTTTTAAAAACTGTGCCATCGTCGCTGCAATTATATACCGACCTTGGCGTTATGATGCGCATTGTAAACAACATTGTTTCAAACGCGGTGAAATATACCGATGCAGGTAAGGTGCTTATTGGTTTTCGCCGCAGACATGACAAAAGTGGAACTAAGGCAGTATTGCAGGTTTTTGATACCGGGCAGGGCATACCGGACGAGCAGCTTGTCAATATTTTTGATAGTTACAGCAGGTTAGACGTAAAGGCTGAAAATAAAGATAGTTATGGCTTGGGGCTTTCAATTGTTAAAAAACTGACCGATAAAATTGGTGCCAAGGTCAGCATTAAATCTAAGCTTGGTGTTGGCACCTTGTTTGAGGTTGAAATGCCCATAAGCCCGGCACGACAAGACAATGCCCACAGCAAGTCATTAGAAGGTGTGAAGGCGGTTATAATTGACGACAACCCCATAACGCTGGATGAGTTAGAACAACAGCTTAAAGGGTTTGGCGTGGAACTGGTTAAGGGCCGCTCATGGGCTGAGTGTTTGAGACAGGTTCCAGACAATTGGCAACCTGATATTGTTATTTCAGACCTGCACCTGTCCAATGACACCACTGGTTTGCATGCCGCCAGCATGATTTACGACCATTTTGGCAAGCAATTACCCACCTTAATCATTAGTTTTGACCGTTTGGCTAAAACCCGCCAACAGGTGGCAAGTTTTAAACATGCCGAAATGCAATATAAGCCACTGGAAGCTGATATTTTGCTAGATAAAATAAAACTAATGCTCAAGCTGTAAACCCAAAAATATATGCATTTCTACTACATCGGTAGTATGGAGAAAATTGTACTCCTGTGCGAGAATTACACATTGAGTATAATATTGGGGAGTATCCATGCGTATTAAATCCATAGCACTTTTGTTGTCCAGTGTTTCTGCAATGGCTTTGATGAATTCTGAGCCAGCCGAGGCTTATTGTTCGTGGCACTCTGGTACCAAAACCTACACCTGCACAGGCGAAATGCCCAATGGTGAAAGACATACGCGCCATTATACTTTTGATATGAATTTTAGCAATCTTAGCCATAACATAAGCCCACGTTCTGGCACTCACGTCGCTGAACTAGGTTCATGGGGGCCCAATGGTGGCAATGGTGTTGAAGGTCATTGGAGTTGGGATTTATCTAATTTTGGCTGGCAGCCTTCGACTAATGGTCATAACGGACACTCATTATCAGGTCGTTCCACTCTTAGATATAATGGCAATGCTAAAACCGTTACAGGTACAAATGCTAGTGCAATTGCTCTTTACGGAACAGGTGGCAATGGTGGCAATGGTGTTTATGGTGTTTCCTTTTTGTATCTGGGTGATCTATTTTATTCACACGGTACCTCTGGTGGGCACGGCGGCAATGGTCCACACCTTTTGGCTTCGGTAAACAATGTAAATGTTTTCACATCAGGCAACTGGGCCAGGGGATTGATAGTTTCAAGTGAAGCCGGTCATGGTGGACATGGTGGTAGCGGTGGCAGTTTGGCTTATGCCCATGGTGGGCATGGCGGCAACGGTGGTAATGGCGGACATGTTGAAGTGTTTAGCTCGGCAAACATAACCACAATTGGTTATGGTGCATATGGTATTGAAGCGGCAAGCGTTGGCGGTAACGGTGGTTATGGTGGTGCGGCAGGTGGTGGCGTTGCTATTGGTGGTAATGGCGGCAAAGGTGGTAAAGGCGGTACAGTTAGTGTCCACAACAACGTGGTTTCGTCAACCCTTGGTACTGATGGCACACTGGATATTATCGGTGGACACATTAAAACCTCAGGCGAATTAGCAAACGCTATTTATGCTATAAGTTACGGCGGTATTGGTGGCGATGGCGGTGCAGGTGGCGGTCTTGTTGCCCTTGGCGGCGATGCATCTGGCAGTGGCAGTGGCGGCGAAGTTAGCGTTGTTAACTACGGCACATTGGAAACCTCAGGCGTTTGGGCGCGGGGCATATTGGCAAAAAGCATTGGTGGCAAGGCTAGAGACGGCGGCAGTGCTGGCGGTGTGGTTTCAATTGGTGGCAGTGGCGGCGAAGAAGGCGGTCACGGCGGGCTGGTTCTGGTAACAAATGATGGCATAATTAAAACCAGTGGTAGCCATAGTGCAGGCATTGCGGCATTTTCAATTGGTGGCGGTGGTGGTTCTGGTGCGCCATCAGGCGGGGCATATTCTGTTGGTGGTTCTGGTGCGGCATCTGGTCATGGTGGCGAAATTAGGATTAGAACAGCAGAGCATAGCACAATAGAAACAACTGGTAGCTACTCTGATGGTATTCACGTGCAAACTGTTGGTGGTGGTGGCGGCTTAGGGGCAAGCTCTGGCGGGGCAATATCTATTGGTGGCTCTGGCGGCGGCAGTGGCAATGGTGGCGAGATAATTGTCCACAATGCTGGTGATGTTACAACATCAGGTCATGGCTCACGCG
This sequence comes from Alphaproteobacteria bacterium, assembly GCA_030634465.1. Lineage (GTDB taxonomy): Bacteria > Pseudomonadota > Alphaproteobacteria > Sphingomonadales > SMXR01 > DAOWAS01. The sequence continues at coordinate 244 of DAOWAS010000041.1, read as the reverse complement.
GTATTTTCTTGCAAACCGTTGGTGGCGGTGGTGGCACTGGCGTAGATGCTAGCGGCGATGCTGATAGTGGTGAAGGTGGGGCATCTGGTGGGTTATATTCGGTTGGTGGCTCTGGCAGTGCAGGTGGTAATGGCGGTACTGTTGTTCTGACAAATACTGCGACTTTCATTTCAACTGCTGGCGAAGCGGCTGATGGTCTTTACGTGGTAAGCATTGGTGGCGGTGGTGGTTCAGGCTCTGGTTC
>DAOWAS010000056.1 GCA_030634465.1 Alphaproteobacteria bacterium | reverse complement strand
GTTAAGACACCGGATGGGCCGATGGAATTTGCCAACGGACTGACCCCGCGTGTTAAAGTTGGCTGTGATATAGGTGGATTTTGGCAGAAGCACAAGTGTTTTTTGTAAAAAACTGTGTTTTACTTCTTCACACCCATAAGCTCAAAAATATTTTCACGCTTAACTTCAAAAACAGGGTATCCCGCCGACTTGGGAATAGTGAACCACATTTCACCACCACGCATTTCATGTTCGGGCATAACTGTGGTTACATTATCCGCCTTTGCCCGCGCAATCGCCTCCTCAATGGTGGATGATTGCGCCAGCTTCATAAGGTTTAGCCGTGTTGGGAACATCATGTTAACCGTGCCTAGCTCTTCTTCACGTAACATGTGTAGAGGGTTAACCCAGCTTACCTCTGTGGTCTCAACTCCGTCGCTTTCTAAAACATGCATTTCTTCTGTTTTGCCAAGGTAAAACCTTGTTTCAAAGCGTTTTGGGCTTTCGGGCGGGGTTATCCAATGGGCGAAATATGCCAGCTCGCTGGCGTGTTCCACTGCTATTTCCACACCAGTTTCCTCAGCCAACTCGCGCAGGGCGGCAATTCTATATGCGGCATCTTCTGAACTTATATTATGCTGGGTGGCGGCATCATGGTCGGCATCATCTACCCTGCCACCAGGAAAAACATAAGCACCAGGGGCAAAACGCATGTCTTCGCTACGTTTTGCCATAAGCACTTCAAAGCCAGACTTAACCCGTTTTTCTTGGCGCAACAACATAATGCTGGACGATGGATGCGCGATTGCGGGTTTGTCTTTATGTTTTTCATCTAAATCGGTCATCAAAACTTCATCTCAACTATACCAACACCTTCTAATGCCGAAACGCTGTCTTTTAAAATTGGCGTAATTTTATAACCGCCACTCAGGGCCATGTTTACATCTCGGGTATGGTCACACACACTAAGGTTAAGCTGAATATTGCCTCTACTGCCCTTTTGCTCACTTAAAACCTCGGCCAATTCTGACAATGCTTTTTCGTCTTTAATTTCAATAGACAAATGCGCCCCCATGCGCGCAGTCATGGCTTCTAAATTGTCAATATCCCGCAGGGTATATCTAAGAGTGTCGTCGTCATCTTTTTTATCCACACTCATGGTAACAACCACAGGGCCGCCAATTTCCAACACCCCTTCTGCCTTGTCTAAAAAGTCGCTAAACACCATGGGTTCAACACTGCCTGAGGCATCAGACAAAGCTAGAAAGGCAAATGGTTTGCCCGATTTTTGCGCCCGACGTTTTTGATAGCTATCTACAGTGCCTGCAACCTTGACCACTTTTTTGATATATTTACCTGAATTTACCACTTCTTGCATACTTACAATACCAAGGGGCCCAAGCAGGTCGGCAAACAGCTCTAACGGATGCGAAGAAATGTAAAAACCAAGGGCGGCTTGCTCGTGTGACAGCTTTTTCATTTCGTCCCACGGGCGCACATCTGGCAGGTCGGGGCGGTGAGCACCCTCGCTTGGCTCACCAAACAGGCTTACTTGGTCGCTTGATTTTTCTTGGGTCACAAGCTGGGCATATTTAACCAGAGTTTCAACGCTTGCTAATGCCTGCGCCCTGTTTTCATGAACATTATCAAACGCCCCTGCTGATATTAGGTTTTCCAATGCCCGTTTGTTTACCTGACCCGCGTCTAAACGCTCGGCAAAATCAAACAACGACTTGTATGGACCATTTTCTTCACGCTCAGCCACCAAGCCCTCCATTGCCTTCATGCCAACATTTTTAATGGCAGACAAAGCATAGCGTACCGCTAATTTATCCTCGCCATCATCATCAGTATATTTTTCCACGCTGAAATTTGCTTTCGACATGTTTATGTCTGGTGGTGACAACAATATATCCTGATGCTCAATATCTTTTTTAAATTCTGACAATTTATCAGTGTCTTGCAGGTCTAGCGCCATGGTGGCGGCCATGAACTCAACAGGGTAATTAGCCTTCATATATGCGGTTTGGTACGCTACTAAGGCATATGCGGCGGCGTGAGATTTGTTAAAACCATAGCCCGCGAACTTGTCCACAAGTATGAAAATAGATGCCGCTTGAGCTTTATCAACGCCCTTTTCAACAGCGCCTTCGACAAAACGTTTTTCTTGCGCCGCCATTTCAGCCTTGTCTTTTTTACCCATGGCACGGCGCAGCAAGTCAGCCTCACCCAACGAGTAACCCGCCAAAATCTGCGCTATTTGCATAACCTGTTCTTGGTAAACAATAACACCGTAGGTTTCTTCCAACACTGGTTTTAACCAGTCGTGCAAACAGTCAATTTCTTCCAAACCATGCTTACGGTTTAAAAATAGCGGAATATTATCCATCGGGCCCGGGCGATATAGCGCCACAAGAGCGATAATGTCTTCAAACTTATCGGGCTTAAGCTGTTTTAGCACCGAACGCATGCCTGAGCTTTCCAACTGGAACACCCCGCCACTTTCGCCCGACGACAACAGGTCAAAAACATTAGGGTCGTTTAGCGGAATATTTTCAATATCAAGCTGAATACCATTTGTTTCTTCAATGAACTCAACAGTTTTCGCCAGAACTGTCAGGGTTTTAAGCCCCAAAAAGTCAAACTTAACCAAGCCTGCTTTTTCCACCCATTTCATATTAAACTGGGTTACGGGCATGTCTGATTTTGGATCGCGGTACAGCGGCACTAGCTGGTTCAAGGGGCGATCGCCAATAACCAAACCCGCCGCATGGGTTGAGGCATGGCGTTTTAGCCCCTCTAACTTCATACAGTGCTTTAATATGGCGGCGGTTAGCGGGTCTTCATCCCTCGCTTCCCTCAATCGTGGCTCAACCGCAATGGCCTCGGTCAAGGTTAGCGGGTTTGCAGGGTTGTTGGGTACCAGTTCGGCCAACCTAGAGATAGCACCATAATTGCCCTGTAGCACCCTGCCCACATCGCGAATGGTGCCACGGGCTTGGAACTGACCAAAGGTAATAATTTGCGCCACTTGCTCGGTGCCATATTTTTCCTGCACATAGGTAATAACGCGGTCGCGTTTTTCTTGGCAAAAGTCGATGTCGAAATCGGGCATGGACACACGTTCAGGGTTCAAAAACCGCTCAAACAGCAAGCCAAACCGCAATGGGTCAAGATCGGTAATGCGCAGTGACCATGCCACTAACGAGCCCGCACCAGAACCACGACCCGGTCCCACTGGCACGTTGTTGTCCTTTGACCATGCTATAAAATCCTCAACAATCAGGAAATAGCCGGGGAAACCCATTTGTTTAATAACGCCAAGTTCAAACTCCAAACGTTCAAGATATGGCTTTGCCATTTCCTTGCGCTTGTCTTCATTGTCATGGTCAGAAAACACATGTTTTTCTAGCCGTTTTTCTAAACCTTTGTGGGATAGTTCTGCCAACATGTCTGCCTCAGACACATCTTTACCTTGGGCAAAGTTGGGCAAAATTGGATCTCGTAATTTTGTTTTAACGCCGCACCGCATTGCAATATTTACAGTATTTTCAATGGCTTCTGGCAAATCCTTAAACAATTGCTTCATTTCATGTGGGCTTTTAAAGCTATGCTCAGGTGTTAGCTTGCGGCGGTTATCTTCTGCCACATAAGTGCCATCAGCAATGCACAGTAATGCATCGTGGGCTTCATACATATCAGCCCCCATGAAGTGCACATCATTGGTGGCAACAATGGGAATATTATGCTTGTAAGCTAGCTCTAAAAAGCGCGCTTCGGTCTCTTTTTCCTTGCTCATATCATGGCGCATAATTTCCATGTAAAAACGGTCACCGAATAAGTTTTTTAAACTTGCCGCCATTACCCCCGCATCGTCCGCGCGCTTATCCAACAACAAATGCCCTATTAGCCCCATTGGCCCGCCAGACAGTGCTATCAAACCATCTGAGCTGTCTTCTAACTGCTCTATTGTAATGTGCGGAGGCTCAAGCTCAGGGCTATCAACGTGGGAACTGCTAACCAGCTTGAGCAAATTAAGATAACCCGCTTCATTTTGGGCATATAGCCTGATGATATCGGGATCGGCCTTGCGCCCTGAGCGTGTGGCAGAAATCATCGGGTTTTCAATGCTGAGGGTTACGCCAATAATGGGCTGTATGCCAAGGGCAACCATGGTTTCAGAAAACTCTAGCGCACCAAACATGTTGTTAGTGTCGGTTATGGCAACGGCGGGAAGAAAGCGTTTTTCCATATGCGCGGCTAGCTCTTTAATCCGAACCGCACCTTCAGAAAGGCTGTAGGCGGACTTTACCGCCAAATGTATAAACCTGTCTGCGCCCATTACTTCTACTATACCTTGATTAAATGACCATCTTTAAGTTGAAAACAACGATCCATTTTTGATGCTAGCTCTAAGTTATGCGTGGCAATTATCGCCCCAACTTTCTGGTTATGAATAACATCTAATAAACTAGCCATAACCCTGTCGGCTGTGGCCTCATCCAAATTACCTGTGGGTTCATCAGCCAATAATATATCTGGCTTGTTGGCTAATGCTCGCCCAATGGCAACACGTTGTTGTTCACCGCCTGATAGTTGGCTGGGCAAATGCTCCAAACGCTCAGCCAAGCCCAAGCCCACCAACAGTTCAGTGGCATGTTCCTTGGCTTGTGCCTTGCCCACACCCGCAATACGTTGCGGAATAGTTACATTTTCCAGCGCGCTAAACTCTGGTAACAAATGATGGAACTGATAAACAAAACCAAGGTTATTTAACCTGATAGCTGTACGCTTATCATCATCAAGCGTGGTGGTTGCCGTGGCTTTAACCACAACCTCGCCGCTATCGGGTTTTTCTAACAGGCCAGCAATTTGCAACAATGTGGACTTGCCCGCACCTGACTGCCCAAGCAAACCAATTATCTCGCCAGCCTTAAGGCTTAGTGAAACTTCGCGTAAAACATGAATATCGCGCCCGCCTTGGTGAAAGGTGCGAGACACTTTTTTAATATCTAAAACCACACTCATTCGAACCTCAACACTTCTACAGGGTCAAGCTTTGCCGCGCGGTATGACGGTGGCAGGGTTGCCGCCAACGACAGGCCAAGTGCGATAAGCACTGTTGTCAGCACCTCTGAAAGTTTAATTTCTGCGGGCATTTCCACCAAGAACCTAATTTCAGGGTTCCACAGCTCAGTACCCATCAAACTGCTCAAACCTTGCTGAATGCTATCAATATTCATAGCTAGCCCCAGACCAAGCAGCACACCCAAAAATGTGCCTAAAACCCCAATGCTAGCGCCAGATATGATGAAAATTTTCATAATTGACCTACGGCTAGCACCCATAGTGCGCAATATTGCCACATCGCGGGACTTGTCCTTAACCAACATTATCAGGCTGGAAATAATGTTAAACGCCGCCACAATTATTATAAGGGTGAGGATAAGAAACATAACATTACGCTCAACTTTAAGGGCGGAAAACAACGACTGGTTCATTTTTCGCCAGTCGGTCAACACACCAACACCAATAATTTCAGCGTTAATAGCCGCCAAGCTTGGTTCCATATTGTCGGGGTCTTCTAAAAACACTTCTAAGCCTGTTACCTTGTCGCCCAAGCGGTAATAAAGCTGAGCATCTTGCATCGGCACATAAATAAACAGATTGTCATAATCGAAAACACCAACCTCAAACGTGGCGCTAACGGTAAAGCTTTGCATTCGCGGGGCATTGCCAAATGGCGTTTGTGTACCTTGGGGCGATATCAGCGTTACTTGGCTGCCAACACCTAAGCCCAACTGCCGTGCCAGACGGTAGCCCATAACTGCTGTGGGTTCGTCGCCAAAACCTTCCAAGGTGCCATCAACCAAATTATTAGCAATATGTTCGTGGTCTATCATGCTTTCAGGTTCCAACCCGCGCAATACACCGCCTGATGCCCTGCCCGCATTGGTCGCCATAACTTGCCCTTCAACCAAGGGGGTTACAGTAACAACGCCGTCAACAAGTCTAATACGCTCGCTAAGGGTGTCGTAATGCTCAATAGTGCCGCCATAACCAACCACGGCGGCGTGACCATTAAGCCCTAAAATACGTTCCATCAGCTCGGCTCTAAAGCCGTTCATAACCGCCATAACCAAAATAAGCACAGCCACACCAAGGGAAATGCCCACCAGTGAAAACCCCGCAATGACAGATATAAACCCGTCACCCCTGCGAGAGCGTAAATATCTTAGTGCCACCATCCATTCAAAAGATGAAAACATGCCCCAAACTATCCAATCATACGCTTTAGTGCTTCTTCTGGTGAAACTTCAACCTTTTCACCAGTTTTGCGGTTAACTAGTTCTACCAAATTATTTTTAACGCCGCGCGGGCCAATGGTTATAAACCACGGCAGGCCAATAAGCTCCATAGTGGAAAACTTAACCCCTGCTCTGTCAGCGCGGTCATCATAAAGAGCTTCAACGCCAGCTTCTTCCATTTGCTTGTAAAGCGTGTCGGCGGCTTCAACACAGGCATCATCATCAGCGCGTATATTAATTATACCAACCTTAAACGGTGCCACACTTTCAGGCCAGACAATGCCCTTATCGTCATGGCTGGCTTCAATAATTGCCCCAACCAAACGAGAAACCCCAATGCCATAAGAACCCATTTCAACGGCAATAGTATCGTCATTTGGCCCTTGCACAGTGGCACCCATGGCATCTGAATATTTAGTACCAAAATAGAAAATATGACCAACCTCAATACCGCGGCCTGTAATTAAATCAGCACTATCAATGTCGCTATTGGCATCATGCTTTTCATCAGTTGCGGCATAGTTTGCTGTCCACTGGTCAATGGTTGGTTGCAGGTCTTTAGTGTAATCCACATCAATCATTGGATCTAAGGCTTCAAAATCCTTATGGTAATAAACTTCGCTCTCACCTGTTTCAGCCAACACAATAAATTCGTGGGACAGGTCGCCACCAATGGGGCCAGTGTCTGCCGCCATAGGAATAGCTTTTAGCCCCAAACGGGCAAAGGTGCGCAAATAGGCCACGAACATGGCGTTATACGAGCGAATGGCACCCTCTTTATCCAAATCGAATGAATAATTATCTTTCATTAAAAACTCACGACCACGCATAACCCCAAAACGTGGTCTTACTTCGTCTCTGAACTTCCATTGGACGTGATAAAGGTTTTTCGGCAAGTCTTTATATGAACGCACAGTACCACGGAAAATATCTGTAACGGCCTCTTCATTAGTGGGGCCATACAGCATTTCACGGTCTTTGCGGTCTTTAATACGCAGCATTTCAGCGCCGTAGTCGTCATAACGACCACTTTCACGCCACAAGTCTGCAGGTTGAATGGTCGGCATTAAAATAGCCAAAGCGCCTGCTTTTTCTTGCTCTTCACGGACAATAGCTTCAATTTTTTGCAATACCTTAAAACCAAGGGGCAACCACGAATAAATTCCTGCACTTAGTTGCCTAACCATGCCAGCACGCAGCATTAGCCTGTGCGATACAATCTCAGCTTCAGCAGGGTTTTCCTTTGTGGTGGGTAGAAAATAGTTTGAAAGACGCATGTCTTATACCTTTAACTTTTAATTCTTGTGGGTTGCCCCATTTTATTTATCTATCTTAACTGGCTTGGCAACTAATTTCGTGACAACTAATTGCGTCGCAACTAGTTGCCTTTTAAATTTACCATTTCATTTACAATAGCCCAGTCTAATGCAAACCAAACCACCGCCGCTATTATAGATGAGAAAAAGACCTTTTTAAGAAGCATGGGTTTTTCTGGCGCGCTTGAGTGTGTACCCGCCACAACATCGCCGCCATCTTCGTCTTGCGCTTTAACCCCAAATGGCAGGGTCATGAAAAAAACCAACCACCACGCCACTACATAAACCAATGCGCCTGAAACTAATCCCATTATACTTCTTCCAATTCTATTAGCGTTCCTGAAAAATCTTTTGGGTGCATGAACAAAACAGGCTTGCCGTGCGCCCCTGTTTTTACCTCACCTAACACCCTAGCACCATCAGCTTTCAGTTTTTGGGCAGCTTCATTAATATTATCTACCTCATAACACAGGTGGTGCATGCCACCGTTTGGGTTTTTTTCTAAAAACTTGGCAATGGGCGAATTGTCGCCCAATGGGTGCAACAGCTCAATAACCGTGTTGCCAACATTTACAAACACCGTGGTTACACCGTGGTCTGGCAGGTCTTTTACCTCGCCAACCTCAGCACCCAACTGGTTTTTATACTGGGCTATGGCTTTGTCCATATCAGGCACGGCTATAGCCACATGGTTTAATTTTTTAATCACAATATTTCCTAAAAGCTTTAATCATCATACTCTCGCAATACGCGCACTTGAACAATGGGTTTTTTACCTATTTCAAGCGAAAGCATTTTTCTCACTGCTCTGCGGATGGCCTCATCTACCACGCCATCATCAAAAAGCTTTTGTTTGGGCATATTATCTATTACCTGCTCAATAATATCTAAGGCACGGTCTTCTAACGCGCCGCCCTCTTGCCAACCTGGAATACCATAAGAAACACACTCTGCCTCACTGGACATGTCACCGTTTCTATCCAGTGCGACCGCAACAACCAAGTGTCCGTGGTGCAACAAACGTCTGCGTTCAGCCATTACCTCGCCATCAGCAGGGATAATACAGCTACCATCAACCACCAGTTTGCCATATGGCGCTTGGTCAATTTTCACAGGGCCATCAGGTGCTAAACGAATGATATCACCATTTTTTGGTACTAAGGTTTTACCCACACCCCAACCCTTGGCAAGCTTGGCGTGCTTGGTCATGTGGCGAACCTCGCCGTGTACTGGCACTGCCATTTCAGGTCGTATCCAACCGTACATGGCCTCTAAATCGGGCTGACCGGGGTGGCCTGAAACATGAATAAAAGCATCATGCTCGGTTATGACATCAACACCCTTTTCAATTAAGCCATTAATTAAACGACCTATGGAAATTTCATTGCCGGGGATTATTTTTGACGAAAATAAAACATGATCGTCTGCGGCAAGTGAGAACTTTTTAAACTGCCCCTCAGCAATGCGGGAAAGTGCGGCGCGCGCCTCGCCCTGACAACCAGTGGACATGACCAATACCTTGTCCCTTGGCAGGTCCATAACATGTTCTTCGTCCATAATTTCAGGGAAGTCTTTTAAATAACCGGTTTCCTTTGCCGCTTCGGTCACACGGTGGAGCGAGCGGCCAAAAATTGCCAAGTGCCTACCTGTTTCCTTAGCAATGCGGCCAATGGTTTGCACCCGCGCAATATTTGAAGCAAATGTGCTGATAAGCACACGGTTTTTAAGGCCACTGACCAGCTCCAACATATTATCATAAACATCTTGCTCAGAACCCGCACTTTTGGTGCTGAAGGCATTGGTACTGTCGCCAACCATGGCTAAAACACCATCGTCACCAATTTTGCTTAAGGTTTTTTCACATGCGGGCATACCAATTTGCGGGGAAGCGTCCAATTTCCAGTCACCAGTGTGGAAAATGGTACCATGTGGTGTATCAATTTTAAGGGCGTTACCCTCTGCAATAGAATGGGGTAGCGGTACATAGGTAATATCGAACGGCTCTATGGAAAACGAGCCACCAATGGGAATTTCAATTATTTCAGCCTCGTCTAGCAAACCAACCTCAGCCAGTTTTTTACGAATTAAATGCGCTGTAAACGGCGTGGCATACATTGGCACCCGCAACTGCGCCCACAGGTAAGGAATAGCACCAATGTGGTCTTCGTGGGCGTGGGTTAAAACAATGCCTTTCAGCATGTCCACACGCTCTTCAATAAAAGTTATGTCAGGCAAAACCAGATCAACACCGGGGAAATGATCCCCCGCAAAGCTCATACCAAAATCAACCATTATCCACTGGTCGCCAATGCCATAAAGATTGAGGTTCATGCCAATTTCGCCAGACCCACCAAGGGGTAGGAAAATTAACTGTTCGTCTGATGATTTTTTCTTTTTAGCCAATTTTTATTCCTTATTTAGCTCATAAACTTGGCGCAAACCCTGTAATGTCAGGTTTTGGTCAACCAGATCAATGGCCTCGCAATTATGCGCTAGGGACGATGCCAAACCACCTGTGGCAATGACCAAGCACTCGCCGCGCTCTTTTTTATAGCGGCTTATCAGCCCTTCAATCATGCTGACATAACCCCAATATATACCAAACTGAATGTGTTCTTCGGTGGTTTTACCAATAAGGCTTTTGCTTTCAGGTTCCTGAAACGGCACATGGGGCAGTTTTGCGGTGGCATCGTGCAGGGCTTTTAACGACAGCCTAATGCCCGGGCAAATAAGCCCGCCTAAATAAGCACCATTATCTGCCACCACGTCAAATGTTGTGGCGGTGCCAAAGTCAACAACAATGCTAGGCCCTTTTTCTAAAGCGAAAGCGGCAATAACATTTACCAAACGGTCAGCACCCACTTCGCTTGGGGTTTCAACATTTATATCCACACCTATGTTGGTGTCGGGTGAGCCAACAAAAAATGGCTTTATATCAAGCTCAGCAAAAAACAGCGAAAGCGCATCGTTTACCCGTGGCACCACACTGCCAACAATGCCGCCTGTTATATCTTTTCTACTTAACGAGTTTTCTTTTAACGCCGCATCAAACCTGCTTGCAACATGTTCAGCCTTGCTAACCTCGCTAGTAATCATGCGCCATTGGTGCACAATATTTTCGCCATCAAACAAGGCAAAAACAATATTGGTGTTTCCAGCGTCCACAGCTAACAGCATTAATTTGTTCCTTTAAATTACAAGAGATGAGTTTTATCGCAACTAAGGCCATTAGGCCAATGGAAATATGTCACCAGCCAAAACAATTCGCTCGCTGCCATCATCTAATTCAATACGCGCACCACCATCATCTGAAAGCCCGAGGAAAATTCCTTCAAACGTTTCGTTGGGCAATTGTACTTTTGCCCGCTTGTTAATGCCGCTTGCTTTTGCCATCCACGCATTTCTTATTTTTTTAAAACCATGGTTTTGCCAAATACGAAAATAATGGTCAAAACTTTTGGTAAGTTCAGGAAGCAACTGGTTTGGTAAAACCAAAAAACCGCTTTCGTCTAAAAACGAAGTTACTTCATATGGCGTGTTGTCTGTTGCCAATTCAGGGGTGTGAGCCAAATTTATACCAAAACCCAAAATAACCCCGCCAATTATTGTCCCTGTGCCGCTTTCCAACAACAAGCCTGAAACCTTTTTACCATTATACAGCACATCATTCGGCCACTTCAGAAGAACCTCGCCCTGGGAACTAAGCTCGCCCTTGCCCACACCTTCACTCAGTGCCAACTCTTCCAATGCATCACGCACCGCCAACGCCGCCACAAATGAAAGTTGGCTCCACACCTTTGGTTCACTGTTTAGCTTGATATAAAGCGAGCCGAAAAAATTGCCCTTGGCTGATTGCCACGTGCGGCCACGGCGACCACGACCGTGGGTCTGACTGCCAGCAACTATCCACAAGCCGCTATCGGCACCTAATTCGGCATGGCGGCGCACCTCGTCATTAGTGCTGTCTATTTCATCTAAATAAACAACCCTGTACGGATCAATTAATTCGTTATGCATATTAATCCTAAATTATTAGAACAATGATGCCGCCGCAACTCCTGCCAATCCTAGCAATGGGTATATAAGCAAGAATGACAAGGGCGAGTTTAGTGCCGCAGTTAGCCCCATGATAAAGCCCATGGTACCAAACTCATTGTCGTCAAATTTTGCCGCAGGTTCGTCAAAATACATAATTTTAACAATGCGCAAATAATAAAACGCGCCAACAACACTGGCGACAAAGCCAATAATAGCCAGTGTGTATAACCCAGCGTCAATTGCTGACATGAAAATAAAGTATTTACCAAAGAACCCTGCCAACAATGGTATGCCCGCAAGCGAGAACATAAATACCGCAAGCGCAAATGCCATTGCGGGTTGGTTGCGAGAAAGCCCTGCAAGCTCGTTTATATCCAAATCTAACGCTTTATCGCGGCGCATAGACAATATGCAGGCAAATGTACCAATGGTCATGGTCATGTAAATGGTCATGTAAACCAACACACCCTCAACACCCTGCACTGTACCTGCGGCTAGGCCAACAAGGGCATAGCCAACATGACCAATGGAAGAATAAGCCATAAGGCGTTTAATGTTGGTTTGCACCAGTGCGGCAAACGCCCCAACCAGCATAGAACCGATTGAGATAAAGATAATAATTTGTTGCCAGTCAGCCGCCATTGTTGGAAAACCACCCAAAACAACCCGCATCAATAGCGCCATTGCCGCAACCTTAGGTGCGGCGGCAAACAATGCTGTAACAGGTGTTGGTGCGCCCTCGTAAACATCTGGTGTCCACATGTGGAACGGCACGGCTGAAACCTTAAACGCCAAGCCCGCCAGCACAAACACCAAGCCCACAACCAAACCAATGTTTTCGCTATTAGCCAAGCCAGTTGATAATACGGAAAAGCTGGTAGTACCGCTAAAGCCATAAATAAGCGAAATGCCGTAAAGCAACATGCCTGACGACAGTGCGCCAAGAACAAAATATTTCAAGCCCGCTTCGGTTGAGCGCTGACGCTCACGGTCGAACGATGCCAACACATAAAGCGACAAGCTTTGCAGCTCTAACCCAACATAAAGCGCCATAAAGTCGTTAGCTGAAATCATCATCATCATGCCAAGGGTGGCAAGAACAATAAGCACAGGAAATTCAAAACGGTCAATTTTGCGGTCAATCAGATATTGTTGCGACATCAACAGCGCCGCCATTGAGCCAATTAGCACCAGAGATTTCATAAACACTGAAAAGCCATCAACAATAAACATGCCGCCAAATGTGGTTGCAACCCTGTCTAGGCCAGGCATTTTTGCCACCATAATAACAAAGGCTATGGCTAATGACAGAACCCCTAAACGAGTAACCACCTTAAGAAGGTTATCTTTTTTAAACACACCCACCATCAACAATGCCATAGCGGCACAGGCCACAAAAATTTCTGGCAACGCAGGTGTTAAATCTGGCAAGGTAGCACTCACTGGCCCATACCCCCTTCAATCATTAATGCTGAATTATAATTATCAACTAAATTAGTTACTGACACGCTGATCACATCCAAGAAGGTCGACGGGTAAATACCCATCCAGAAAACCATAACTATTAGCGGAACAAAAATGGCAATTTCACGCTTGCTTAAATCTACAAGTGGTTTCAGATCTTCTTTTTCCAAATCGCCAAAAATTACACGGCGGTACAGGTAAAGCATGTATGCGGCACCAAGAATAACCCCAATGGCGGCGATAAATGCTATCCAGCTTGATGCTTTATAAGCGCCAAATAGAACCAAAATTTCACCAACAAAACCACTGGTTCCCGGCAAACCAACCGATGCCAGAGTGAATATCATAAACACTACCGCATAGCGTGGCATGTTATGTACCAAACCGCCGTAACGTGATATTTCCCTAGTATGCAAACGGTCGTAAACCACGCCCACAACTAAAAACAGCGCGGCTGAAACAATACCGTGGCTTAACATTTGGAAAATTGCACCTTCAACACCTTGTTGGTTGAAAACAAAAATACCGATGGTAACAAAACCCATATGGGCAACAGATGAATAAGCGATAAGCTTTTTCATATCTTCTTGCGCCAAGGCCACAAACGATGCGTAAACAATGCCGATTAAGCTAAGCGACATGATAAGCCACTGAAAATCGGCACTGGCAATGGGGAACATGGGTAGAGAAAAGCGTCAGAAGCCATAACCGCCCATTTTCAACAATATACCCGCCAAAATAACCGAACCTGCTGTGGGTGCCTCCACGTGGGCATCTGGCAACCATGTATGTACAGGCCACATGG
>DAOWAS010000047.1 GCA_030634465.1 Alphaproteobacteria bacterium | reverse complement strand
TTATGTCTAAAGCCATTTTATAGGCCTTTTTGCGCGGTATTCCCATGGTAAATGCCGTTGCTGTGGCCGCCTCTTTTACCGATAATGTTTCGAGGGCGAAACGAAGTGCATCTTCAATAGCCTGATCACCAGCCTTTTCTTGCTTTGGCGGACCAACAACCACCACAACCTCGCCCTTTGGCGCGGGCTCTTCGGCATATTCTTGGCTTAACTGACCCAAAGTACCACGGCGCACCTCTTCATACAGCTTGGTTAGCTCGCGGCACACCGCCACATCACGCTCATCCCCCAAAACCCTTGCCATTGCGCCCAAGCTTTTATCTAATCTTCTCGGGCTTTCTAAAAATATTAGGGTTGCGGGAATGTTTTTAACCACCATAAGCGCCGTATCACGCGCCTTTTCTTTGTTGGGCAAAAACCCCATAAACATAAACTTGTCACTTGGCAAACCCGCCACCATTAACGCCGCCATTGGGCTAGCAGGGCCGGGAACAGCAAACACAGGCAGGTCTAAATTGCGCAATTCGTCAACCAGCTTATAACCCGGGTCGGACACTAGCGGTGTGCCCGCATCTGAAATTAGGGCAACGCTTTCGCCAGCTTTAATGCGTTCAATTATTTTTGGTCGGGCAACCTCGCCATTATGATCGTGATAAGAAAACATGGGGGTTTTAATGAGAAATTTTTGCAACAAGGCACCACTAACACGTTTGTCCTCACACGCTATAACATCAACCGATGCCAACACCTCTTTCGCCCGCGCACTTAAGTCACCCAAATTACCAATGGGTGTAGCAGTCACATAAAGGCCAGATTTAAGTTTTATTGGTTTGGTCATGTTGGCATTGCCTGATAATTGTTTACATCTTCTAATATTTTTTAGTTATAAAGAAAAGCCATAAGACATTAGACCTATAATGATAAAAAACCCAAGCTGGATTTAACATTGCTGAATATGAGCCAAATAAAAAGAGCATACCGAGCCGCATGTTACGGCATGGCAGTGCTGTTTATTGCCAGTTGCGGGCCAACAAGCACCCCGCAAAGCCCATATGGCAGGTACATTACAGCACCACAAAACCTTGCAAGCCAAGGTGAGGCCGCCAACTTAAGCGCAAGAGACATGGCAAATGGCCCTATTAAAGTAGCACTGCTTTTGCCGCTTTCAGGTACCAGTGCCAACACAGGCAAAGCACTGCTAGATGCCGCCACCCTTGCACTTTTTCAGGCATATGACCCACGCATACAATTATTACCCTTCGACACTTTAGGCAGTGTTGATGGCGCCAAGCGCGCCGCAAGCGATGCCATTGCCGCAAATGTCAGCGTTATTTTAGGGCCATTGTTTTCTAATGCCAGTTTAGAGGTTAGCACCCTTGCCAGAGATGCAAACATTCCCATGGTTTCGTTTTCAAACAATAAGGAAATTGCTGGCGACGGGGTTTATTTATTAAGTTTCATGCCCGATGAAGAGGTTAACCAGATAATTAGTTATGCCAGTGCGCAGGGCTACACCCGCTTTGCCGCACTCATTCCCGAAGGGGCTTACGGAGAAATTGTTTTAAACAGCCTGTCCCAAGCGGTGGCAAAAGGTGGCGGAGAAATAACCGCACTTGAAGTTTATTCACCATCTGCCGAGGGGGTTTTTCAACCTGTGCGCCGTTTGGCAAACTATGCCGAGCGCCGTCAGGCATATGTAAGTGAAAAACGCTTTTTAGAAAACCTTGGTGGCGGCATGGCTGATGATATTTTAGAAAGCATGGAGCACTTGGAAACCATTGGTGAGGTGCCATTTGATGCTGTTTTGGTGCCTGAGGGTGGTGAACTGCTTAGAAACCTTGTGCCGCTATTACCGTTTTTTGAAGTAGACCCCGCAAAAATAAAATTTCTTGGCACTGGGCTGTGGGATGACCGCAGTTTAATCCACGAGCCACCATTAAAAGGGGGTTGGTATGCTAGCTCGGTTCCTGAAAACACCGATGTTTTTTATAAAAACTTCAAAGACATTTTTCACTACACCCCACCGCGCATAGCCACCCTTGGTTACGATGCCATGTCGCTTATAACAATGCTGTCGCGTAATGAAATTGCTCGTCATCGCTTCTCAACCACGGCATTTTTAAGCCCCAATGGTTTTGTTGGTGTTGATGGCATGTTCCGCTTTTCAGACCACGGTGTGTCTGAGCGCAAGCTTGCAATTGTGGAAATTCAGCCAAATGGTTTTCGCACCATTCAGCCTGTACCCGATAGTTTTGAAAACTAAGCTATAAAGCTAAGGCTATAAAGCCCCGCTTAAGCCAATAATGTAACCAATATATGGTCTAATAGACACTGTCCTTTTTGGCGCAAAATCAAGCGACCATTATCAAGCTTTAAAAAGCCTTCGTCGCACAATGCTTTCTGTGCGCTTTCATCAACAACACCTTTTGGCAGGTCTGACATTGCCACACCCTCGCTAATACGCAAGCCCATCATCAAACGCTCCACACCGCTTTCGTGTGCGCTTAATTGTTGGTATTCCTGACGACCATTATTATTGGCGGTAACAGCCCGCAACCACGCTTCTGGTTTTTTCCAATTGTTAGTGGCTGTAGTTGTGCCATCAGCATGTTTCAACCTACCGTGGGCACCAGGGCCAATGCCTAAATAGCCCCGCCCTAGCCAATAAGCCATATTGTGCCGCGACCTGTTTTCCTGTTTGGCATGATTTGACACCTCATAAGCAGGCAAACCCGCACTTGCGGTCATTTCACGGGTTAAGAAAAACATGTCCTCAGCCAAACCCTCTTCGGGTAACACTAGCTTGCCTTTATTATATAGCCCTTGGAACTTTGTCCCTGGCTCAATAGTTAGTTGATAAAGCGCTAAATGGTCACCCGCTAGTTCTAACGCTTGCGCCAGTTCAGTGCGCCACGCCTCCAGAGTTTGCCCCTCACGGGCATAGATTAAATCAAAGCTATAACGAGGAAAGGTCTGCCTTGCCAAGCGCAACGCTTCCATAGCCTCAGCCACGCTATGTTGCCGCCCAAGGGCCTTCAGGTCAGCATCAACTAAGCTTTGCACCCCTAACGAAAGCCTGTTTACCCCTGCGGCACGAAAGCCCGCAAACCGCCCTGCCTCAACCGAAGTTGGGTTGGCCTCTAAGGTTATTTCGATGTCGCCCTCAGATTTCCCACCCTCAGCCGACCAATGACCCAATATGCGTTCAATAATTGCCGCCACAGTTTTGGGTGACATTAGCGATGGTGTGCCACCGCCAAAGAAAATACTGCTAATGGTTATGTCAGGATGGGTTTCGGCATAATGGTCAATTTCGCTTAGATAACCTTGTAAAAACGCATCTTCATCAATGCTGTCACGAACATGGCTATTAAAGTCGCAATATGGACATTTGGACAAGCAAAACGGCCAATGCACATAAACGGCGTATGGTTCAAGCGTTGTCAAAACTGCCCTCGATAAACTTTTTAAAAGCTTCTGCCCTGTGGCTTATTTCGTGTTTTTCGTGTGGCTCCATTTCGCCAAAAGTTTGCGTGTAACCGTCAGCCACAAAAATAGGGTCATAGCCAAAACCGTTTTTACCGCGCATAGGCCAAACTAGCTTACCATGAACACGGCCCTCAAAACTTTGCACATGACCATCAGGCCAAGCCAAACTTAAAACACAGACAAAATAAGCAGACTTGTCTTTTTCACCCAGCTCGCCAATTACGTCCTGCATGGCGCGGTTAAAGTTTTTATCCGCCCCTGCCCAGCGTGCCGAATGAATGCCCGGCTTGCCATCCAATGCCGGCACAACCAAACCACTATCATCAGCAAGGGCAGGAATGCCCGCCGCTTTTGCACTTTCCAGTGCTTTAATTTCGGCATTTTCCTGAAAGGTTTCGCCGTCCTCAACAGGCTCGCCCAAACCCAACTGTGCTGATGATGTTATCTCCACGCCGTAAGGTTTTAACAGCTCAGCAATTTCGCTGACCTTGCCTTGGTTATGGCTAGCGACAAGCAGTTTTTTTTCAGAAATTTTTCGCATTTTTACAATTAAGCTTCTTTAGTTTCTGTAGCTTTTTTCTGAGCGGCATAAATATCATCGCAACCAATTTTAGCTAAACGAAGCAAGCGCAAAAACTCTTCTTCACTAAATGGTTCTTCTTCAGCAGTGGCTTGAATTTCAACAATGCCCTTTGTTTTGGTTAAAACAAAGTTAGCGTCAGTTTCAGCGGCGCTATCTTCATCATAATCCAAATCTAGAACTGGTGTGCCTTCATAAATGCCACATGAAATTGCTGCTAGCTGATCGGTTAGCGGCATGGTTTCAATTTTTTCTTCTTCAATTAGTTTTTGAAAACAAATATGCAGTGCCACATAAGCACCCGAAATGGCTGCGGTACGTGTGCCGCCGTCGGCTTGAATTACATCACAATCAATACGAATTTGCCGCTCGCCCATGGCCTCAAGATCTGTTACCGCACGAAGTGAGCGACCAATTAAACGCTGAATTTCCTGAGTACGGCCACTTTGTTTACCTCGTGCCGCTTCACGACCCATTCGCGAATGGGTAGAGCGTGGCAACATGCCATATTCAGCAGTAACCCAACCTTTGCCCGTATCACGCATCCACGGTGGTGGGCGGTCTTCCAAACTGGCTGTGCATAAAACATGGGTGTCGCCAAACTTAACAAAGCAAGACCCCTCAGCGTGTTTTGAAAAATGTGGCTCCATTGTAATGGTGCGCATTTCGTCGTTTGCCCTTGCGGAAGGTCGCATATTGCTCTCCAGTTTAAAAATTATACGGTTAATTAAATTTCTTGTGCTTGTTTTAACCGCACAATAGGTTCGCGTCCAGTGTTGCGATAGATGTAATGTTGACGACACCGCCACAGGTTCCTAAATTATACTTGAAACAAACCACCAAGGTAGTGCTGATATGAAAATAGGCGATCTAAACAACCGCTCCACAGATATCTTCAAACAAATAGTTGAGACCTATTTAAAAACAGGCTCACCCGTTGGCTCACGCGCGGTATCAAGCCTGCAAGATGTTTCATTATCGTCCGCCAGTATTCGTAACACCATGGCCGATCTGGAAAATTCTGGCCTGTTATATTCGCCGCACACATCTGCAGGGCGCATGCCTACTGAGCGTGGTTTGCGTATATTTATTGATGGTTTGTTGGAAATTGGCTCGCTTAACACCGAGGAACAAGAAAAAATAAAAGCCCAGTGCCGCGCCCAAAACAGATCAACAGAAGAAATGCTGACAGAGGCCACAACCATGCTTTCGGGCTTGTCACACTGTGCTAGCGTGGTGTTAGCACCCAAGACAAACTCGTCATTAAAACAAATAGAATTTATCAGCATTAGCCCCGAGCAGGCATTGGTGGTTATGGTTATGGACGATGGCTCGGTTGAAAATAGAACCATTGGCCTGCCCTTAGGAACGCCGCCATCAGCACTTACGCAGGCAGGAAACTATTTAAATGCGCAATTTGGAAGAATTAGGGGGCTTGAAGGGCGCACCCTAGATGCTGTAAAAGACACAATCCTTGATGAGTTGAAAAGCCAACGGGCTGAGTTAGACACCCTAACAAAACAGGTTGTTAAGGCCGGTTTAGCCACATGGTCGTCAGGACAAAAAGAGGGTGGAACATTAATTGTAAGAGGGCGATCAAACCTTTTAGATGACGGTTCAACCCTTGAAAACTTAGAACGCATACGCCAACTGTTTGATGACCTAGAATCAAAAGAAGGCATGGTAAAACTGTTAGAGCTTACAAAAGACGGTGATGGAGTTAAAATTTTTATCGGGGCGGAAAACAGATTGTTTTCGTTATCTGGCTCAAGCGTTGTGGTTTCGCCATATGCTGATGATAGCGGACGCATAGTTGGGGCTGTTGGGGTTATTGGCCCCACCCGATTAAACTATGCAAGGGTTATCCCCATGGTTGATTTTACCGCAAAGGTAATTGGACAAATATTATAAAAACAATTAAGACAGCTACAAATAAACACGAAAGCAAAGAAATGAATAACGAAGAAAACGACATGGAAAACGAAGATCTGCCTAACGAAGAGGAAAATCTTGAGGTTGAGGGTAGTGAAAGTGCAGAAGAGGCTGTTGATATTAATATCAAAAGTGCTGATGATGAAATTGCTGAACTTAAAGACAAATTGCTTCGCTCCATCGCAGAAAGTGAAAACCTGCGCCGCCGTGGCGAGCGCCAAGTAAGCGACGCTGCACAATATGCCGTTACCAGTTTTGCTCGTGATCTTTTGTCTGTGTCTGACAATTTAAGACGCACCCTAGATACCATTCCCGAAGAAATGCGTGAAGAAGAGGCCGTTAAGGTTTTTGTTGAAGGCTTGGAAATGACCGAAAGAGAATTGCTTAACGTTTTTGACAAGCAAGGCATTACCAAAATTACACCAGATGGTGAAAAGTTTGATCATAACTTCCACCAAGCCATGTTTGAGGTGGAAAACCCTGCCGCAGAAAACGGCACAATTATTCAGGTAATTCAGCCCGGTTATGTTTTAAAAGAACGCTTGTTGCGCCCCGCCATGGTTGGTGTGGTTAAAAACAAAGCAAACGACAAGCCCCATGAAATAGACGAAACCGCCTAACAAATTTCTGATGCTGTTAAGGGGCAAAGCTTAAAGGGAACTTCAAGTTTTTTACCTGAGGCAAAGCTAAGCTCTAACATTAGGTTTGTTTTCATCTCTAGGTCCGTGGGCATATTCATTAGCATAATGTGTGCGCCCCTAGGTTCAAAAACAAAGCTAGTGCCAGCAGCAATATCAATACTATCTAAATGAGACATTCTTGAAATGCCATCAGTGGTTATGGTTTGGTGCAACATGGCATGTGCTGGGTGTGGTGCGCTAACACCAACCAGCCTGACACTATTGTTGCCAAGGTTTTCAATTTTAACATATGCCGCAGACGAACGCCCTGACATTGGATTGTAACGCACCCATGCATTATTAACGCTAATTTCGCCACTAATTTGCGACATTGCCTGTTTTTGCGACATTGTCTGGCCGCTAAATGGCAAAAATACCAAAATAAAAGCACAAACTGTAAAAGTGATAGAAAAAATTAACCTTAGTCCCATAAAACCAGCCCTAATTTAGTAGAAAACACGAATTAAACGTATATATTTGAAAAAAATTGTTAAAACATCTTTAAATTATTAAGCCAAGCCTTGCAACCGTAGCGTTTGCTTCCTATATAAGCCTCGAATGGTCGCAAGACCTTCGTTCGATCCGTGGAGGGGTCTTGCAAATTTAATTTTAAAGTGCATATGCAAATTAAATGCGTGTGTAAAAAATTTGATGGAAAAACACAAAACCATCAGTAAATAAATGGAAGCTAGTTTGGTGCATTAATTGGCCAGATAAGTTTGCCGAGAAAGAGGACAAAATGGGAAAGATTATTGGAATTGACTTAGGCACAACAAACTCATGTGTGTCTATTATGGATGGCTCTAAGCCAAAGGTTATTGAAAACGCTGAGGGCGGTCGCACCACACCATCTATTGTTGCTTTCACTGATGAGGGTGAGCGTCTGGTTGGTCAAAGCGCCAAGCGCCAGGCTGTTACAAACCCTAGCGATACACTTTTTGCTATCAAACGTTTAATTGGTCGCACATTTGCCGACCCAACCACCAAAAAAGACATGGACATGGTTCCATATAACATTGTCAAAGCCGAGGGCGGCGATGCGTGGGTTGAAGCTAAAGGCGAAAAATATAGCCCAAGTCAAATTTCAGCTTTTATTTTGCAAAAAATGAAAGAAACCGCAGAAACATATTTAGGCGAAACCGTAACTCAGGCTGTTATTACAGTTCCTGCTTACTTTAACGATGCCCAACGCCAAGCAACCAAAGATGCTGGTAAAATTGCTGGTTTGGAAGTTCTTAGAATTATCAACGAGCCAACCGCCGCCGCACTTTCATATGGTTTGGAAAAAAGCGAAGGTCACACCATTGCGGTTTATGACCTTGGTGGTGGTACTTTTGACGTATCAGTATTAGAAATTGGTGACGGTGTATTTGAAGTAAAATCAACTAACGGCGACACCTTCCTTGGTGGTGAAGATTTTGACCTGCGCTTGGTAGATTATTTAGCTGATGAGTTTAAAAAAGAACATGGCATTAACCTGCGTGAAGATAAACTTGCGCTTCAGCGTTTGAAAGAAGCCGCAGAAAAAGCCAAAATTGAGCTTTCATCAACCACACAAACAGAAGTGAACCTGCCGTTCATTACTGCTGACCAGTCTGGCCCTAAGCATTTAACCATGAAACTTACCCGTGCAAAGTTTGAAGCACTGGTTGGTGACCTGATTAAACGCACATTAGAGCCATGTAAAAAAGCATTGAAAGATGCTGGCCTTAAGGCTGGTGAAATTGATGATGTTGTAATGGTTGGTGGCATGACCCGTATGCCTAAGGTTATGGAAACTGTTAAAGAGTTTTTCGGTAAAGACCCACACAAAGGCGTTAACCCAGACGAGGTTGTTGCCATGGGCGCTGCCATTCAAGCTGGTGTTTTACAGGGCGATGTTAAAGACGTGTTGCTATTAGACGTAACACCGCTTTCACTTGGTATTGAAACTCTAGGCGGCGTGTTCACACGCTTAATTGAGCGCAACACCACAATCCCTACCAAAAAATCTCAGGTTTTCTCAACCGCAGAAGATAACCAAAACGCTGTAACAATTAGAGTGTTCCAAGGCGAGCGTGAAATGGCTGCTGACAATAAAATTCTTGGTCAGTTTGACCTTGTTGGCATTCCACCTGCCCCGCGCGGTGTGCCGCAAGTTGAGGTTAGCTTTGATATTGATGCCAACGGTCTTGTTAATGTTTCTGCCAAAGATAAAGGCACAGGCAAAGAACAGCAAATTCGCATTCAAGCATCAGGCGGCCTGTCTGACGATGATATTGAAAAAATGGTTCAAGAAGCTGAAGCCAATGCCGCTGACGATAAAGATCGCCGCGAACAAGCCGAAGTAAGAAACCAAGGCGAATCGCTAGTTCACGGTACTGAAAAAACCCTGGAAGAGCACGGCGACAAGGTTGACGAAGAAACTAAAAACGCCATTGTTGAAGCCAAAGACGCTTTGAAAACAGCACTTGAGGGTGATGATGTTGAAGACATCAAAGCCAAGGTTGAGGCGCTGTCACAAGTATCGCTTAAGCTGGGTGAAGAAATTTACAAAGCCCAAGCAGCAGATGCCGAAGGCGGACCAGACACCCAAGACGCTGGTGAGGCCACAGACAACAACGAAGCTGCAGAAGACGAAAATGTTGTTGATGTTGACTTCGAAGAAGTAGACGAAGCTGCAGAAGCAAACGACGACGCTGACAAAAAAGACTAATTTGATAAAATATCTGTCTGCCCCGCCAAGTGCGGGGTGGACAGAATTATCAATATGTTTTTAAATCAAAATAAAACAGCTTTAGTCTGAGAGTAATTCAATGAGCAAATCATGTTTTTATCAAACACTGGGTGTTGAGAAAACGGTCGATAGTGTTAGCCTTAAAAAAGCTTATCGCAAGCTGGCAATGGAACACCATCCCGACCGCAACCAAGACTGTCCTGAATCTGAGCATCGTTTTAAAGAAGTAAGCGAAGCTTATGATATTTTAAAAGATGATGATAAGCGCGCCGCTTATGACCGCTACGGCCATGCTGCATTTGAAGGCGGTGGCGGTGGTCAAGGTGGTGGTTTTAACTCGAACTTTGCTGATGTTTTTGACGACTTTTTTGGCGACTTTATGGGGGGCGGACGTAGACGCCAGTCATCTGCCCAAAGGGGTTCTGACCTTCGTTATAATTTAGAGGTTTCCTTGGAGGAGGCCTTTTCTGGTTCTGAAGCATCGCTTGAAGTGCCATCTACCCACACCTGTGGTTCGTGCGATGGTAGCGGCGCTGAAGAAGGAAGCAAACCACAAGTATGTGGCACTTGCGGCGGTGCGGGCAAACAACGCACACAGCAGGGCTTTTTTGTTGTTGAACGTACCTGTTCAACATGTGGCGGCGAGGGTCAGGTTATTTCCGACCCATGTAAAGAGTGCCACGGTGTTGGTCGTGTTGAAAAAGCCAAAAAATTATCCGTTAAAATTCCTGTGGGTGTGGAAGATGGCACCCGCATCAGACTTACTGGTGAGGGCGATGCAGGACTGCGTGGTGGACCGCCAGGTGACCTATATATTTTCATAAACATTCTGCCCCACGAAAGCTTTGATCGCAAAGGCACAACGCTTTATTGCAAAGCTGATATTCCCCTAACCACCGCTATTTTGGGCGGCAAGGTAAGTGTTGAAAAGCTTGGCGGCGGTAGTGCTGATATTAAAATACCAGAAGGCACACAGCCTGGGCAAAGCTTTCGTTTGAAGAAAAAAGGCATGCCACAGCTTAACACTGGCTTTATTGGTGATATGGTTGTTGAAGCAAAAATAGAAATACCAACCAGCCTAAGCAAGGCGGAAAAAGATCTGGTGAAGAAGCTCGCTAAGGAGCATGACAAAAAATAAGGCCTGCAATAATGAACGAGATAAGCATAGGAGTATTGGGCGCAAGTGGGCGCATGGGTCAGGCCATTATTGCCGAAATTGCAAATGCTGATAACTATTCTGCCATTGCTTCCTCAAAAAATGACGACCTAAGCGCTTTGTTTAATAAATGCGATGTGGTTGTCGACTTTACCAACCCCGAGCCATTAGAAAAACACCTAAAACTAGCTGAAAACACCAACACACCCTTAGTTATTGGCACCACAGGTCTTAGTGATGAGCAAATAGCCGCCATTACTAACGCGGCCGTTTATGCACCCATAATTTATGCCAGCAACACCAGTTTGGGTGTAAATATTTTACTAGATGCCGCCAAAAAAGCTGCCTTGTTGTTGGGTGATGACTTTACTGTTGAAATTGTCGACAAGCACCACGCCCACAAAGTTGACGCGCCATCAGGCACCGCACTTAGTTTTGCCGAGGCAATAAAAGCCGCACGCGAACTGGGCGATGATGATATTGCCTTTGCCATTACCCGCGAAGGGGAAATTGCTGGGGAACACACCGTTACATTTAAAAACGACAGCGAAGAAATAAGCTTCACCCACAAAGCGTTTGACCGTAGCCTTTTTGCCAAAGGTGCCGTGAAAGCCGCACTTTGGCTGGTTAAAAAACCAAATGGGCTTTATTCCATGAACGATGTGTTGGGGTTATGAAGTTAGTTAAAAGCAAAATTGAAGAGCTTTTTTCCCGCCTGCAAGCCGCCAACCCTGAGCCCAAAGGCGAGCTAAACTACCATAATAATTATACCCTGTTAGTTGCCGTTGTTTTATCGGCACAAAGCACAGATGTGGGCGTAAACAAAGCCACCAAAGAACTGTTTAAAATAGCCGACACGCCTGAGAAAATGCTGAAATTAGGCATTGAGGGTTTGATAAGCCACGTTAAAACCATTGGTCTTTATAACGGCAAAGCCAAAAACGTAATTGCCCTGAGCGAAATACTAATAAACGAGCATAATTCAATAGTGCCAGACAACCGCGACGACCTAATAAAACTGCCCGGTGTTGGTAGAAAAACCGCCAACGTGGTGCTTAACATTGCTTTTGGTCAGCCCACCCATGCTGTTGATACCCACATTTTCCGTATTTCAAACCGCACTGGTTTAGCACCGGGGAAAAATGTGTTTGAGGTGGAAAAGGGCCTGATTAAACGTGTGCCAGACCAATATGCTGTCCATGCCCACCACTGGCTTATATTACACGGGCGCTATGTTTGCACCGCGCGCAAGCCAAAATGTGCGGAATGTATAATTAGCGACATCTGCCTGTTTAAGGGCAAAACAGTTTTAGATTAGTCGCCACCAATACTATCATTTAATGACGGTACCAACTCTTCGGGAAAGCCCTCACCACCCAGAAGCGTTGCTAAACACTCGTCTTCTGAAAAGTCAGCACCATTAGATGTGCGAGCATCAACATGGTTTGCCAAAAAGTCCATTTGCTCACTTGGGCGGTAAAAATAAACATCCAATATACAATGTGTATTTGCAAATTGCGCCACCTGCACCCGAGTATCACGACGAACTAGCGATGGTGTGCCCAACCAGTTAAACACCTCTAGTGGGGTATAATCCAAAAGACGAATTGCTTCTGGCATACGCTCTTCCGTCACAACAGGTGTGGCTAACCCTTCTGCCGCCACAACCGTTTCAAGTTCAGGTGACACAGGTGCTCCGTATGTTAAGGTTTCAGCACAACCCGCCAAAATAAGTGGAAACAAAAACAGATTTAGTTTTTTCATAATCACTTGCCCTAAACCTTACTGCCGCGAGTACTGCGGGTGCTGTGGAACACATGCACCATAGTTGCCGCACCCAAAATGGGCGCAAACAAGTTAACAATGGGAATAATATAAAGAATGGTTATTAGCGTACCCGTTAAAAACGCCTTACTGCCTGAGCTTTCTCTAAGGGCAATGGCATCGGTCCTGCTAAAGTGACGCATGGCAACCAAATCGAAATATTCTCGACCCAGCAAATAACTATTTAGGGTAAGGAATAAAATAAACGGCCCCACGGCGGTAAAAAGCAAAAGCAAATAAAGCGGCAGTGCTAATAGATTTAAAACAATTAACAGCAAGCCCATTTTTGCCGCTATTAAAAAACTGTCCATAACGCTAATTCGGTGGGGTGCTTTATGGTCAGGATAGTGCTTGTCCTCAACAGCATCGACAACATCGTCCAAGAAAATACCCATAAACATTGTTGCCACTGCGGGGAAAAACAGCCACGCCACAATAAAAAACATTGGGTAAAGAGCAAAACCAAGCATCCAGTTAACGGCATCGTTAACCCACTGCCAGCTTGAAATTTCAAAACCTTGGGGCGTTATGGTGGTTATAAAAAACAAAAGCGCAGCAAAAACAATTACCGCCCCCAACACCCCAACAAAGAAAACACGCCGAAACCCTTTTTCAAACGATTGATCAAGAGCTTTCATAAATGCGTTTATAATCATTTTTCGTACCTTTTTTTACCGCACATCACATCATATGGTAACTGTAAGGCAAAATTAAACACTTATCCTCATATAAATGCATTGTGTGTTTGTTTTTGATACCTATAATCGCCAAACAATTAACCGCTATATGGAGCTTTTTATGACCCTAGATGTTGTCGGCATTGGAAATGCCATTGTTGATGTTCTTGCCCGCACCGAAGATGCATTTTTAGCAGAGCATAATTTAACCAAAGGTTCTATGGCGTTGACCTCTGCTGAGGATGCAGAAAAGCTTTATGCCGCAATGGGCCCCGCGGTTGAGGTTTCTGGTGGTTCAGCCGCCAACACCATTGCAGGGGTTGCCGCACTTGGTGGTACCGCAGGTTTTATGGGCAAGGTTGCCGATGACCAGTTGGGCGAGGTGTTCAGCCATGATATCAGATCATTAGGTGTTGAATATACCACCACCCCAACATCAGATGGCACCCCCACAGCGCGCTCGTTTATTTTGGTAACGCCAGATGCTGAGCGTACCATGAACACATTTTTAGGTGCCTGTGTGGAGCTGGGCCCTGATGATGTGAATGAAGAAATGATAAAAAATGCAAAGGTGCTTTATTTAGAGGGTTATTTATGGGACCCAGAAGAAGCCAAAAAAGCTTTTTTAAAAGCAATGGATATTGCCAACAATTCTGACACCAAGGTTGCCCTAACACTATCAGACAGTTTTTGTGTCGACCGCTTTAAACACGAATTTATCGAACTGGTGGAAAACCAAGTTGATATTTTGTTCGCCAACGAAGCTGAAATAACCGAGCTTTATGGTGAAAAAAACTTTGATAAAGCCGCACAAATGGCCGCCGAGCATTTGCACTTAGTTATTTTAACCCGCAGTGAAAAAGGTGCGGTTATTATTTCAGATGGCAACCGCATTGATATTCCTGCATTTGACACCAGTGTTGAAGACACCACAGGAGCGGGCGACCTGTATGCCGCAGGTTTTTTATACGGATTTACCCAAGGGTATTCACATGAAGATTGTGGTAAAATTGCCGCCCTATGCGCCAGTGAAATTATTTCACATGTTGGTGCCAGACCTGAAACTGATCTGAATGCTTTGGTTAAAGAAAAGCTTGGGCTGTAAGAACGTTAAAAAGCTTTAGCTCAAATCATTAGTTCAAATCATTGAGCCTAGTTTTTTGCCGCCAAAAATATGCATGTGCAGGTGGGGTACTTCCTGTCTGCCATGCTCGCCAATGTTAGCTAAGGTGCGGTAACCCGGCTCGTCCAAACCCAGTTGCTTGGCAACCAGACCAACCGCACGAAAAAAGCCCACAATCAGCTCGTCAGGAGCGTCTGCGGTAAAATCACTCATAGATACATATTCACCCTTAGGAATAACCAAAACATGTATGGGTGCTTGGGGGTTAATGTCATGGAATGCCAGAGCAAACTCGTCCTCATAAATTTTGTTACAAGGAATTTCACCCCTTAAAATTTTGGCAAAAATATTATCTTTGTCATATGCCATTACCGTCCCCTATATGTGTGTGATAATATAGTTAGGCTAATGCAACACATGGCTAAAGACAAGTTTGGCATAGCTCATTCACTTGTATTTTTAGCCATGCGTGGCTATATGAAATAGGTTCAAAAACCACAAAGGACATTTCCATGGACGATAAAACAAACGCATCACTTTGGCGGGGTACAACCATTTTATCCATAAGAAAAAATGGTAAGGTTGTTATAGCGGGTGATGGTCAGGTAACCATGGGCGACACTGTGGTTAAGGCAAACGCTAAAAAAGTTCGCATTTTGGGTGATGGTCAGGTTATAGCAGGTTTTGCTGGTGCCACGGCTGATGCCTTTGCCCTGTTTGAACGTTTAGAAGAAAAACTGGAGCGCTACCCTGGTCAATTAACCAGAGCATGCGTGGAAATGGCAAAAGACTGGCGCACCGACAGATATTTACGCAAATTAGAAGCTATGATGGCGGTTGCCGACAAGTCTGCCAGTTTGGTAATTACAGGCACGGGCGATGTTTTAGAACCAGAAGATGGCATAATTGCCATTGGTTCTGGTGGCAACTATGCCCTAGCCGCCGCACGAGCATTAGTTGATCAAAAGAAATTAAATGCCAAAGATGTAGCAGAAAAAGCCCTTGGCATTGCCGCAGATATTTGTGTTTACACCAACAACAACCTAACCATTGAGGAGCTAGACGCAGAATGAGCGCCCTTTCCCCACGTGAAATTGTTTCAGAACTAGATCGTTATATTATTGGACAAAAGGATGCCAAGCGTGCCGTTGCTGTGGCTCTTCGCAACCGCTGGCGCCGCCAGCAGTTAGAAGGAGATTTGCGCGATGAAGTGTTGCCAAAAAATATTCTTATGATTGGCCCCACAGGTGTGGGCAAAACCGAAATATCGCGCCGTTTGGCAAAACTGGCTGAGGCACCATTTATAAAAATCGAAGCCACAAAGTTTACCGAAGTTGGTTATGTGGGGCGTGATGTTGAGCAAATTGTCCGCGACCTGACCGAAAATGCCATTGCCATATTGCGTGATAAAAAGCGCAAAGAAGTGCAGGCAAAAGCAGAAATTGGTGCCGAAGACAGAGTGTTAGATGTTTTAGTTGGCAAAGACAGCTCTGAAGATACCAGAGCAAAGTTTAGAAAAATGTTACGTGAAGGCACCTTAGCCAAAAAAGAAATTGAGCTAGATCTGGCTGACAACTCTAACCCCATGCCTACATTTGACGTGCCAGGAATGCCGGGCGCCAGCATGGGCATGATGAACATTGGCGACATTTTAGGCAAATCTATGGGTGGGCGCACCACCACCAAAAAAATGAATGTGGAAGATGCCTATACAATTTTAATCGCTGAAGAAGGTGACAAGCTTTTAGATGAAGAAAAGCTTATCCGTGAAAGTATTGATCTGGTTGAAAACCAAGGCATAGTTTTTCTCGATGAAATTGATAAAATTTGCGCTCGTTCTGACAACCGTGGTGGTGAAGTTAGCCGCGAGGGTGTGCAACGCGACCTGTTGCCGCTTATTGAAGGCACAACGGTTTCTACCAAACACGGCCCTGTTAAAACTGACCATATTTTGTTTATATCATCAGGCGCATTTTCGGTGTCAAAGCCATCAGACCTGTTGCCAGAACTGCAAGGTCGCCTGCCCATTAGGGTTGAACTGCGCGCCCTGACCGAAGAAGACTTTGTGCGTATTTTAACCGAGCCTGAGTTTAGCTTGATAAAACAATATACCGCCCTTTTGAAAACTGAAGATGTAACTTTGGATTTTACCAAAGATGGAATTAAAGCTCTTGCCAAAATTTCAGCAGAAGTAAACGCAAATGTAGAAAACATTGGCGCCAGACGTTTACACACTAT
>DAOWAS010000026.1 GCA_030634465.1 Alphaproteobacteria bacterium | reverse complement strand
TCATAAAACTTTTCAGCGTTTTCAAAATCTCTGTCCGCAGCAACCGCAACACCAAGGTTTACCCACGTTTCAACGCTTTCAGGCTCCAGTGTCAGCGTGTGTTTATAAATCTCTATGGCTTCATCATCGCGGCCTTGTTCATGCAACAAAATGCCCAGATTATTTGCCACCTCAACCGAAGTGGGTTCAATGTCCAGCGTTGCCCTATACATGGTTTCCGCCAGTTCAAACGAACCAAGGCGTTTAGACACATTGCCAAGGGCAAAAAGTGCTCGCGCATTTAAGCTGTCATGATGCAAAATATGTTCATAACACTCAATCGCTTCTTTAAGCTTGCCTTGCTTAGTAAGCTTAGCCCCATCACGGAACAGCATTTTCAAATGGTTGTTGGCCAAAATAACCCCTTAGTTAAAATATTTATACCTAAGTTATACGATAACTTTGCTTGCACCCAAGGTAAAATCGTGAAAAACAAAGATATGTTTACACAATTTTTTTATGAAATGCGCGAAGCGGGCATTCCCACCACGCTAAAAGAGCATTTAACGTTTATGGAAGCGTTAAAGGCAGGCTGTAGCGACATGAAGGTGGACAATTTTTATTACCTTGCCCGCGCCACATACGTTAAAGACGAAAAGCATTTGGACAAGTTTGACCAGGTTTTCGGTCACGCCTTTAACGGCATTGAATTTATTGGTGACGGCGACGAGGTTGGCATTCCCGAAGAATGGCTGAGGAAAATGGCTGAGCTGTACCTTAGCGAAGAGGAAATGAAAAAAATTGAGGAACTGGGTGACTGGGATGAAATAATGGACACCCTGAAAAAACGCTTAGAAGAACAAAAAGAACGCCACCAAGGCGGCAGTAAATGGATTGGTACTGGCGGCACATCGCCATTTGGCGCCCATGGTTACAACCCTGCGGGGGTGCGCATTGGCCAAAAAGAAGGCCGCCACGGCAAAGCAATTAAGGTGTGGGACAAGCGCAGTTTTAAAAACTTGGACGATACTATTGAGCTTGGCACCAGAAACATAAAAATGGCGCTTAGAAAACTGCGCCAGTTCGCCCGTGAGGGTAACGCTGAAGAATTAGACCTAAACGCAACCATCGATAACACCGCAAAAAAGGGCTATTTGGACATTCAAATGGTGCCAGAAAAACACAATGCCGTAAAAGTGCTGTTGTTTTTAGATGTTGGTGGCTCGATGGACCCGCACATTAAACTAACTGAAGAGCTGTTTTCTGCCGCCAGAAGCGAGTTCAAGCATTTAGAGTTTTTCTATTTTCATAACTGTTTGTACGAAGGTGTGTGGAAAGATAACAAACGCCGCCACACCGAAACCACCAGTATTTTAGATGTTCTGCACACCTATCCCCACGACTACAAACTTATATTTGTCGGCGATGCATCCATGAGCCCATATGAAATAGCTTACGCAGGCGGCAGTGTTGAACACTGGAACGAAGAACCGGGCGAAGTGTGGATGAACCGCGCCTTGGACGTTTACCATTCTAGTGTTTGGCTAAACCCCATTATGGAAGACAGTTGGGAATGGAGCCAAAGCATTCAAATGATGAAACGCATTATGTCTGACCGTATGTATCCATTGTCACTTGATGGTATTGACCGTGCCGTGGCTGAATTAAGGCGCTAAAGTTACCCACTAACCCCCTGCTATTGCATCATAACTGTTTCCCTACTAACCTGTTTGCCTGTTTTGTATTTTTTGGGGGTACTAAGTATGAGCTTTATTAAAAAACTATCATTATTGTGCTTGGGCGGAGTTTTATTTTTTGCCTCAGTTACAGCGCATTCAGCACAAGCCCAAATTGCGGGGCAATCACAAGAAACTGCCACAGAGGTGACAGAGGCGACAGAGGCAACTGAAGCTACAGAGGTAACTGAAACAGTTGAAGCGACAGAGGTAACTGAAGCGACTGAAACAGTTGAAGTGCAGGCCGACCCGCCTGTTGAAGTGCAAGAAACCGAAGCCGCCACTACTGATACCGCGACCACTGATACCGCGACCACTGATACCGCGACCACTGATACCGCGACCACTGATACCGCGACCCCCGCCCCCGCAAGAGCAAACATTGAAAACTACGGCGCTTTAAAAGCATATGTAGACGGCATTGTTGAAGGCTATATGCAGCGTGACAACATTGCTGGTGCCACACTGTCTATAGTGCAGGACAATAAGGTTATATATTCAAACGGTTATGGTGCGTCACATTTAGATGATTTTGCCGCAGTATCAGCCGAAAACACCCTTTTTCGCATTGGCAGTATATCAAAAACATTTATCTGGACGGCGTTAATGCAACTGCGCGAGGCAGGCAAGCTTAACCTGAACGACCCTGTTAATATGCACTTACCTGAAAGCCTGCAATTACCTGATGATGACTTTGAAAACCCCATATTAATTCGTCATTTGATGAACCATAACCTTGGCTATGAAGACAGCGCCTTGGGGCATTTGTTTGTAAAAGATGCCGTAAACCTGACCCCGCTAAGGGAATATTTGCGAAAATATCGCCCTGAACAGGTGCGTGAAGCGGGTGTTACCACATCATATTCTAATTACGGCGCTGCCATCGCTGGCGTTATTGTTGAAGAGGTGTCAGGGCAAGATTTTAACAGCTATGTGGAAGAGCATATATTTAACCCCTTGGGCATGAACAGCTCTAGCTTTAGAGAGCCATATGCCCCCATGGCAGGAATGCCCGCCCCCATAGACCCCGCGTTAGCAGAAAACATTTCAGCAGGTTTTGCCCACAAAAACGGTCGCCTGCGTGAACAGGGTTTTGAATTTATCGAACACATTGCCCCTGCTGGTGCCATGTCCGCCACGGCTGAGGACATGAGCCGCTACATGATGGCGCATTTAAACTTGGGCGGCGTAAAAGACCAGCGCATATTAAATGAAGACACCGCAAAAACCATGCAGGAACAAAGCTTTAGCAACACAAGTGGGAGCAACGGCTTTGCCCACGGCATGCTAGAATATAGCCTGCCCAACCACATGCGTGGCATAGGCCACGGTGGTGCCACGCTTTATTTCATGTCGAACATGGTGCTAATACCAGAATTAAACCTTGGCATTTTCATCAGCACCAACACCAACACTGGCTATAAACTGGCTTATGAACTGCCAGCACTGTTTACCCAGCGTTTCTTTGCCGAACAAACACAGGAAAGCACCCAAACCCCACCAACAGATTTTGCCGAACGTGGCTTGCGTTTCACTGGCACGTATCTAACTGACCGCCATTCTTATGAAGGCTTGGAAAAAATTACATCTATGTTAATGGGCTTTACCAATGTTGGTATTACAAGCGAGGGTTATTTGACAACAACGGGCCAGTTGGGAACAACAAGCTGGGTTGAGGTTAGCCCGCTTCATTTCCAAGAGGTTAATGGTTATAAAAAATTGTCCTTTATTGAAGATGAAGATGGCGACATAACAAAAATGGTGAATGACTTTGGTGTTGCCGCCGCAACCAAGGTTGGCTTTTTAAAAAGCGGTGCGTGGTTTCAGCTAATTTTACCACTAACCCTGCTAGCATCACTTGGTTCAGTCATTGGCGCATGGTTAAGGCGCAAACGCCACATTAACGAAAGCCTAAACGAAAGCGTGGCCTCACGCTTAGCCGCAATTTTGGGTTTTGTCTGGTTGATGTTTTTCATCTTCTTCTTTACTGCGATTATAAAAATGGCAGGCATGCAAGAACTGAACGTATATTCATTCCCGCCAAGCAGTATGAACATTGCGCTGACATTGGGCATAATTGGCTTTATTATAACCTTGATTAATGTGCCGAGCTTTTTTGTTATTTGGCGCGATGCCAACTGGCCTTTCTGGCGCCGTATCAGGCATTCCTTAGTTATTATTTTCAGCATATTATTTGTGCTGACCCTTTATCACTGGAACCTTTTGGGCTTCCATTATTTTTAAATAAAACCATTAGAAAGTATAACTATGACCACCATGAAAGCCCTGCATGTATTAAAAAACAGCGACCTAACCGCGGCACCCTCTACCCGTGTAGAACTGGTAGAAAAGCCCATTCCAACTGCTGGTGATGGCGAGGTGTTGATTAAAATGGCCGCTACAACCTGCAACCCGTCAGACCTTGCATATATTAGCGGGCAATATGGCCTAACCACAAATTACGGCTCGGTTGCGGGATTGGAAGGCACAGGCTTGGTGGTTGATGCAGGTGCAGGCCCGTTTGGTGACACGCTAAAAGGTATGCGGGTGGCATGCTCGTCTAAAATCAGCAGTGGCTATGATGGTACTTGGGCTGAATATATGGTTACAAATGCCAACCAGTGCATGCCCATAATTGCGGATATTCCCGATGACATGGCCGCCACATTAATTGTAAACCCGTTTACCGCTTTTAGCTTGCTTGACCGTGCAGAAGAACTTGGCGCAAAAGCCGTGGTGCAAAACGCCGCCGCCAGTCAGGTTGGCAAACTGGTTGTTTGCGTTGCCAAACGCCGCGGCATAAAGGTTATTTCCACCGTACGCCGCCAAGAACAAAAAGACAGGCTGCTAGAACTAGGTGCGGAACATGTGCTTATAACTAGCGACGCTGACTTTAACGCGCAATTAAAAGCATTAAGCCATGAGCTTGGAGCAACTGTGTTTTTTGACTGTGTCGCAGGGCCAGACAGTGCCGCAGTGCTGACAAACATGCCGATTTCAACCACAGCCATTGTTTTTGGGCGGTTAAATACAGATGCGGGTGATGTTTTAGGTGGTCACTATTCAGTTGGTCACATGATTTTTGCTGACACCAGAATTGAAGGCTTCTGGCTTTCCAGCAAGCTTATTGGCATTAAGCCTGAAATATTACTGGCAAGGTCTGCTGAAATTCAAAACCTGTTCAAGGAAGATGCGCTTGTGCTTGATGTTCGGGGTCATTACGACATTGAAAACTTTGCGGGCGCCATGGACGACTATGCCTTGAACATGAGCA
The DNA here is from genome assembly GCA_030634465.1 of Alphaproteobacteria bacterium. Taxonomy (GTDB): domain Bacteria; phylum Pseudomonadota; class Alphaproteobacteria; order Sphingomonadales; family SMXR01; genus DAOWAS01. Next base: position 16,855 of record DAOWAS010000026.1, on the reverse strand, counting down.
AGGGTAAGGCCATTTTAAAGTTTTAGCTCTTAAACTTTGCAGTCATTAGCCTGACAATTGTTCAGTCATTAGCCTGATAATAATGAACTATGCGGTTAGTGTGACCACGCTCAACACAGCTTTGCCAGTTGCAATCCATTGGGTCAGTAAAATGAGAAAACAGGTCAGATGATTTGACCAACGTGAAGCCATTACTTTCCATATCGGCAATTGCAATTTCACCTGTAACCCTGTGCAGTGCCGCACTGTCGCCGCGGTTTGTGCCGTCTGGGGCTTTGTGTTCAATAAGTCCAAAAACACCATTAGGTTTCAGCACCCGCCTCACCTCTGCCAAGACAGCGGCTGATGCTTGTGGCAATACCTCGCCGCTATCGGCGGAATAATGCAAATGGTGATACATTAAAAACAGCAAAACCCTATCAACCGAGTTATCTTCCAAAGGCAATTCGGTTAGAGGGCTAATTATATAATTAACATTATCTAGCTTTGAATAGCTTTCTGTTAATGTTGCTCTACGTTCAGCCGATGCCCGTGGGGCATTATGGGCAACAACAGTGCCTTCAACACCCACCACACCAGATAGCACCCTGCTGTAATAACCAGAACCAGAACGCAAATCCAAAACTGACATGCCCTCGCCAACATCAAAAAACGACAGAACCTCTTGGGGTTTGCGCAACTCATCTCTGGCTTTATCAGCATCAGTACGCCACGAGGTGTTAAGAGGTGTATTCTCTGCCGTGGTGTCCATGTCTGATGCTGCGGCTTCATTTGCGGCTTCATCTGCGGCTTCAGGTTTTCTAAAGCGTAAAACAAAACGGTCTGTGCGTCCTTTAATTTCAGGATCCCACATAGGGGTTTGCAGGGTATCGTCAGGGTTGGCTAAAATATCGCTTTCGGCCTCTAACACCATGCCACGCTTGCTCAGCTCTCTAATTATAATGGCAGGGTCAATACGGTGTATCATATGACCAGTGGTTTCAGGCGCGCCTGCCTCAGCCCTATGGTCAATAATACCCAGCACGCCGCCCTCTTTTATCGCGCCAATTATGGCGTTATAAAACTTATCTTCTTCAATGGTGGGCCAGCTTTGGTCTTGGGGTTTATAATAAACATCATGCACACCTAAAATAATAACAACCAGATCGGCACTTTCAGGTTCAAACGACAGCTCGTTGGCCTCTGCCCAATATTGCACGGTGTTTTCTAACCTGCCAGCACCGTAACGGTCTTCTAATTCGCTCTTGGCAAAATCTTTATAGCCTTGGTTATTATGGGCTATTACCGCCCCATCTGAACCAACAATATTGTCTAAAATTTGGGTGTAATAACCCCCGCCTGAAAACACATCTATTACATTCATGCCAGGCTTAACCCCGAAGAACTTTAAAATCTCAACAGGTTTTCTATTTTCATCTCGGGCTAAATCTACAGCAAGGCGGTCAGGGTCGGCCACCGCATTTACAATTGGGTCTTGGCTATTGTTTGAATTGTCTGAACAGCCATGAAGAAAAACGACGAAACCAAAAATAATAAAAACCTTGGCTATTTTACTGATAAACATTTTACGCTCCACATTCTGACAATAATGAACTGACAGTAATGAAAAAATATACATTAAAAAAAGTTAAAAATAAGAAAAAAGAGCTGTAATGAACAACTAATGCGTTACAACGCTTGAAATACTTACTTTTTAACGAGTTTTTTCTTAATAGCCTCATCCAGACTAGACTGCATTTCCTTACCAATTTCCCCACCATCGCCTGAAATGCGCCCTTTAATAACAGCACGCATGGCATCAACATGGTTTTTTATCAATTCAACAGAGCTATCGCTCAGCTCACCCTTGGCATCGCTGAATGTATACAAGCTTTCCGCAAATGAAGTAATAAGCGGATAACCAAATGTACCCCCCTGTCCTTTCATATCATGGGCTTTTTCGGCGATTTCTGAGAAAAACTCTTTTCTCTCTTCAGGGGTATCAACACAGCGTCGGTGCAGTTCAGACAATGCCTCAATTTCCTTCATCACCCAGTCGGGGTAATCTTCAGCCATTTCAGCCAGTGCCGCCTCTGCCGCCTGCAGGGCTTCAATGTCAATTTCAACAACTTCGCCACCAAGGCCTGCGGTTTTGTCACGCAAACGGTTTCTGAAACGATACAGTCTTACTTGGGTTTTAACTTCCTCAGCCACGAACCACCTCCACACCAGGCATGCCTTCTTTTAGCACCCGTCTTTCTGTTGCACCGCCCACCAGCTTTTGCCGCCGTCTATCGGGACCGAAATAAGCTGCGGTATGAATAAATTGTCTTTGTTTTTCAATTGTCAGAATAATTTTGTCGCACACAGATTTAATAGTAAACGGCTTGGTTAAAAACTCGCTTACGCCCATTTCTCTGGCTTGGGCAACTCTGGCTTTGCCTGAGAAAGCTGAAATTATAATGAAGGGTACAAACCTGTCTGGGCTGTCTTTGTGGCGGCGAACCCAGCGTAACAACATCATGCCATCAACTGGCGACATTTGCCAATTAGACAAAATAATATCCACCCCCTGACAACCTGCCTTCATGGGGTTTTCTTTAACCAGTTTTAAAAATTCGATAGCTTCACCACCATGTTCTTTGGTAATAATTGTACCAACTCCTAACACTCTCAAGCTATTTGTAAGTAGCGAGCGTATAAAGGGGCTGTCTTCTACCAACAAAACCGTTAGGGATGATAAGTCATAACTTGCCATAAAACTCTACCTTAAATTCGACTAAACAAAATTACCAAAACTCAGTTATAGAAACTACCCTTCAATTAGTTAAAAGCATATAAATAAATCAACTAATAATACGAGTAATGCTTTTTAATTCACCTTTAATCATTTCTATTAAATCACTACATTCTTTATTCATAAGTTTTTCTGAAGCCTTGCTTGTTTTTTCGCCTTGCAGGGCTAGATTTGCAATGTTTTCTGCACCAACACTATTTGCCGCCCCTTTTAGCTTATGGCACACTCGGGCAAATTCCGCGCAAGCTTCTAAATCAGGCATTTTTAATGCCTGAACCAGCTCGTCCACATATGTGGTGGCGTTTTCTAAAAACATTACAACAAATTCTTTAGCCAGATCACGGTCATTATCCGTAATTTGGTCTAATTGCTGCCAATTGAGGGAAGGGTTATTCTTACTCATAAAAACAAAAACAATACTAGTTACTGACGGCTTGTTTGCCATTTTTGGTAAGCTTGCAAACCAGCCATTTAGGCTCAATTGGGTTTCTTAACCACGGCTCGCACCAACCGGCCTTCATACATGCTTTAATTGTGCGTGCTGCAATGCGCTGACCATTATCGTCAAACAACGGCAGTTTGCCCCCAGGTTGGGTGCCACCTAGTTGCAGATATCTTTTTTGCGCACTGGTTGGCCGTGACACTGGTGGCACTGCAACAGCGCCACTGGTATTGTCCAATTTTTCTTTCAAACTATGAACCGACATTTTAATCCCCATTAAGCCCTAGTCTATTTTATTTAGTGAACTTGGCACAGCAACCACCCATAAGTCACGCCAAAAACATTATGAAAAAACCAGCAACTCACCCCATAGTATCTGGCTAAACTTAAGCCCCAATATATTGTAGTAACACTTTAAGTTTTTTTAGTTAAAGCATCGTGGCTGTTACAAACTTTCCTAATTTATTGACCTTTCCATATAAAAAAGGGAAAGTGTTGCCTTTATATGGTTTTGTACAAAAGAAAGTCACTAGAGTGCCATGACAAAAGAAAATATGAACTTTGAAAACCAAGAGGCTGATACGGCAATTGGTTCTTCAAAACCTAAAAAAAACATAGCCATTCAGTCCAGACGACTATGGCCTGTATATACCGCAGGCATAGCTTCGGTTATTTGGGCAGGTTTGCTTTTTGTGTTCTCATACAAAGAAGGTTTTTTTAACGGCACCCAACCCATGACCATGACCGAAGTTGCCTTATATGCCGCAGGCCTAACATCGCCCATTGTGGTTTTTTGGCTAGTGGCACTGGTTTATCAACGCACCGATCCGCTGTTGGAACAACGGTTGGACATTGCCAAAGGCATGGCTAAAACCTTGGCACCAATTGACCAAGCCCAAGACCGCCTTAAAGAAATTTCTACAAATATTGAAAAGCAATTAAAACTAATCGAAGCGGCAACCGACATTGCTGGTCAGCGTATTCACAATTTGGAAAACCGCTTTCAGGACGAAGTGAACCACCTGTTTACCGCCACCACTGATGCCGAGGCCAAAGCCGCTAGTTTTAAAGACATGCTAAAGCGTGAGCGCCTAGCCTTGGAAATGTTCGCCAACGATATGGATGCCCGCATAAACATAGCGGAAGAAACTTTTTCATCACTTTCAAAGTCCATTGTTGAAACCAGCGAAAGTAGCCGTAGTGAAATAGAAAAAGCATCAACATTTTTTGCCGAACAAAGCAAGCTAATGGCATCAAGTGTTGCTGAAACATCTGAGGTTGTTGATGGCATTGAAGAAACCCTGAGCAACCAACGTCAGGAAATGACCGCCACCGCCCATGAAAGCCGCAACCAAATGGAAGAGGCCTTTGAAGCAATTATGGGTCGTGCGGGCAACTTGGCACGGGAAATTGAACGTTTAGACGAAGCATCTGGCAAAATTTCCACCCTTATTGAAAACCGCACAGCCATGGTTACCGCCATGTCTGATGAGGCCAACCAACAGGCCGAAGCGTTTGAAACCACCATTAAACGCCAAGCTACCGAGCTTTCAACCGCCGCCGCAAATGCCATGTCGCAAGCCGCCCAAGCGGGTGACGAGTTTAGCAAACAAGCCCACAAAATTGAAAAAGCCGCCGCCGAAACATTTGAGCGCACCGAAAGCATATTTGTTGAGGCAGGTCGCTCAATTACCGCCACATCGTCTGCGGCTGAAGCCACAGCCAGAGCATCAGCCGACCGCGCATTTGAACACATTGACAGTGCCGCTAAGCAAATTCAGGAACTGTCTAGCAACCTGCGTTCCAGTGCCAAAGAACAAGCCACCGCAACCCTAAGCCAGTTAAAAGAGCTGTTGGAAGGATTGCAGTCCCAGTCCCGCATGATTGAAGAAGCCAGAGAGGGCAACTCATCAGAGCTTGATCTTATGGTTGCAAAACTATCTGACCATGCTGATATGATTGGTTCTGCCGCCAAAGATGCCGCCACAAACCTGAAAATTGCTGGTAGCGTAATGGATAAACGCAGTGAAAACCTAGGCCAGACATTAGATGACACCAAACGCCGTCTTGACCATGTGGAAGAACAAATTATTACCCAACGCGAACTATTGGCAAAAACCAGTGATGAGGGTACAGAAATTCTTACCGAAGCTAGTCGCAACTTGGAAAAAAGCACAGCAGGATTGCGTGAAATAGCAGGGGAAGCATCAGCCGACATCGAAGCAAAAGCCGACAAGCTTGAAGCACAAATGGGTAAAATTGGTGAAAAGGGTACGGTTACAACCACAGCCTTCACCATGGCTAGTAAAAAATTGCGTGAAGAAAACGAAGCATTCACAGGCACTATAAAAATGAACTTGGTGGCTTTCGGCGATGCCTTTGAAACCTTCACTGGTGCCAGAGATGACTTTAAGGGCAACTCTAAAGAAATTATTACAGACCTGCAATCGGGTGCCGATGCCTTGATACAAGGCACAACGCTGTTGGTTAACTCTGGCGAAAGCGGCGCTGACCGTATGGATATTTTAGCCAAGAAAGTATCCGACACCGCCGAGGCAACCGAAGCCAACATAAACATGATGTCAGATCGTTTGCGTAGCGCCATTAATAAAGCAAGAGTGGAAGTTAAAGAAAACATTGCTGACCTGAACAACCAAGCTGAAGACGATATAACTAATCTGCATAACCGCTTTGCCAAAGAACTGGGCAAGGCTGTATCTGATTTGGAAAACGCAGGTGAACGCACCCGTAGCGAAGCCCGCAAAAGCATTGATGACATTGGTCAAACTGCTGAAAGACTGGCTGGTAGTGCTGGGCTGTTTGTGACAAAAATTGAAGCCCACGACCAAGCCATAAAACATGCCATTAAAGACGATTTCATTCACACATCATCGCTGTTAATTGAAAGTTTGGGTTCAACATCGGTTGATATTTCACGACTGTTAGAGGTGGAAATTGACGACGGAGCATGGAAAAAATATCTGCAAGGCGACAAAGGTATTTTCGCCCGCAAAACCATGAAAATGGGCGGCAACAAAATGCGTAAGGCCGTTGCCAAACGCTTCAAGCAAGACAACGAGTTCCAAACCATTGCTGAAAAATTCATTCGTGACTTTGACAGCTTGATTGAACGCTCAAGCGGCGAAGCCCACGCCAATGCCTTCAACGTAACCCTGATGTCTAGCGACATGGGCAAGCTATTCGCCCTGTTAAAATCTGCTCTGGAATAGAATTTATATTATGACCAAACTGTCCTTGTTAAAGCACGCCATTATATTATCTGCCCTTAGCCTTTCAGCATGTGGTGCTGAAAACAGTCAGGAAACAACAACCACAAAAGACCAGCCAGAAGAACAGGTAGTAGAACAGCAAGACATACACTGGAAAATGACCAGTACATTCCCCTCTACCCTCACCTTGTTGGGCAGTATGGGCAAGCGTATTGAAAGCCAAATTGCGCTGATATCTGGCGGCAATATGGAAATAAAGTTTTACGAACCGGGCGCGCTTGCTCCTGCGTTTGAAGGGTTCGATGCTGTATCATACGGCGCTATTGAAGCGGGTTGGTCAACATCTGGCTACTGGGCGGGGAAAGAGCCTGCGCTACAACTATTTGGCTCGGTACCATTTGGCCCTGATGCCCCTGAATATTTAGCATGGTTTTACGAGGCTGGCGGCAAAGAGCTGTTTGAAGAAATTTACCACAAGCACAATATCCACAGCCTAATTTGCGGTATTACCCCGCCTGAAGCATCTGGTTGGTATAATAAAAAATTCACCTCGGTTGATGATTTGAAAGGGCTGAAAATAAGATATTTCGGCCTTGGCGGGCGGGTGTTAGAGGAAATGGGAGCATCGGTTCAGCTATTGTCTGGTGGCGACATTATGCCCGCACTTGAGCTTGGCACCATTGATGGGGCCGAGTTTTCCATGCCCACAGTAGATTATGACATGGGGTTCTGGCAGGTGGCAGATTATTATTATTTCCCCGGTTGGCACCAACAATCTACATTTTTTGAACTGATGATAAATTTGGACAAGTGGAACAGCCTGTCTGCCAGCCAACAAGCACAAATTGAAGTGGTGTGCGGTGATAACATTCGTTACGGCATTGCCAAGGGTGAAGCACTGCAAGGCCCTGCCCTAACCGCCATTGCCGCCAAGGGTACGCAAATTGAAACATGGCCGCCTGAGATGATTTCAGCGTTCAGCACTGCGTGGGACGGCGTTGCGGTTCAGTTGGTGGACGGGGATGAAAACTTTGCCAGAGTTTGGGCATCATTATCAGAGTTTCGCGAAAGCTATGCGGTGTGGCGCAAGCTTGGCTATTTGGAGCAAGCTGAATGAGCTTACTCAACACCATCACCCAAAAGTTAGACAACATAACCCAAACCATTGGTAAAATGGCCGCATGGCTGGCAATTGTATTAATGGTGGTAATTGTTGCTGATGTGGTGTTGCGCCGTTGGTTTGTAATTGGTTCCAGCAGTTTACAAGAACTAGAGTGGCACTTGCATGGGGCATTGTTTTTGCTGTGCATGGGTTTTGCCTATGTGCGTGGCTCGCACGTGCGGATTGAGCTGTTCCGCGAACATTGGAGCGATAAAACAAAAATTATTGTTGAAATGCTAGGCATTATTTTTCTGCTAATTCCACTGTGTGTAGTGTTGATAAAATTTGGTTTTGATTATACCGCCATGTCGTTTGCAAATTCTGAAAAGTCAGCCTCAGCCACTGGCCTTGGAGCGCTATGGATTATTAAGGGCGTTATGGTGTTTGGCATATTTGTGCTGATACTACCTGCCATATCAAACCTTATAAAATGCGGCATGTGGCTGGTTGATAAAAACAATGATGGCTTAGAAGCTGTTTTGTCTGACGATACCGATACGGCATAGGACAAAGCAATGGAATTAATAATAGAATTTTTGCCCTTGCTGATGTTTGTCGTGCTGATACCACTGTTGTTTAGCGGTTTCCCTGTAGCATTTATTTTAGGCGGTGTGGGGCTGTTGTTCTGGCTGTTAGCCGTGTGGTTAGGGGTGGTTAACGACAAGTCGTTCTTACTGGTAATATCGCGCATTCATGGCGGCATTGTTAGTAACCTGACCTTGGTTGCCATACCTATGTTTATTTTCATGGGTACTATGATGGAAAAAAGCGGCATTGCCCGCGATTTACTGAACACCCTACAATTATTATTGCGCCGTGTGCCCGGTGGTTTGGCCTTAGCCGTGGTGTTTTTGGGGGTAATTATGGCCGCCACAACAGGCATAATTGGCGCTAGCGTGATTATGATGACCTTGCTGGCATTGCCTGTAATGAGCGAGCAAAAATATGATCTTCCTCTTGCCACTGGCACCATTGCCGCATCTGGCACATTGGGCATATTAATACCGCCATCTATAATGCTAGTGGTTATGGGCAACCTGTTGTCTGTACCCATTGGCTCGCTGTTTGTTGCCGCCCTAATGCCTGGCTTATTATTATCGGTTTTATATGTGGGCTATATTATTATTTACGCCAAGCTAAACCCAAGCCACGCCCCTAGCATGGTGGTGGACGAAACCATGACCAGAGCTGAATATTTCAGCCTGATGTTTAAAAGCTTGCTACCGCCCATGCTGCTTATATTCATGGTGTTGGGTAGTATTTTTGCAGGCTACGCCACCCCAACCGAGGCATCGGGCATTGGTGCATTTGGGGCAATTGTTTTGGCATATTTCAAGGGTAATTTAAGCTTTAAGTCGGTGAAAGAAGTAACCGAGCATTCTGCCCTAACAGGGGCGATGTTATTTGGAATTTTTCTTGGGGCAACAGCATTTTCATATGTGTTTGCCTTGCTTGGCGGGCATGACCTGATAGTGCGCGGGGTTGAGGCATTCAGCATTGGCCCGTGGAGCGTGCTAGCGGCAATAATGGTTGCGGTGTTTATTCTGGGGTTTTTCTTCGATTGGATACAAATAACCCTGATTGTACTGCCTGTTTTTGCCCCCATTATTAGTGGTCTGGATTTTGGTGACCACCTGCCCTATCCCGAAATGGGTTTAATATGGTTTGCTATTTTAGTTGCCCTTAACCTACAAACCAGTTTTTTAACGCCGCCATTTGGCTTTGCACTTTTTTATATGAAGGGGGTAGCACCCAAGGAAGTGAAAATAAGCCACATTTATAAAGGCATTATTCCCTTTATATTATTGCAACTTGCGGGGTTATTGGCACTGTTGATATGGCCGAGCATAGCATTGTGGTTGCCATACACACTTGGTGTTAATTAAGAAAACTTGGGTGTGAACTAAGCGCCCAACTTGTTGATGAAATAATCTAAATGCTCACCATCAAACTCGTCTTCCATTTGAGTAAGCAAACGTTCGATCATTTTTTGCTGAAACTTGTCACGGTCATCGCCGTCCGTGTCCATAGTTTCCCTAGAAATGTCCAAAGCGGCACGAACCATTGGCAAGCTTTTTAGCGGCATGTTGGCTTTTTGCAATAACAATTCAAGCGGTTTTGTACCCTTGTCATGAATAAGCTGATATGCGTTTGCCACAGGAACACCAGCTTTTTTGGCAACGGCTGTTTCGAAAAATGTCAGGTCGCCCAAGCACAATGCGCGCAAAATGATAGTACTGGTAAGACGGTGATTTTTATAAAGCTGATCAACCAAGCCTTCAACATCAAGATTTTTATTACCCGGCTCAAGCAAACTGACCGTGGCACGCTCACGAGTGTCTAAAAACAGGTCAGTGGCAACGTCATCTGGCAATTCATGGTGGGCAACCAAATGGTCGCGCATTTTTTCAGAAACCAAGCTAACCAAACGCTCAGACACCTGAATAGGAAGGTTGCCACGTTGCGCCATTGGTGCGTTAATTTTTTCATTTTTGCCGTATTTATCAAGCACATTTTCCATTGTGTCTTCAGAAATATCAGCACCATCATTGCTAACAAGTGTGGCGATAACATCTTCGTTCTCGGTTGCCACCAAGGCGTCCGATACAGATGAAGACACATATGCCCGCTTAGCAACAGCGCTTTGCGCGCTGGCACCACGACTGTCAATTATGCTGATAAGGTCTTCGTCGCTGAGAACTATTGAGCTTTCAATAACTGGAATGGAAACTTCGTTCACATCAGCAGACAAAGATAACGCCACATCACGAGGAACGTCGGGGCTGTCTTTTAAGCTTTCAGCTAGGGCTTTACGCACCCTAACCTCGGCATCACGCACCATAAGCCTGAAAATATCTTCGGCAATGGTTCGCTCTTCTTTCGAGAGTTTACCTTCGCTAAGCTGATTGCCAATTTTCTCAGCCATTTCCACCCTATGTCCAGTGGAAGGGTCATTTAAAAATTTCTTTGCTTCTTCGACAGTTAACATCTAGTTGTTCCCCATGCTTAGATAATGGTGCTTCGATAATAGCCTAATAAAATATATACAGATGATTGTAACAGAAAACACTTAATTTATAACAATATAAAGTAAACCTGTTAAGCCCTTGTTAATTAATCTTTAAAAATCAAATACAATTGTACTGATAAATTAAGGCTAAATTATAAAAATACTAACAACTATTATCATTGATATTATGATTGATTTTTTAAGCATCTCAAGTGCATTCTGCCAATAAGTTTACTAATTAACCCTTAAAAAACAAGAATGGTTAAAACCTAGTGCTCTCACCAACAATTGACGAAAAAATTAATGCCGCCCTTACGCCCTTAGTAAGCTCGGTTTCTGATGCGGTTTTCACCACGGTTAATATTGCCGGTGTTGACGTGCCGATATTAGTATTATGGCTGTCAGCAGGCATGTTGTTTTTCACGTTTTATTTGAACTTTATAAACTTTAGGGGCTTCAAACAGGCGTTTAAAATTGTGCGCGGCGACTATGACAACCCTAGTGATCCCGGTGAAGTTACCCATTTTCAGGCATTAAGCACCGCATTGTCCAACACTGTGGGTCTTGGCAATATTGCTGGTGTGGCGGTGGCAATATCAATTGGCGGCCCCGGGGCAACATTTTGGATGATATTAGCCGGCATTTTTGGCATGGCGACCAAGTTTACTGAGGTAACCTTGGGACACAAGTACCGCACTATCCATGAAGATGGCACAATATCAGGCGGGCCAATGTATTATATGAGCAAAGGGTTAGCCAAGCGTGGCTTGCCCAATTTGGGTAAGGCATTAGCCATTTTTGCGGCACTTAGCGCCGTTGCTGGTGGTTTTGGCTCAGGCGCGATGTTCCAAAGCAACCAGTCGACCCAACAACTTGGCAATGTAATTGCCAGCTTGTCAGGGCAAAACATTGAAGGTTCGCAGTGGATTTTAGGGGCGATTATTGCCGCACTGGTGGGTTTTGTTATTATTGGTGGCTTGAAACGCATTGTGCATGTGACGCAGGTTTTAGTACCATTTATGGGGGTGTTTTACATGAGTGCGGCACTGGTTATCATTTTATATCATTACCAAGATGTGCCCCAAGCTTTTGTTGCTATTTTTGAAGGGGCATTTGCCCCCATTGGCGTTGCAGGCGGGTTTATTGGGGTGTTTATACAAGGTATTCGCCGTGCCACATTTTCCAACGAAGCGGGCTTGGGCTATGCATCCATTGCCCATGCGCCTGCAAAAACCACCGAACCAGTGGCTGAAGGCTTGGTTGCGCTGTTAGAACCATTTATAGACACCGTGCTGGTTTGCACCGCCACGGCACTGGTTATTATTATTACTGGCGCATACACAAACACAGATAACCTGAACGGCATCGCTCTAACTTCCGCGGCCTTTGGCAGTGTGGTTAGCTGGTTTCCATATCTGTTATCAGTGGCGGCGGTGTTATTTGCATTTTCAACCATGATAGCGTCATTTTATTTCAGCCACAGGGCATTTATTTATTTGGTAAAAAAACCAAGTTTTGCCGCCGACCTGACATTTAAACTTTTATTTTTAGTGGCAATTATTACTGGTGCAGGAATGAACTTATCTGCGGCAATTAATTTTGCTGATGCCAGTTATATGGCAATTGCATTTCCTAACCTTCTTGCCCTTTACATAATGGCGCCAGAGGTTAAACTTATGCTTAAAGATTATATGAACAGATTAAAAAGTGGTGAAATAAAACCATATATTGAAACTTAAAAGGTTTATTTATTACAATGCGTTATAGTATTTTTCTAATTTTTTACTTTATTTTAAGCTACAGCCCTGCAATGGCACAGGTAAACAATGTTTCAGCCCCTGTTCAGGTAGCAGAAGCAAATGGTGATGCTGATAAAGGGCGCACAGTTTTTTTCCGTTGTCGGGCGTGCCATAGCATTAGCCAAAACCAAAATGGCACTAAAGTTGGCCCCAACCTGTTTGGTATTTTTGGCAAGCCTGTTGGCAGTGTTGCCACCTATGAAAATTATTCAAAAGCATTGCGCGATGCAAATTTTATCTGGGACGAACAACAGTTAGATAACTGGCTGAAAAACCCCAATGGTTTTTTGCCTGGCAACACCATGGCGTTTAGCGGGGTTATGCGCCAAAGCGACCGCGATGATCTAATTGCTTTCATACGCCAGCAAAAAGCGGCTGAATAAGCCCAACACCACAAGTTCAAAGCTTTTTGTTGTTTATGGTGCATGTTTGCCATAGTTTAGCCTTTAATTATTAGCATTTTCAGTTATTAGCATTAGCAGGCAAATAGAAATTATAGTTGCGAGAGACAGCCATGACATTAACACAACCACTTCATAAAATATTAAAGCAAACACTAAGCATGGCCCTAGCCGCTATGTTTGTTTTCAGCATGGCTCTGGGGGCAATGGCACAGCAAGTTGAAAAAGCGCAAGACGACCCAGAGGGTGCGTTGGTATTTATTGAAAATCTTTCTAATAATGCCTTGGCCGTTCTGGACGACATGGCCCTGACCCAAGACGAGCGTGACCGTGAGTTTAGAAACTTGCTACGTGAGGGCTTTGATCTGGACTATATTGGCAAGCTGACCTTAGGTCGCCATTGGCGCAGTGCAAATACTGAGCAAAAACAAGAGTTCAACCGCGTGTTCCCTGAATATGTTTTACGCATATACTCCAACCGCCTGCGCGAACGTGGTGATGAGGTGTTTGAGGTTTTAAGATCAGTACCTGCGGGCAAAAAAGATGTTTATATTCGCAGTGAAATTATAAGAACCGATGGCCCTGCGCTAGCGGCAGACTGGCGTGTGCGCTTTAAAAATGAAGAGTTCAGAGTTGTTGATCTGAAAATTGAAGGCATAAGCATGGTGCTGACCCAGCGCGATGAATTTTCCAGCCGCATCAACAAAATTGGCATGGATGGCTTAATTGAAGAAATAAGAGTTAAGTCAAAAATTGATGAAGTTGTAGAAGTGGGAAATTCTGACATGGATGTAACTGCTAGCAATCAGGCATCATAATTAAACAGTTTTTTCCGAATTTTCTTTATTTTAATACTTGCCGTGTTATATGAGCCTCAATTATTTGCGGTTTCAATTAACTTAGGAAAATAAAATGACAGACAAACCTCTTATGCACCTTGTTTTTGGCGGCCGTGTTTCTGACCCTCAGGGTGTGGACTTTGTAGATCTGGACAATATTGAAATTGTTGGCATTTATCCTAATTTTAAAGAAGCCGAAACCGCATGGCGCGGTGCTAGCCAAAAAAATGTAGACGATGCTCTATATAAATTTGTGGTGGTGCATCTGCACAAATTAATCGACCCTGAAACCTAAGCCAAAAAATAATATATTATAGCTAAACAGCCATTCTATGACCAAGGCCCTTGCCTGCGGCCAAATAGATATCTGTGTGGTTTTAAAATAAACAGCGCCAACAAACCGGCAATAAAACCACCAATGTGCGCCCACCATGCCACCCCAGCATCGCCATTACTGCTCAGGGCGTTTACCCATTGCATTAAAAACCACGCCCCTAGGAACCACACTGCGGAAATGCGTACGGTGGTTAGGAAAAAACCAAACCACACTAGCGTCAATACCTTGGCCTTGGGAAAAAGAATTATATAGCCCCCCAAAATGCCTGAGATAGCACCCGAGGCACCAACCATAGGCAAGGTTGAAGCTGGGTCGCTTAGATACTGTAGCAACACCGCACCCGCACCGCTAAGCACATAAAAAACCACATAGCGAAAATGACCTAAAACATCTTCAATATTATCGCCGAAAATCCATAAAAACACCATATTACCCAACAAATGAAACCAGCCCCCGTGTAAGAACATGGACGTTATGCTGGTTAGCAGGCTGGGAAAGCCCGCCAAGTGTGGAGGAAGCTCGCCGCTACCCGATATAAGCGCAGGTATAAAACCATAGCGATAAACAATGTTATGACCGCCCTCAGGCCCTGCACCAACCTGAAAAAGAAAAACAAGCACGCAAATAGCAATTATGCCAATGGTCACATAAGGAGTTCTATAGGTTGGATTTTCATCTTTTAATGGAAACATGATGTCCGCATCATAGGAAGCTGTTGGGAAAAAGAAAATGAAAAAATAGTGAAAGCCACATCTTGCTACTTACAATTTATTAATATCATCCAAGACATTTTTTAAAGCTGTTTTTGCCCGCTTGTCACTTATGGCACTTTCACCATCAATTCCCTTGCTCGTGGAAAAAGCCTCCATAAGCGGGTCGGGTGCTGCTTCTTTTATGGCTTCCGCTTCAGAGCCTGTCATCATTCGCTGAATTGTGCGTAACAATTTATTTCTATCAATGGGTTTAGAAATATAATAATTCATACCCACTTCCATATAGCGCTCTCTATCACCTGCCATAGCGTTGGCGGTTAAGGCAATAATGGGAATATTTGCATTCTGCCCCGCCAATGAACGTATTTTCTGGGTCGCCAACATACCATCCATTTCAGGCATCTGAATATCCATAAGTATCAGGTCATATTTATTTATTTTGGTGGCCTCAACAGCCTCCAAACCATTGTTAGCCACAGCAACGGTGTGCCCCTGACGCTCCAATATACGTACAGTTAGCATTTGGTTTATAGAGTTATCCTCAGCGACCAAAATATTATAATTGTTTTTAACTGGTGCTGCCTTGGGCTTGCTAGGCTCAATCTTTTTAACATTGCCGCCCAAGTTAATTGACAACATGCTTTCCAACAGTTTTTGCGGGATAATTGGTTTGCCTAAAATATCTGTAAAGTCATCTCGGTACGAATTAGTGTTTAAGCCAAATGAACAAAGAAGAATGCTTGCGGCCATATTGCTGGCTGTTGAGCCATTTTCGGGTTTATTTGCCGCCTTCAAATGGTTTATTTTTTGAATAAACGCGCTAGCACCTTTATCAAGAGTGCTTTCATCAATTATTATAAAGTCAATTTGTGATGGAAAATCACCCTCAACATGTTCATCTAAAAATTCATGGGCCTGTTCCAAAGATACAAAAGAGTGAACATCAAGCCCCCAAGAAGAAAACTGATTTGTCAGGGTTCGTCTAATTATATTTTTTTCATCAACATAAATTAATTTTTTGCCCTTTAATGATGTCAAATCAGGCGCTGGAATTGACAGCTCCTCATTACTTTCATCAAACAACACGTTGAAATAAAAGTCTGTACCCTCACCTATTTTGCTTCTAACGCCAATGCTGCCGCCCATTAACTGGGTTAGCTCTTTACAAATTGAAAGCCCCAAACCAGTGCCGCCAAATTTGCGTGATGTTGAGCTGTCAGCCTGAGAAAACTTGCGGAATAATTTCGGAATAGCACTTTCTTCAATGCCCATGCCCGTGTCTTGCACCCTGACATCAAATCTTATCCTGCCATCCTCGGTTTTGTGCGCTTTAGCCTCAACCACAACGCCGCCCTTATCGGTAAATTTAATGGCGTTACTTAAAAGATTTAAAAGCAACTGCCTTAAACGGGCTGGATCGCCAAGCAATTGGCTTGGAATATTTGGATCGTAAGACGCAACCAGATCCAGTCCCTTAAGAACAGCCTCACCGTTCATCAGCTCAATAACATTTTCAATTACAGCCATAGGCGAGAATGAAATTTTCTCAATATCCAGTCTGCCAACCTCAAGCTTGGAAAAATCTAAAATATCATTAATTAAAACAAGCAATGACTGGGCACTATCCAACACCGCGCTTGAAAAGTGTTTTTGCTCTTCACTTAGCTGGGTGTCCAACAGCAATTCGGTCATGCCAATAACACCGTTCATTGGTGTTCTAATCTCATGGCTCATAACCGCCAAAAAGTCAGACTTGGCACGGTTGGCATCGTCGGCCTCATCACGAGCCAAAGCCAGATCATCGGCCAAATTTACCAGTTCATTACTTTGAATTTCCAAACGTTGGCGGGCATCTTCTAATTCTTGCACCCGCAATTCCAAAATCTCTTCTCTTTCCTGAAGCTTCTGGTTGGCAATTCTGCTTTGGGTATCATCTCGCACAATATTAACATGACCTTGCATTTTATTATCATGGTCAAAAAGCGGAGTGGTAACAAACTGCGTGTATATTTTTTCATCGTCACTTATATAAAATTCAAGCTCGCCTTTATAATCCTCCTGCCGCGTTAGGCTTTCCATAGACTTTTTCAAGGCATTAGTGAAACTATCACTATCTTTTTGCTGGTTTTCTACAGACAATGTTTTT
>DAOWAS010000002.1 GCA_030634465.1 Alphaproteobacteria bacterium | reverse complement strand
TGCTGATATTTGCTCACCCGCCGATGCCACGGCATCGAACTCGGCTCCTGAATGAAGCGAAATTTTTTGGTATTCAGCCACCAGCGTGTCTGTAAGACTGCCCATGGCTGAAACTACAATAACCATAGAGTGGCCTTTTTTATGGTGATCCTGAATTCGCCCAGCCACACTTTTCAGGCGTGAAACATCGCCCAATGAAGTGCCGCCAAACTTTTTTACAATTATCCCCATGTAGCACACAGACCTTTGTGGTTTTATTATTCTTAAGTTGCACTCTTAACCATCAGGCTTATAAATAAGCACTAGAAGGTAAATAACAACTGAATTTATATGACAATTTAGGCAGAAATAAAACCATGAACAAACAACCAGCAGCCAAGCCTGACACCTCGGCATCAGTAGATGCCGCTGAAATTGAACGCTTTGCTGCCATTGCCGAAAGTTGGTGGGATCCAAATGGTCAGTTTAAGCCACTGCACTCACTAGGCCCCGTTCGAATAAATTATATTAAAAACACCATTTGCAACCATTTTGATATTAAGCCCGATACAGACAAACCATTTAAAGGCCTGCGGGTTTTAGACATTGGTTGTGGTGGTGGTTTGCTGTGCGAGCCAATGGCAAATTTTGGTGCTGATGTGATAGGTGCTGACGCCACAGAAAAGAACATTCATGTAGCAAGTGCCCATGCCGAAAAAAGCGGTTTGGATATCGATTATAGACACACAACTGCGGAACAGTTGGCTGAGGCTAATGAGAAGTTTGATATTATAATAAACATGGAAGTGATAGAGCATGTAAGCGATGTTGATAGCTTTTTAACAGCGTGCCGCGCCCTATTGAAAGACAATGGTATCATGCTGATATCCACCCTAAACCGCACCCCAAAGTCATTTCTTTTTGCCATTGTTGGGGCGGAATATATTTTGGGCTGGTTGCCCAAGGGTACACACACTTGGGACAAGTTTTTCAAACCATCTGAGTTAACTAAACACTTGGCACACGGCGGCTTTGCCATGCAAAATCTGACAGGTATGAGCTACCAAGCCCTAAACGATACGTGGAAGGCTAGCGACGATTTGTCTGTGAATTATATGGGCTATGCCACACCTGTTAAGTAAGCCACCGCAAGTTAGGGTGCTAAGCGTCAGTGGGGCCGGGCTTGCGAACTAATGGCAGGGGAACAAGGTCAATGCCCTCATCCAACAGCTCTTCTGATTCTGCCTCAGTGGCCTCACCATAAATACTGCGGCCTTCGCTTTCACCATAATGAATACGCCGTGCTTCCTCGGCAAAGTCGTCACCAACATATTCACTGTTTTTTTCCACATGCTTCTGCACTTTTACCAAAACCGTTTCCAGCTCGTCCTGCAGTTCTTTTGGCAATGAAGAAAGCCCAACGCTATATTGGTCGACAAACTCTCCAACGATATCGCTGTCGTTAAGTTCGTCCAGAATCTCATCAATATCTTGATCTATATTGTGTGAAGACTTGCCTGTTGGCTTGTTGGTTTTTTGATTTGCCTTAACCCCAACATTAGGTGCCATTATTGCTTTTTTCACATTGCTATCACCGCAAATGGGGCAGAACACCTCATGACGAGCAGTTTGGTCTTCAAAATCCTTGCTGGATCTGAACCAAACCTCGAACTGGTGCCCACCGGGGCAATTTAAATCGAATACAATCATAGTGTTTTTCTTATTTTTCTATATTGGTCTTTTTATTATATATTAGCATGTAGGCTGTTTTTAAACACCTTCAAGCAATGCTTGTTACTCTATATTTAACAGTTGGTCTAGCTTACCCTGCCTGTCCATAGCATAAAGCTCATCACAACCACCAACATGCATGTCGTCAATAAATATTTGCGGCACGGTGTAACCACCACCACTGCGTGACATCATCTCCTGACGAAGTTTCCCGCTCATGCTAATATTTATTTCCTTGAAGGAAACATTTTTTTTCTTCAGCAGTTCTTTGGCGCGGTGGCAAAAGCCACACATCATACCAGTATAAATTTCTACTTTAGGCATTTAGTTTTCTCAATTTTAAATCTTCATATCAGCTATATATATACTTATTACCTGCTGACAACCCTTGCCAGACTAATAACTGCAACCGAGGTTACACCGCCCTTTAGTAAAATACGCACACACTCGTTAACAGTTGCCCCAGTGGTGTGAACATCGTCCACCAAAACAACAGACCTGCCTTTTAGCTTATTTTTACCAGTTTCAGCAATTGCAAATGCACTGCGCACGTTTTCAGCACGCAATTTACGGCTTAGCCCACCTTGGCTGGCAGTGGGTTTTATCCTTAGCAAACTAAGCATATCCATGTCTAAGCCTGAATATTTGCTCATGGCTTTGGTTAGCAAGGCGCTTTGGTTAAATCGCCGTTGAAAAAGCCGTCGTCGGTGCAATGGCACAGGGACTATAATTGCATCCTCGGCCGCAAATGGTTTAATAGTGCGCCACATAAGCTTGGCAAAAGGTTCCACCCCCTCTAATTTGTCAAAATATTTAAGAGCCAATATCAAGCGTTTTGAGGCATCATCATACCTGAAAACTGATCTTGCATTAATAAATGGCGGTGTGGTTTCCATACAAGCACCGCACAGTTGACCCGCCTCGCCCTCTTCTTGTGATGAAAACTCAAAAGGAAAACCACAGCACTCGCACTGGGGTTTTGAAATAAAGCTTAACCCTGTCCAGCACTTGGGGCACATGTCACCGTGGGAGGCAACCAAAACCCCGCACGAAAAACAGCGTGGTGGCAAAACACTATCAACCACCCCTCGACCAAGCAACGCTACACTTTTAACCAAACTATTCACTTACACCCCACAAAGCATGGCACACCCCACAAATACTCATAACCAGAGTAAGGTAAAAAAAACCAACAACCAAGGACAATGGCTTTTATATGTATTTAAAGAATGGCCTCTGCCCTTAAAAAATGTCATAGAAACCTGATGGAAAGACAAAATAACAATCAAGCACCTGTTGTGTTTAGCCACACGGCACTAGCGGCCAACAGAAGGCGTGCGCAGGCAAAGCTTGCCAGCCATGATTTTTTATTTGCTGAGGTTCAGTCGCGTCTGGAAGAACGGCTTGAGGAAATTACTAAAAAGTTTAACTCGCCCCTACACATGGGCTTTCCCCACAACGTAGCAAAACACCACCCGCAGGCTGAGAATGAAAACCTGTTGCTAAAGCCAAATCAGCTTGACCTTATAACCAGCAACCTTCAGCTACATTGGGCAAATGACCTTGCAGGGGTGCTTATTCAAATAAAGCGGGCATTAAGACCCGACGGTTTGTTTGTTGCTAGCATGTTTGGTGGCGACACCCTTTTTGAACTTAAATCCTCCCTTATGGAGGCTGAGGTTGAGCTAACCGATAAAGCCATGATGCGCACCTCGCCCATGGCAGATGTGCGCGATATTGGTGGTTTGATGATGCGCTCTGGCTTTGCCCTGCCGCTTGTTGATGTTGATAGAATAACAGTGCGCTATAAAAACGTAACTAGCCTGATGCACGACCTTAGATATATGGGTGAAGGTAACGCCCTGCTGCAAAGACCAAGCACCCTTCGCCGTGATGTGATGGCTAAAACCCAAGAAATTTATGAAAAAAAATTCCCCCATGATGATGGTATGGGAATTTGCGCCACCTTTGATGTGGTGTTTCTAACAGGGTGGTCACCACACGAAAGCCAACCTCAACCACTAAAACCCGGTGCGGCCAAAGTAAACTTGGGTGATGTTCTTAAAAAACCTGAATAATTTATAAAAAATCGCGCAACATACTGGCAATGCCAACATCAGCAGGGGGCATTTCATATGTGCGCAACCTGTTGGGTTTGACCCAAGCTGTCTGTTGCCCCTCCATTGGTTTTATCTGCCCGTTCCATTTTCGGCATAAATAAAGCGGCATAAACAAATGAAAGTCATCGTAGGAATGTGAGGCAAAAGAAAATGGCTGCAAACAACCAACGCCGACATCAATATCCAGCTCTTCTTTAATTTCACGGATAAGCGCGGCCTCAACCATTTCGCCATCCTCGACCTTGCCACCGGGAAACTCCCACAGGCCAGCCATGCTTTTGCCTTTTGGACGCTGGGTTAAAAGCACGTTGTTATCAAGATCAACAAGCGCAACCGCCGCCACTAACAAAGTGGGCAGGTTACGCTCTAAATCAACTACGCTATTTGGACAGTTTTCCATTTAATTGCACTAACATACCAGATAGTTGCAATCAAACATTCTCGCTAAAATTATGCAGCCAAGGATTATGCAGACAGTGCGCTTTCTGGTTTTAAAAGAGAGCTGTCTAATCCGTTACCCAAACCGTCTTGGAAAATTTTATCTAAACGCTTTGTTTCTTTAAGCTGAGCCAAACGACGTTTTTCAATAAAAATAAACATAGAACGGCGAGCTTGAAGAACCTCACGTTTCATATGACGTAGCTCGTTTAACTCTTCTTCTGAGCCATCTTTATATTCGGTCAATGCCTCATCCAAGGCATAATCCAGATCTCTCATAAATGACAGATGTTTGCTGATATTTTCTAATGGCATAACGTACCCTTTCTATATTTATACTTGCGGGTTTCTATTTTTATCCTCAGCCCTAGACATACAATTTTCGTGCCAACGAATAAAAATCCATAAGTCATTGTTTTTTAATAATAAAAATGAAGCGCCGTGAGTATTTACAGAATGAAAAATATGCCGCATGGTAGTTTTTTCCTGCCCATAAAAGCCGCAAGTTACGCTTTTTGCCGCGAAGGAATAGGCGGGGTAATTAAAAAAACAGCCACACAATGGTGTGAGCCTAGTTGACAGTAGGGCTTAGTGCGCTTATCTCTCCCTCAAGGGGTAAGCCCAAAACTATAAATGTAATAATTTTCAAAGCTGCAAAAGCGGCAATGGCTTAAGGATACAAGATGCTAGGTTTGGCAAAAAAACTGTTTGGCACAGCTAATGATCGTTTGATTAAACGCTACCAAAAAACTGTGGATACTATTAACCAGCTTGAACCACAGTTCGAAGCGTTGGACGATGCCGCGCTTAAAGAAAAAACCAAAGAGTTTAAAGAGCGCCTGTCAAACGGTGAAAAACTAGACGACATGTTGCCTGAAACGTTTGCTGCCGTTCGTGAAGCCGCCAAACGCACGTTAGGTCAACGTCATTTCGATGTGCAGCTTATTGGCGGTATTGTTTTGCACAATGGCGACATTGCTGAAATGAAAACTGGTGAGGGTAAAACCTTGGTTGCCACGCTAGCGGCCTATACCAATGCAATATCTGGTGAAGGTGTGCATGTGGTAACCGTAAACGATTATCTAGCCACCCGCGATGCCCAATGGATGAGCCAGGTTTATAACTTTTTAGGGCTAGAGGTTGGCACTGTTTGCCACGGTCTTAGCGATGCTGAGCGCCACGCCGCCTACAAAGCCGACATTACATATGGTACAAACAACGAGTTTGGCTTTGACTATTTGCGCGATAATATGAAATTTGCCTTAGAAGAAATGGTGCAACGCCCATTTAACTTTGCCATTGTCGATGAGGTTGACAGTATTCTTATTGATGAAGCGCGCACACCGCTAATTATCTCAGGCCCTACCGAAGATAAAACCGACCTTTATGTGACCATAAACCGCATAGTACGCCAACTAAGCGAAGACCATTATGAAAAGGACGAAAAATCTCGTGCGGTAACCTTAACCGAAGACGGCATTGAGCATGTGGAAGACCTGCTTACCACAGCGCAATTGATGGAAGGTGAGAGCCTTTACGATTTTGAGAACACCACCATTGTTCACCACATTAACCAAGCCATGAAGGCTTGTTTTGTTTTTGAGCGTGATAAAGATTATATCGTTAAAGACAACAAGGTTGTTATTATTGACGAGTTTACTGGCCGCATGATGGAAGGTCGTCGTTACTCTGATGGCTTGCACCAAAGTATTGAAGCCAAAGAAAATGCTGATATCCAGCCTGAAAATCAAACCTTGGCATCCATTACATTTCAAAACTATTTCCGCATGTATCCAAAACTTTCTGGCATGACTGGTACTGCGCTGACAGAAGCACAAGAGTTTGCTGAAATTTATGGTCTGGACGTTATTGAAATTCCAACCAATGTTGATGTTAACCGCTTGGATGATCATGACGAATTTTACCGCACCGCCGCAGAAAAACATAACGCCATTATTGAAGAATTAAAGGTCAGTAAAGAGCTTGGACAACCAGTATTAGTGGGCACAGTTTCCATTGAAAAATCTGAAGAGCTGTCCGATGCCCTGAAAAAAGCAAAAATTAAGCACAAGGTTTTGAACGCCCGCTACCATGAACAAGAAGCCAGCATAATTTCCCAAGCAGGCATCCCGGGTGCCATTACTATTGCCACCAACATGGCTGGTCGCGGAACTGACATTCAGCTTGGCGGCAATTTGGATATGCGAATTTCCGAAGAACTGGGCGACATGGAAGAAGGCGACAAGCGTGACAAAGCAATTGCAAAAATTGAAAAAGAAATTGATGAAAACAAAGCAAAAGTTCTAGACGCAGGCGGGCTTTATGTAATTGGTACCGAGCGTCATGAAAGCCGCCGTATTGATAACCAGTTGCGTGGACGTTCTGGTCGCCAAGGCGACCCCGGGCGTTCTAAGTTTTACCTTTCGCTTCAAGATGACCTGATGCGTATTTTCGGGCCTGAGCGTATGGACGGCATGCTAGTGAAAATGGGCTTGGAAGAAGGCGAAGCGATTATCCACCCGTGGATAAATAAAGCCATTGAAAAAGCTCAGCAAAAAGTTGAAGCGCGCAACTATGACATTCGCAAAAACTTGCTGAAATATGACGATGTAATGAACAACCAACGCCGTGCTATTTATGACCAGCGTCGTGAAATTATGGTTGCGGATGAAGTGACAGAAACAGTTACAGACATGCGCCACCAAACTGTTGAAGATGTTGTTATGGCACACGTTCCGCCTAAAACTTTCCCCGACCAGTGGGATATTAGTGGCCTGAGTGTTGAGGTGAAAAAACTATTTAACATTTCACCACCGTTAGAGGAATGGGCCAAAGAAGAGGGCGTTGAAGAAAGTATTATTACCGACCGTATTATCGATCTGGTTGATGAATACACGGCTAAAAAGACAGAAACTTACGGCATTGAACTGTGGCAAAGGGTTGAAAAAAGCCTTCTATTACAAACAGTTGACCAAGACTGGAAAGAGCACCTTTCTTCGCTGGAACATTTAAGAGCAGTGATAACATTACGTGCTTACGGTCAGCGTGACCCCCTTAACGAATATAAAACAGAAGCCTTTTCAATGTTTGAAAATCTGTTGGTTAAGGCACGTGAAAATGTTTCTCAACTGTTAAGCCACATTGAAATTAGCGTTGAACAACCACCGCAAAATTTAACACCTGAGGCACCAGAAATGGTTGCAAAGCACCTTGACCCAATTACAGGCGAGAACGAAATGGCACCTGTTGCAGGCTCTCCTGCTGCTATGGGCGGTATAAACCCTGAAGATCCGAACACTTGGGGCAAAGTACCAAGAAACAGCATTTGTCTTTGTGGTTCTGGTAAAAAGTTCAAACATTGTCATGGCCGCCTGTAACTGCATAAAAGTTAAACACAGCCAGTAATTTTTTAACATTTAGTGGGGAGATAAAAGTGGGTTTTTTTCCAAGCTTACCTGATAAAACAAATTTATCTGATGTTTTGAAAGCGTGGCCTGAAAAGGGCGTTGAGGAATTACTTAAATATCACGATGCTATTTTGCGCGACCCCTCGCCCCTTAGCATTGCTGAGCGTGAGCTAATATCTGCTTTTGTTTCAGGCTTGAACAAATGCGAATTTTGTTACAATGCCCACACCCTTTATGCTGAAACATATGGCATTGACCAAAGCGCCTTTGACGGCTTGTTGGATGATGTAAATTCAGCAAACATTCCTGATAATATGAAGCCTGTTTTAAGCTATGTGAAAAAGCTAACCTTAGAGCCAAAGAGCCTGACACAGGATGACGCTGATGCCATTTTTAATGCTGGGTGGAATGAAGAAGCCCTGCATGACATTGTTGCCGTAACCGCAATTTTTAACTTTATGAACCGTATTATTATGGGTTCGGGAATTGACCCTTTTCATGAAGAATATGCGGCAAAACTGGCTTCCGTGCGCAAGCGCCCGCTAGAAAAACGCGCCGCCCTTAATGAAAAGCACATCGGCAACAAACATTATGAAAAATATGGCATTAGCCTTGGCATTATAAAAGAATAACAACTCAACTATTCTGTTATTCTGTTGCTACTGCCTGCCTTGTCATACCAGCTAAGCCCCTTGTCATCTTCTGAATTGACGGGTGGTCAGCGGCTATACCCCATTTTTGTGCCAACATGGCAGGGTTGGTATAATAAAGAACTACCTGCCCCTGATCATTTTCATAGACCAAAACCTTCATGGGCAGATCAATGGCAATTTGCTGATTTTCCCGCATTAACGGTGCGCCAATAACTGGCGAGCCAAACATCAGCACTTCGGTTGGGCGCAAGCTTTGCCCAATGTTTTGGGCATTAAGGCCGTGATCCATATGAAGAAAAGCTTTAATTCCCCGTGCCTCAACCACGGTTATCAGCCGTTGCATGGTTTCAGATACAGAATAAGGGCTGCTTATCTGGGTAAAACTTTCATCAGCCTTTGCAGGGGTTACCAACAAAAATAACAAAACAATAGTTTTTAGCAAATAAGACATTAGCCAATCTCCTAGTCAAAAACGTCGTCCCAAGTGCCTTGGGTTGCGGCTTTGGAATATTCTGTAGACCTGTTTTCAAAGAAATTTGTATGCTCCACCGCATTAAGCATAGTATCCAACCATGATAGCGGGTTTTCTTTAACATTATAAATTGCTTTCAGGCCTAGTTGTTGCAAACGCCTGTCAGCGATGTAGCGAATATATTGCTTCACCTCTGATGCCTCTAAGCCCTGCACAGGGCCCAGTTCAAATGCCAAGTCGATAAAGCTGTCTTCGTGCAAAACAATGGTTTCGCACGCTTTATACAGCTCTCTTTGCAATTCATCACTCCACACCTCAGGGTTTTCTGAAATGAAAGTATGAAACAGCTTGATAATACTATCGCAGTGCAGGCTTTCGTCACGAACCGACCATGAGATAATTTGCCCCATGCCCTTCATTTTGTTAAAGCGCGGAAAGTTTAACAACATGGCAAAACTGGCAAACAGTTGCAGACCTTCGGTAAAGGCACCAAACACGGCTAATGTCATGGCAATGTCAAACTTGGTGCTGACACCAAACTGTTGCATATAGTCGTATTTATCCTTCATTTCCTTATATTTGAAAAATGCTGAATATTCTTCTTCTGGCATGCCCAAGGTATCAAGCAAATGGGAATAAGCCGATATATGCACGGTCTCAATATTAGAAAATGCCGCAAGCATCATTTGCACTTCGATGGGCTTAAACACCTGCGTGTAATGCTTCATATAGCAGTTGTTTACCTCAATATCAGACTGGGTGAAAAAGCGGAAAATTTGTGTAAGCAGGTTACGTTCTGACTTGCTTAGGCTGTTACGCCAGTCTTTTACATCTTCTGCCAATGGCACTTCTTCTGGCAACCAGTGAATGCGCTGTTGGGTTAACCATGCTTCATATGCCCAAGGGTAGCGAAACGGTTTGTAAACTGGGTTTTCGTCTAATAGCGTTTTTTGTTTTTGTTCTTGTTCGCTCATTGGGTAACCTTAATTCGTAATTAGAAATATTTGCATGCTGTTATGCGCTTATTAGCCTATGTGCTTATTGGCCTATACGCTTATTGACAAGAGAGGCACTCGTCATAGTCCACCTCTTCCTGCTGGCGCGCCGCCAATGGCAGTTCAGCATTAGCCGCAGCTGAAGCACTTGGCCCTTCAGCATGGCTAACAACCTCAGCCCGTTGTATAGATTTTGAACGGCAATAATACAAGCTTTTCAAGCCCTGTTTCCACGCTTGGTAATGAATTTGATGCAAGTCTTTTTTGTGAATATCAGCCGGTATAAACACGTTAATAGACTGCGCTTGCGACACCATAGGTGCGCGGTCGGCACCTAGTTCAATAATCCAGCGTTGGTCTAGTTCAAACGCTGTTTTGAAAACCTCTTTTTCATGCTCGTCAAAGAAATCCAAATGCTGAATAGAGCCTTCATTTACGGTTATTGAGCTCCAAACATCTTCAGTGTTGTGACCCTTTTCATCCAACAGTTTTTCTAACGAGCGACTGCGAACATTAAACGATCCTGACAATGTTTTTTGCACATATGAGTTAGCCGCCACAGGCTCAACCCCAGGACTGGCACCACCACAAATTGTTGAAATAGATGCCGTGGGAGCAATGGCCGTTTTGTTTGAAAAACGCTCCATCATGCCATAGTCGGCGGCATCAGGGCATGGCCCTCTTTCTTCTGCCAATTCAAACGAAGCACGGTCGGCTTCTTTTTGAATGTGACCAAAAATATTTTTATTCCACACCTTAGCCATAACACTTTCAAATGGCACATTATTGGCTTGCAAAAATGAATGAAAACCCATCACGCCAAGGCCAACACTGCGTTCACGCATGGCGGCATAGCGGGCTTTGTGCATTTTGTCGGGCGCACGGTCGATAAAGTCCTGCAAAACATTATCAAGAAAACGCATAATGTCAGGAATGAACTGCTTGTTTTCTTTCCAGCTCATATAATGGTCAAGATTTAGCGAAGACAGGCAGCAAACTGCGGTGCGCTCGTTACCCAAATGGTCAGTGCCTGTTGGCAAGGTAATTTCAGCACAAAGGTTTGATGTTTTCACGGTTAGGCCTGCAAGCTTGTGATGCTCTGGCAACTGCCTGTTTACGGTGTCGGAGAAAACCATATATGGCTCACCAGTTTCCACCCGTGATGTCAGCAACCTGATCCACAAGCCACGGGCTGAAATAGTTCTAACTGGTGACTTATCCTTAGGGCTTAAAAGCGCCCATTCTTCGTCATTTTCCACCGCACGCATAAATGCATCGGTAATTAAAACCCCATGATGCAAGTTTGGTGTTTTGCGATTTGGATCCCCACCTGTGGGGCGACGCAGTTCGGTAAATTCTTCAATTTCAGGGTGCCAAACTGGCAAATAAACTGCGGCTGAACCACGACGAAGCGAGCCTTGGCTAATTGCCAGTGTTAAGCTGTCCATAACCCGAATGAAAGGAATAATGCCTGAGGTTTTGCCGTTGGAGCCAACCTTTTCGCCGATAGAGCGCAGGTTACCCCAGTAACTGCCAATGCCGCCACCCTTGGATGCCAACCAAACATTTTCTGTCCACAGGTCAACAATACTGCCCAAACTGTCGTTGGCTTCGTTTAAAAAACACGAAATTGGCAAGCCTCGCTTGGTGCCACCGTTTGATAAAATCGGTGTTGCAGGCATAAACCAAAGCTTTGAAATATAATCATACAATCTTTGGGCATGGTCAGCATCGTCACCATAATAACTGGCAACACGCGCAAACAGGTCTTGAAAGCTTTCGCCTGGCATCAGATAACGGTCTGTGAGCGTTTCTTTACCAAAATCAGTGAGAAGGCTATCCCTTTCACGATCAATCTTTACCGCTGCACCCTGTTCAAATTGCGTAACTTCAAACAACTGATCGCTCCCTTCTTCTCGTATTTATTCCAAAACAATAGCGCACTTTGCCAACCATATTTGACAACCACACTTGCCAACTACGCTTGCAATCAATGGGGGCATTTCATCCAACTCTTAACGACACACTCTAAAACTAAAACTTAACAAATTTTCATATTTTAGAAGCTCGATAAGCTAACCCTTTGATTTGTATGTAAAATGCCCAAATGCCGAAAATAGACCCCCTAAGCACAAAAAAGAGTATGCCGTTATTTGGGGTGCATCGTCAATATAAAGTATGGAAAAAATTTAAATACGCTACATGTTGTGGACAAAAACTGTTTATCCTGTGGAAAACCATAAAAAACCCTGTGGACAGAAGTGGCTTAGCCTGTGGATAAAACACACTTTTTCTACATAAAATAGCAGGAAATTTTAATAATTCAGCTTAACGTCATGCCCAGTGTTAAAGGGTGGCATCACCCATAGCAAGGAACTTTTCGCGCCTTAATTCTTTCAATCTTTTTGCCGGAATTGCATTTAACTCTTCCAAACTTTGATCGATAGCTGTTGCTAAATTTTGCATTGCTTGGGCGGGGTCACGGTGGGCACCACCAACTGGCTCTGGCACTATTTCATCAATAACGCCAAGTTTAAGCAAATCATCTGATGTAATTTTAAGGGCAAACGATGCCTCTTTGGCTTTGTCCCTTGAACGCCACAAAATAGAGGCGCAACCTTCTGGTGAAATTACCGAGTAAATGGCATGTTCCATCATCAAAACTTTATTACCAACAGCCAGTGCCACGGCACCACCTGAACCACCCTCGCCCACAATACAGCTAACATATGGAACCTCAACTGCCAGACACGCTTCAGTGCTACGGGCAATAGCCTCAGACTGTCCGCGCTCCTCAGCACCAACACCAGGATACGCACCCGAAGTGTCCACCAGACTAATTACTGGTAGCGAAAACTGATCTGCCATTTTCATAAGGCGAATAGCTTTTCTATAACCTTCTGGGCGTGCCATGCCAAAATTATGCTTCAAACGGCTTTCGGTATCGAACCCTTTTTCATGGCCCATAACCATAACTGGCTGACCCTTAAAACGACCCAAACCACCAATAAGTGCTTCGTCTTCGCCAAAATTTCTATCCCCTGCCAACGGGGTAAAATCATCAATCATGGTTTCGATATAATCGTGAAAATGCGGACGTTCTGGGTGGCGTGCCACTTGGGTTTTTTGCCAAGGCGACAATTTTTTGTACGTTTCCCGCAGCATTTTATCGAGCTTACCTTCTAGCTGACCGACCTCATCTGTAACGTTCACAGGATCTTCGCCAAGAGAAAGCTGTCTCAAGTCACGAATTTTGGCTTCTAACTCAGCCATTGGCTTTTCAAAATCTAGAAAGGTAATCATTTATTTTTATTCTCCAGAACGCTAGGTAATCATGCTCTTCGGTAACCTTCAAGGTCGTGTAAATAACAAAAAAAGTCAAGTATAGATAGACTAAAAATACACGAAATTACTTAACCATTACCATCACTTAGAGGGTGCTTCTCTACCACCAGTGCTTTCAACCGCTCATCTAAAACATGGGTATAGATTTGTGTTGTTGAAATATCCGCGTGGCCTAACATCTTTTGCACTGACCTCAGATCAGCACCATTAGCCAACAAATGTGTGGCAAATGCATGGCGTAACACATGGGCTGATATGTTTTTTGGGTTAATGCCCGCCTCAATTGCTAGTGTTTTTAGCTGTTGGAACAACCGCACTCGTGAAAGCTTGCCCGATGCCCCACGTGAGGGGAACAACCAACGACTTTCACTAAATTTTGGGTTTTGGTTTAATACCAATACATATTCACAAACCGTGTCTTTTGCCTGCTGGCTGAGGGGGACAATGCGTTCCCGTCCACCCTTTCGCTTAACAACGCTGCATTGCCAACTGCTTGCCCCCGCACTTTTTGCTAGGTCTATCAACTCGCGAGTTCTTAAGCCTGTGGCATATAACATCTCTAACAATGCCAACAGCCTTATGGATGAAAGATTTTTCTTCCTGTCATAACTGTCCCTTGCGGTTTGCAACAAACAGTTTACATCGTCTTGGCTTAAAATTTTTGGTAATGATCTGTGCTTTTGCGGGCTGTCCAAATTAGCCACAGGGTTATCAACCCGCATTCCCTCAGCACAAAGAAATTTGAAAAACTGACGAAGGGTTGAAAGACGGCGCGCCTGTGTTGCCCGCGACAAGCCTTGTGCCTCCAAGTGCGCCAAATAATCTCGCACCTCATCTATATTCACCTCTAACAATGGCTTGTTTAAAACCTCTTGAAACAGGCGCAGATCTCTTTCGTATGAAAGCAGGGTGTTTTTTGCCGCCCCACGCTCAGCCGCTAAAACCTCTAGAAAATGCGTAATTAAATCTAAGGATTGTGTGGACGTTGTCCCTCTCCTCGAAAACAGATTTATTAAAAACCACTTCCAACCATTGCTTCAATGGCAATTGCCCGAGCCTCAGTTTCCATACCCATAGCGTTTAGAACAGACAACACACTGGTTAAGACAGATATATTAACCTCATCAACCCAGCCATCGCCCAAAACCAAAAGCCCAAGGGCAAGGGTTTCACCAACACGGCCATCACGAGCTGAATGTAGAAATGCGCGCCACACTCCGTGAGGTGGCATTTTGCTTGAACTCACCTCAGGCGCACTTGCAAATGAGCCACCAAGCATCAGGTCTGGAACGTCATATTGGAACACACCTAGCAGAGCATACAGCAGTTCTGTGCGTTGTTGTTGTTCGCCTGCTGGCAACTGGTTTAAGCTTTGCCGCCACAAAGTTATAATTTGTTCATTGGCCGGAATTGCCCCCGCTTGGTCGTGCATCAACATTAAAGGCCACAATGAAACCAACGACCTGCTAGCTTCAAAATTTTCAGCAGAGGCCATGCCAAGCACCAAGTCATACCATTTTTTTGCGGTTACACCGTCACCCGAATAAAGCGCAATTCGCCCCGCATCATGGGCGAAAAACGCCAGATCTGGTGTGGGGGTCATGGTTTTAACCACATCCAACAATGGGTATGACAGCGCAGGGTACAGCTTTTCACGAAGGCCGCGCTCAAACGCTGTTGATATTAACTCGGCCTTGCGCAACCTGTCGCCTTCAAACATGGCGCTATTAATTAACAAGCCATCAACCCGCGCACCAAG
This sequence comes from Alphaproteobacteria bacterium, assembly GCA_030634465.1. Lineage (GTDB taxonomy): Bacteria > Pseudomonadota > Alphaproteobacteria > Sphingomonadales > SMXR01 > DAOWAS01. The sequence goes on along the minus strand of DAOWAS010000002.1, from coordinate 38,910 downwards.
GTCAGTGTTTGCCAATAGAAAAATACTGTCACGCTCGCCGTCGGTAAAGTCCATAGCCTCTAACACTTCTGAGAACACCCGCCCCTCCATCACCCCATAAAGAGCGGCAAGCTCGCTTACCTCTGCCCTGAAATCTATGGAAAGGTCGGCACGTCTGGTCATTGAACCTAAATACAACCGTGGCATATCTTCTAATAAATATAACGGCAACTCGCCTTTAGCGGTGTTGACCATAGCAATACTTAAGGCATTTACATCACTTGGGCTTAGCGAATGCACACCAGAGCCACCGCTAGCGCGCCCCTCGGCAAGACGTAAAATATCTTCAATTAACGATGTGAAAAATAATGGCGCTTCGTTTGTTTCTTGCAATAATGAAATGTTAAAACCAACACCCGCCCTATCGCCATCAACAGCGCGGCAATATGTCAGTATTTTAAGCCAATATGTGGCACCTTCCTCTGCTCTGGCATCTTGCGCCATGTTGCATGCTGATAATATATCACCCTCTAACAAGGCGGTGTTAACCCGTAACTCGTACAATTCAGCAATGGAAATATTTTGCGGCAAGGCGTTCATAAAATTCATAAGAACCGACATTTTGCCTGTCTCAGAAAGGCGCATCAACCGCGCTAAAAGCAACGCGTCATTGTTGAAAACTTCACTTTCGCTAGCATCAATCTCTGTTTGCTCACCCTGTTCAATCTGTTCAGACTGCTCAGGCAAACCATTAACCGCTTTTTTGCCCGCATCCACAGTTGGTCCCGCTTCCGCAGTTGACAATGCTTCACTTTGGCGTGCTGGCACCGCCGCGGCTGAAAGCAAAATCAGTTCGGACAATTTATTTATGGTTGGTGAAGGGGTGGCAACGGGCAGGTTAGAAATAATATCCACCACCCTGTCGTAGGTTGAGCCATGCCACATATTGTATGGCAAACCGCCAGTGCGCTCTTCAAACAGGCCTAATGTGGCAGGGTCTATTTCAGCCAACTGCCCCATGGCAATACCTAGCTCAAATGAAGCACCACCCTCAACATCAAGCACATCTTGGTCGGACACTTCCTCGGTTGCGAACACATTTCCATCTTCATAGAAAGTTTGCACTGGAATTCCCACAGGAACTTCCAACTGCTCTTCACGAAATGGGTCACCCTCAACAGTGCCAGGGGTTAGGTACGGCCCAGGTGTAATTATAAGCGGATTTCCCGTAGCTTGGTCGCGGTCAATGCTTGGCACATCAGGCACGCCAAAAAATGGGGCAAACCTTGGGTCTTCTTGGGCAATGGGAAGCCTGAACTCACCTGAAGCATCAGGCACATCAGAAGCTTGATTATTCAAATCAAGCTCTTGAACTCCAAGTTCTGGTAGAACCTCAAGGCCTGATTGGGCAAGTGCGAGGGGTGCAGAACTTAAAAAAAGTCCAAACACACCCAAAACTCCAATGGAAAAATATTTACTTTGGAAGTTCATCATCTGGCAACACACGCTCCACTTGTTCAGAAGGGGCTGGAATGTCCCATGTAAGAAGAAAAACAAATCCCGCTAGCACGCTTACAACGCCAGCTATCAGAACAACCATAATTACTTTATTCATAAAAGTTCGCCTTATTCATAAAAGTTCGCTTTTTGCCAAATATGCCAAATTTTCTGATTGGCAGACTAATCAGAGTTAAGCCGATTGGCTAGGGAAAAATAAGCCCAAACCCACATCAATACCCCCAACTACACGGTCATATAATTGTCAATAATTATGGCTGAATTATGTAAAATTATCCAGCTAAGGTTTTGAAATTAAATCAAGATACTATATATATGCTATGAAAGTGCTGTATTTTATAGCCCTAGAACCCCGCTTAAGGTATGATAAGCCACTATGGACACATATATTATTATCTCAATCGTGGCTATTTTTGCCCTGCTAGTTGTATCTGCATTTTTTTCAGGGTCTGAAACAGCCCTGACGGTTGCCTCAAAGGCACGCATACAAAAGCTAGCTCGTGATGGCAAAAAAAGAGCACAATCTGTAGCCAAACTTATTGAAGACAGAGAACGGCTTCTTGGCGGAATTTTACTAGGCAACAATCTGGTAAACATATTGGCATCTGCGCTTGCCACCAGTGTTATGATTCACTTCTTTAAGGAACAGGGTGTTGTTTGGGCCACCCTTATTATGACAGCGCTTGTGCTTGTCTTTGCCGAGGTGTTGCCTAAAACCTATGCCATTTCAAAGCCAGACCGCATGGCCTTAGCTGTTGGCCCTGCCATTGCCCTTTTTGTTAAATTGTTCAGCCCAATTGTAACCACAATACAAAAAATTGTGCGCTTTACCTTAAAGTTGTTCGGTGTTGATACATCAATGGCTGACCACGCATTGTCCGCCCATGAAGAAATTCGCCACACCATAGAACTGCATGAAAGCGAAGGCGGCATAGTAAAAGCTGACCGCGACATGCTAGGCAGTATATTAGACCTTAACGAGGTGACTTTAGAAGACATAATGGTGCACCGCAAAAACATGTTAATAGCCGACATTGCCCTGCCCCCAGAAGAAATTATCAGCTTTGTTGTTGCCAGCCCATTTAGCCGCATTCCCTTGTGGCGCGACAATAAAGAAAATATTGTCGGCATTGTTCATGCCAAAGACATTTTGCGTGCTGTGCGCAGGCGGGGCTTGGACCTTTCAAAGCTTCGTATTGACCGCATTATGAACAAGCCGTGGTTTGTGCCGGAAACAACCACCCTACGAGAACAGCTTAATGCTTTTTTAGAACGCCGTGACCATATGGCTATGGTGGTTGATGAGTATGGCTCGCTAATGGGCATGGTTACGTTAGAGGATATTTTAGAGGAAATTGTTGGTGAAATTTCTGATGAATATGACTTTGAAACAGAGGGCGTTAAAGTGATGGAAAATGGATCAGTTTTGGTTGATGGCACCGTAAGTATTCGTGACCTGAACCGTCAGCTAGACTGGAACTTGCCAGACGAGAACGCCACAACATTAGCAGGACTTATTTTAAACGAGGCTGAAATGATCCCCATTGTTGGCGACCATTTCAACTTTTTTAATATGGAATTTCAAATTGTCAGCAGGGTAAAAAACCAAATTACCAAGATCAGCATTATTCCAGCACAAAAAATTAAAAAACATCATAGCTAGATATCTGACTGTTATTTTTATGTACCTAACTTCCCCGCTATTCTTCTGTACCTAACTTCAACGACAAGGCGTGAACTGGCCCTTCTAAATCTTCTTTCAGGCAATCATAAACCAAGCGTTGGCGGGCAACGCGGCTTTCACCCTCAAACGCTTGTGCGTTCATATTAACGTGAAAGTGGGTTTCACCCTCAGGCTTTGAGCCCACATGCCCCCTGTGCTTGTGCGACTGGTCAATAACCTCAAGCATTGTAGGTGAAAATTTTGCGGTTAGTTTTTCTTCTATTGTTTGCTTTACACTCACGTTTAGCTCCAAATATTTATGCCTTAACATTGTCTTAGTCTTCTAGCATTTTACAAATAAGCCATAAAACATAAAAATTTTATTTTATTGCAGATATTGCAGGGTTAAGCTGAACAATATATTTATCTATGTGAATATGGCATTTAAATAATGCGCCATAAATATCAAGAGGCTGAAAAGGACCTATAATGTCACTAACAATTGCAGACACTGAAAACACAATTAATCTGCCAGATACAACTGTAAGCGCCAAAAAGGTGTTTGGCCTAGATGTAGACATGGACGTACCAGCGTATAGCAAGGGCAATGAATATGTTCCTGACATTGACCCGTCTTATGTTTTTGACCCAGAAACCACCTTGGCAATCATTGCGGGTTTTACCCACAACAGACGGGTTATGATCCAAGGTTACCACGGTACGGGCAAGTCTACCCACATCGAACAGGTTGCGGCACGGCTGAACTGGCCTTGTGTCCGTATCAACCTTGATAGCCATATCAGCCGTATTGACCTTATTGGTAAAGATGCCATTGTATTAAAAGACGGCAAGCAAATTACCGAGTTTCGTGAGGGTATCCTGCCGTGGGCGTTACAACACCCAACTGCACTGGTTTTTGATGAATATGACGCAGGTCGCCCTGACGTTATGTTTGTTATTCAACGTATTTTGGAGGCCGAAGGTCGCTTGACCTTGCTAGACCAGAACCGCGTTATCAAACCCCACCCAGCATTTCGCTTGTTTGCCACATCCAACACCATTGGCTTGGGTGACACCACGGGTCTTTACCACGGCACCCAGCAAATAAACCAAGGTCAAATGGACAGGTGGAATATTGTTACCACGCTAAACTATCTGCCCCACGATACCGAGGTTGCCATTGCCCTGTCTAAAGCGCCAGAGCTGGACAACAAAGCAGGGCGTGAACTGCTATCCAACATGGTTCGGGTTGCTGACCTGACCCGCGAGGGTTTTATGGGTGGTGAAATTTCCACAGTTATGTCGCCGCGCACAGTAATTACATGGGCGCAAAACCATAAAATTTTCAACAATGTTGCCTTGTCCTTCCGCATGACCTTTCTAAACAAGTGTGATGAGGCCGAGCGGCCAATAGTTGCGGAATATTACCAACGCTGTTTCGCTGAGGAATTACCCGAATCAATTATAAACAGCTAATAACAACAGCAAAAAAGGCGAAAACGCTGTGAGTAGCGAACGTACAGAAATTTTTAAACGCGCCTTGGTGGCAACCACTCGTGCCATTGCTGAGGATCGTGAGATGGAAGTGGGCTTTGGCATGACCACCGCCAACGAACCCTCGTCTGACTTTCGCTTGCCTGAGCCATCAGCAGAGATTTCAACCAGAGAAATAAATAAGTTACGTGGGTTGGCTGATGCCGAGGCACTTAAAATTCGCTTTCACAACCAAGACACCCACATTGCGGGCTCGCCCAAAGGTAAAAATGCTAGTGAAATTTTTGACCATTTAGAGCAAGTTCGCTGTGAAGGGCTAGGTACCAAGCAAATGCCCGGCGTGGCTAAAAACTTGAAAGACGTGGTCAAGCAACGTTGTCAGGATGCAGGCTTGTTTGGGCAAACCACAACCGAGGACGTATCGTTTGCCTCGGTTTTATCGCTAATTGTGCGGGAACGCCTAACGGGCGAAACCCCGCCTGCTGATGCCATGACCGCAGTTGGTTTGCTGAAAGCGGGCATTGAGCAAATGGCTGGGGCAAACTTAGACCGCCTAGCAAATAGCATTGAAGACCAAGCCGCTTACCAGAAAATTACTCAGGAAATTTTACTGGATTTGGACATAATTCAAAACCTGTCTGAGATGGAAGACCAGAAAAGCAATGACGACAACGCGGGTGAAGACGCAGACGAAGAAGATAGTGAAGGCGAAGGTGGTAGCGAAAGTGACCAAGATGGGGAAACCCAAGAAGAAGATGAAGATGGTGAAAACCAACAGTTTTTAGAGGGTGAGCAATCGGTTGATGTTGACCTAGCCGATGCTGACGACCTGCCTGTTAACGAAGCCCCGCAAGAAAATGCCGTGCCGTGGCGACCAAACCACCCGCTATCAGAATATAACAACACCGCTTTTTACAAAATTTTTACTCAGGAATTTGATGAGGTTGTTAGTGCGGAAATTCTTTGTGACGAGGCCGAGTTAACAAGACTTCGCCAACAGCTGGACCAACAGCTTGTTCACCTGCAATCAACGGTTACCAAACTGGCTAATCGATTACAACGCAAGTTAATGGCACAGCAAAACCGCTCTTGGGAATTTGATCTGGAAGAAGGGCTTTTAGACCAAGCAAAGCTAACCCGTGTTGTTACCAACCCATCGCAACCATTATCGTTTAAAATGGAGCATGACATTGAGTTCCGCGATACGGTGGTAACACTTTTAATCGACAATTCAGGCTCAATGCGAGGGCGACCAATTTCAATTGCCGCTATTTCTGCCGATGTTTTAGCACGGACATTGGAGCGTTGCGGGGTTAAGGTTGAGATATTAGGCTTCACCACCAAAGCGTGGAAGGGTGGCTCGTCCAGAGAGAAGTGGCTTTCCGCAGGCAAGCCAAAAATGCCGGGGCGTTTAAACGACCTTAGACACATTATTTACAAAACTGCTGACGAGCCGTGGCGCCGTGCTAGAAAAAACCTTGGCTTGATGATGCGTGAAGGTTTGTTGAAAGAAAATGTTGATGGCGAATCGCTAATATGGGCGCACGACAGGTTGCTTGCCCGCCACGAAGAACGCCGTATTTTAATGGTAATATCTGATGGCGCACCTGTGGACGACAGCACCTTGTCGGTTAATAACAGCAACTATTTGGAACAACACCTGCGCCAAGTTATTAACTGGATAGAGACACGCTCACCAGTACAGCTTATTGCCATTGGCATTGGGCATGATGTTACCCGCTATTACAGCCGCGCTGTAACCATAGTGGACGCTGAAGAGCTAGGTGGTGCCATGGTTGACCAGTTGGCTGGCCTGTTTGATGAAAAAGAACACGCCCTTGTTACCCGCAAGGCAAACTTTAAGAAAACCGCATAAAAAAAACGCCGCCCAAATTATGAGCAGCGATTTAATGTCTTCAGAAACCAGAGCTATTAAGCAGCTTCTTTTTTCTTTAAAATTTCACGTTTAATCTTAGCAGCTTTGCCAGATAACGCATCGTCTTTTGACTTGATTAGGAAATTGTCCAAACCGCCATTATGTTCAACAGAGCGCAATGCACTGGTTGAAAGGCGAAACTTCTCTGAACGGCCAAGAATTTCACTCATCAAAGTTGCTTTGGTCAAATTTGGCAAAAAGCGGCGTCTAGTTCTGTTGTTAGCATGGCTAACGTTGTTGCCAGTCATTACCGATTTACCTGTTAATTCGCACACGCGTGACATGATCTATTCCTTATATTTCTTAAGTCTTATTCAGCGCGAGGATATACGTTAGTGAACGAACCTCGTCAAGTGATTGATTCAATTCTTATCTCTTTTAATATTTTTTCACAAAACAACCACATGTTTTTAAGCAACTAAGCATATTATTTTCATATAAAAAAACACCAATAACATACAGCAAAGCTTGACACAGCGCTTATAGAGAAGGAAAACACTGTCTCTAATGCGTTTGATAAACAACAAGGTGATTTATACGTGACTAGTAAAGAAGAACAGCCCGCTACAGAAACCACAGCAGAAGTGCAAAAAAAAGTAACAGAAGAAGTGGTAACTTTTGAAATTGCGGGCGACAAGGGTACATCAGCCGATATTACCTTAAAGTTTAACGATGACCTTAGCGGTGCAAACTTGCAGTGGAAGGGCGAAGACCTTGCAACTATTGAGCGTGGCAACACCGCACTAAGCCCAAAAGCCAGCCTAGCAAAGACAAGCAAGCTAACAGGTGACGATGCCACAAACGCCATAGTACATGCGCAAAAATGGCTGGATGATTATATTGCGGGCAACCTCAAATCACTTGTTCTTATGGATGGCGAAATAAACAACAGCGCCGCGCCTGAAAATGATGCCGCCCCACTAACTGGTGCTATCAAGGACATTGCATCTAGCTTGTTAGACAACCTTGGCATTATGGACCGCGCCTTGGTGGAAGATAAACTTAAAGCTGTAAGTACCGAAGACAGGAAAGGTTTGTGGCGCTTTAAAATTAAAATTGGCGCATCAAGCATTTTCATCCCATATATTTTAAAGCCTGCCCCCACCCAGTTGCGGCTTATGCTTTGGGCGCTGAACAAAAAAATTAAAACCCTGCCAACACCACCAACACCGGGCATGGTGTGGGTTGATATGGAAAAAGGCACCTTGCCTGAGTTTTACCGTCTGTCAGGCTATAGCCCTGCGGGCAACAAAGCAGTGCGGGTTGATATGGTTGAGCGTTTGGCTGATGCGGTGCGCCCGCTTGGTCTTAAAGGGGCTAGCTTTGAAGTGTCGCCAGAAACCATGGGCTTAGTTGGCCTGTCAGGTGATGACTTTGCCAAGGTAATGAACGCCATTGGATACCAAAGCCGCAAGCACAAAAAACAAGAAGAGGGCAAAGAGGAAGCTGAATTTTACACCTTTGCTTGGCAGGGTGCAAAAAAACCAGCCACACCTAAACCACAAGTCAAAAAAGCCAAACCGCAAAACAAAAAACCACACGGTAAAAAACTGGCACCTAAAAAAGAGTTTGTCATGGATCCAAACTCGCCATTTGCCGCACTTACTGTGCTTAAAAACAGCATGAAGAAAAGCAAAAAAGGTTAACCACCCTGATGGCGGAGGAACAAAACAGCCGCCGCCTTGACCAGTGGCTGTGGTATGCCCGCATTTTTAAAACCCGCGGTGCCGCCAGCAAGTTTTGCCAAGCAAAGAAAATACGTATTGATGGCGAGGTTGTGAGCAAGGCCAAAACCCCAGTTTCAAAGGGCATGGTGCTGACATTCAGCAAAGAAAAATTAGAAAAAATTATAAAAATTGAAGCCTTGGGCATCAGGCGCGGCCCAGCGGTTGAGGCACAAAGCCTGTATGAAGACCAAAGCCCGCCGCCACCGACAAAAGAAGAGAGGTTACACAACTCACCCATGTTGCGAGAAAAAGGCACGGGTCGCCCCACAAAGGCTGAACGCCGCGCATGGGAAAAACTACGTCATGGGCTTAAATGAAGCTAAGTATCGCCGCTTATTTCTGCCAAATTGATTTCACAAGATCCGCCAATAAGCGGAACTCGCTATCTCTGGCTGAGGTACGTCGCCACACAAGCCCAATTTGGCGGGGAACGGCATTTGCCTCAAGCGGCACTGTTACCACGTCTGCTGATTTTAAAATATCAGAATGTATTGCCATTTCAGGAACAAAGGTAATGCCAAGGCCACTGGCAACCATTTGCACCAATGTATAAAGGCTGGTGCCTTTTACATCGTCCTGCCCCTTCCTATCCTGCAACGCGCAAGCGGCTAAGGCATGTTCACGCAGGCAATGCCCCTCTTCTAACAATAATATTTCTTTTTCAGGAATGTCCTCATGGCGCAACACCTTGCGATTAGCAAGAGCATGACCTTTGGGCAAAGCCACATAAAATGGGTCGTCACCCACAATAATTGATCTTGCCCCATCTAGTTCATATGGCAGGGCAAGAATAAGCACATCCAACGTGCCTGCTGACAACTGCTCTAACAACCTATCGGTCTGGTCTTCACGCAAATATAATTTCAAATTTGGATATTTTTCCCGCAGTTGCGGCAACACCCTAGGCAACAAAAACGGGCCAATGGTGGGAATGGCACCTAAACGTAATGATCCCGACAATGGCTCGCTTCCCTTGTGGCTAAGATCAACAATGTCTTCCACCTGTTGCAATACTATTTGCGCCCGCTCAGTCATTTCCAAGCCAATAACGGTGGGAATAACCGTGCGTTTGTTACGTTCAAACAGTTTTACCCCCAACAGCGCTTCTAGCTCTTGAATGCCAGAACTAAGGGTGGGCTGCGTAACCAAACACAGCTTGGCCGCATGACCAAAATGGCGGGTTTCGGTAAGGGTAACAAGGTAGCGTAATTGCCTTAGGGTTGGTAAATGCATAATAGAGCCAATCTATTTATTTTAAATAATTAACCTATTGGACAAATATATGCAAAGGGAATATTTTCAATACCGAATCTAACAAGCAAACAAGGAGTATGCATACTATGAGCGATCTAAAAGGTTCACAAACTGAAGAAAACTTAAAAGCCGCTTTTGCTGGCGAATCACAAGCTAACCGTCGTTATCTTTATTTTGCCCAAAAAGCAGACATTGAAGGTTACAACGATGTAGCAACTGTTTTCCGTTCAACTGCAGAAGGCGAAACAGGTCATGCCCACGGCCATCTAGAATATCTAGAAGAAACTGGCGACCCTGCAACTGGCCTGCCTATTGGCGGCACAGAAGCTAACCTTAAAGCTTCAATTGAAGGCGAAACACACGAATATACCGACATGTATCCAGGCATGGCTAAAACTGCTCGTGAAGAGGGTTTTGACGAAATTGCCGATTGGTTTGAAACTTTAGGTAAAGCCGAGCGTTCACACGCTGGTCGTTTCCAAAAAGCTTTAGACAACCTAGACGGATAATAAACTTAAATGGTGCGAGGGGAGGATTATCCTCCCCTCTTACTGAAACTTAAAAAGGAAACAGTCATGAGTGAAGGTGGTTTAGGTGCTCCAATACGTCACAATATCCCTTGGCGGGATGCTGACTTTTTAAATCCAGAACTGTTGGATGCTGAACTTAGACGCGTGTTTGATATTTGTCATGGTTGCAGACGTTGCTTTAACCTGTGCGATAGCTTTCCCAAGCTGTTTGACCTTATTGACGATAGCGAAACCATGGAGCTAGACAGCGTAGACAGCAAAGATTTTAAACCTGTTATTGATGACTGCACCCTTTGCGACATGTGCTTTATGGTTAAATGCCCATATGTGCCACCCCATGAATTTGATTTAGACTTTCCACATTTAATGCTGCGGGCAAGAGCAGTGCAAAACGCCGAAGGCAAAACAAAATTTGTTGAAAAACAGCTAACCGAAACCGACAGAAATGGTAAAATTGGTTGTGGATTTTCAGGTGTAACAAACTGGGCTAGTAAAACAGATAATAAACTGACCCGCCCCATAATGGAAAAAACACTTGGCATTCATAAAGATGCTTATTTGCCAAAATTTGAAAAGAAAACCCTGCGCGAACAACTGGCGGCAACAAAAATAGAAGTTAACAAAAACGCCCCTGCATATGGTCGCAAGGCTGTTATTTACGCCACTTGTTTTTCAGAATTTAACAATGCTGACATTGGTGTGGCATCGCGCGCGGTGCTGGCACAAAACGGTGTTGAAACCGAAATAGTTTACCCCGCATGTTGCGGCATGCCGCAAATGGAACACGGCGACTTAGCCCGTGTGGCAGAAAATGCTGAAAAAGTAGCGGCTGAGCTAAAGCCGTGGATTGAAAAAGGTTATGATGTGATTTCACTAGTCTCGTCATGCAGCCTGATGCTGAAGTTTGAATGGCCGCTTATTGTGCCTGAAAACGAAGATGTTATTACCCTGTCAAAAGCCACATTTGATATTGACGAATATGTCATGGACATAGCGCTGAAAGATGGCATTGCTGATGGCCTAAGCCCGCTTGATGGCGGTGTGACCATACACATGTCATGCCACGCCCGCGCCCAGAACATGGGGCAAAAGGGTGCTGAAATGCTCAAGCTTATTCCCGAAACCGAGGTGGCTGTAATAGAGCGTTGCTCTGGTCATGGTGGCTCGTGGGGGGTGATGAAAGATAATTTCGAAACCGCCATTAAAGTGGGCAAGCCTGTGGCACGCAAAATGGCAAAAGACATGACGCCATATATTGTATCTGAATGTCCGTTAGCCAGAGAGCATATTTTACAAGGGGTGGAGAAACTGGACACAGATACCAGCCAAACCAAAGATGCCCAACACCCTATTGAACTGCTGGCAATATCTTACGGCCTGTAGATAAAATAAAAATAATAAGGAATAAAAATGAGTAATAAAACGCAACTGACAGCGGCTGATATTATGGACATGGATGAATATGCGGCAAAGCGTAAAGACATTCGCCAAAAAATGATCGCCATGAAGAAAAACAGACGCCAAGCGATTGGCCCTGCGGTAATGCTGTATTTTGAAAACTTTGAAACTATGCAATATCAGGTTCAGGAAATGGTGCTGTCTGAAAAAGGTGGCGAAGAACAGCTTAATGATGAACTAACAGCATATGCGCCGTTAGTGCCAAACGGTAATGAGCTAACCGCCACCATGATGTTGGAATATACCGACCCAGATGTGCGCGCCAGAGAGCTGGCTAAACTAGGGCGTATTGAAGAATACGTAAGCATTTCTATTGAAAACAGTGATGGAATTGAGAAAATTCAAGCCACTTGGGAGGTCGATGTTGAACGCACCGCCCCTGATGGCAAAACATCATCCATACATTTTTTACACTTTCCATTTACTAACGAACAAATTAAAAAATATAAAAATAGTGACGCAAGTATTGTAGTTGCCATAAATCATCCCAATTATGGTCATATGGCTATAATGCCAATTGATACAAAAAATGCACTTGGGCAAGATTTTAAAGAAACATAACCCAAGCACCCGTATGGGTGCGCCAAGCACCCGCATGGGTAAGCCAAGCGCCCGCATGGGCAAGAAAGACAAAGTTTGATGCTAAAAAAAATAAAGAACTTTTTTAACGATGTTGAAAATGTAAAAAACAAAACACCTTTAGACAAAAACATGGCAGCCGCAGTGCTTATGGTTGAGGCCGCAGCTATGGATGGCAATGTTGATGCCGCCGAAGTTGCAACCATTAGAGATATTATTATAAATAACTTTGGCTTGGAAAAAGATGAAGCCAATGACCTGATAATTGAAGCGGCTAAACACCAAGATGAAAGCAACCATCTGCTGCGCTTCACCCGTGCCATTAAAGATAACTACTCAGAAGATGAGCGAGTTGAGCTAATAGAAATGTTGTGGGAGGTTGTTTATACCGATGGTATAGCCCACGATTATGAAACAAATTTATTGCGCCGCATTGCCGGGCTTATCTATGTGTCTGACCGAGATCGGGGCGATGCCAGAAAGCGGGTGCTTGCCAAGCTAGGTATTGAAGAATAAAATCACTATTGGACTTGAAACCAATTAAGCTTATGTGCTTTAAGGTGGTTATAGCTAGAAGGTAACGCATATACCCTAGACGGCAGATAAAGGAGGCCAGCTTGACTTACGTAGTAATAGACGCGTGCATTAAGTGCAAATATATGGATTGTATTGAGGTTTGCCCTGTAGATTGCTTCTACGAAGGCGAAAATATGTTAGTTATAAACCCCAATGAATGTATTGATTGTGGTGTGTGTGAGCCTGAGTGCCCTGCGGAAGCTATTTTGCCTGACACTGAAAGCAATTTGGAAAAATGGGTTGAGCTAAACGCCGACTATTCAGAAAAATGGCCCAACATTACAGCCAAAGGCGAAAGCCCTGCTGATGCGGACGAATTTAAAGATGTTGAAGGAAAATTTGCCAAATTTTTCTCTGAAGCACCAGGAAAAGGCGACTAGCCTTAAAACTGTTCTGCATCTTATTATTTAGAAAAAATACATAAAATGCCGCAAGGGCTACCTTTTTAGTCTTTTTTGTGCTATATTACCTTCATATTATCGATGGAACTGTACTCTTTTGGGTCGTTTCCGTTGGGGCAAGTTGAGTTACATTTAAGATTTAAGGGCAAAAAACTAGAAACGGGTGAGCAGGCCAACAGACAGCCAAGTGCGCTTAATATTGACAAGCGACTGGTATAATGATCTGGCGTAATTACAGTAATTACAACAAGCCTGCCTATGTATTCCAACAAAAATCGAGTAAGACAAGGCGCTATCACTTCCATAGTATAAAAATAGTGCCTGCTGAAAAATTATTGCGTGGCGTAGGTAACCCTATCCGCTGTTTAGTATTTAAAAAATAAAATATACAAGCAAAACATCAATGAAGGAAATTTCAGAACAATGACAAAAAGCACAAAAAAACAGTTTAAAATTGGCACTCATGTTGTTTATCCAAAACATGGTGTTGGGCGTGTTGTCGCCATTGAAACCCAAATCTTCTCAGGCATTTCACTGGAACTATATGTGATAAAGTTTGAAAAAGAGAAAATGACCCTGCGCGTTCCCATTAACAAAGCCGAAATTACAGGCATGAGAAAACTGGCAAACCCAGACACAGTGGAAAATGCCTTTACAACTCTAAAGGGCAAAGCGCGTATTAAAAGAACAATGTGGAGCAGACGCGCTCAGGAATATGAAGCAAAAATAAATTCAGGTGATCTGATATCTATCGCAGAAGTTGTTCGTGACCTGCATAGAAAGGGTGATCAGCCAGAACAATCTTATTCCGAAAGACAGATATACGAATCTGCAATTGGTCGTTTGGCTCGTGAGCTTGCCGCCGTTGAAGACATTGAGGAAAACGAAGCTATAGAGCGTTTGGAAAAAGTTCTATACGCCGCATAAGCAGATACAAATAAGTTTTATAGAAAGCCCGACTTAACCGTCGGGCTTTTTTTATGGCACAAACATGCAAATGCAATCTTACGAAAACAAACATAAAAGTGTCACAAAAGTTTAACATTGAAATTCAACACTACCCCTACAAGTTGAGCAAAAATTATTTTGCCTAACATTTGTAGGGAATTTCAAAATGAGATCAGCACAAGAACAATTGACAGAAACAAGTCGTCAAATTTTTGATAAAGCAATTAAAGCCCCAATGCTGGAAAAAGAGCATGAGCTAGATCTCGCAATTCGCTGGCAGAAAAATAAAGATGAAGCCGCCTTGGCTGAATTAACAAGCTCATACATGAGATTAGCAATATCCATTGCAAACAAGTTTAAAAACTATGGCTTGCCACGCACCGACCTTATTCAGGAAGGAACTGTGGGCCTGTTAATAGCCGCAGAAAAGTTTGAACCTGCAAGAAACTTGCGCTTTTCAACTTATGCCAACTGGTGGGTACGCGCCACAATTCAGGATTATGTTTTACGCAATTGGTCCATTGTTCGCACTGGCACAACTGCCGCCCATAAAAAGCTGTTTTTTAGTTTGCGCCGCACCAGAGCAAAACTGGTTTCTGTAAGTGACGAAACTTTAAAGCCTGAAAGCATTAAAATTATTGCCAAAGAACTGGGCGTTAGAGAAAAAGACGTTGCTACTATGGAAAGCCGCATGTTCACAGGTGACTACTCTTTAAACGTATCGGTTACCGATGAGGCTGGTACTGAATGGCAAGATAACCTTGTGGATAACGACCCAACCCCTGAGGCACACGTACAAAAAAACCACGACAGCAACGTGCGCTCACAATTAATAGCACAGGCACTTACTTGTCTAGATGAACGTGAATTAAAAATTATTCAGGAACGCCGTCTTGCAGAAAGTAGCGAAACTTTGGCCGCAATTGGCGAAAAACTTGGCGTAAGCAAAGAACGCGTACGCCAATTAGAAGCTCAAGCCATGGCAAAGCTTAAAAAAGCAATTATAAATCAATTGGGCACTGACAATTTAGCAGATTATACCATGCTAATTTAACAATCAGGCACACTTCGCTTAAGAAGCCTCCACTAAGGATGGACATGCAGCCCAATCACTTTGACCCCCCTCACTTTGGGGGGTTATTTGTGCCTTATGCTCCAACAATATTTGCGGGCCACCCTGCCAGAACAACCAGCCACGCACCTCAACCTCTTGCCCCTCGATACTGTGCGCATCAAAACTGTTTTCTCTAGCCCAGCGATTGTTTATTTTTATGGTAAAGTCCTGCCACCACACCTCGCCAAAATTAATATAGGTAACGCTATCAAATTCCCTTACCTCTTTCACCCTGCCCTTAACAATTGCCATTCCCTCAGTCCAAAATCCGTCCCAATTGTGGCATTTAACCACGCCTGATGGCCAACCCCAACGACCTACACCATCATTCCTTGCTTGGGTTTCTGCTTCACGCAGCATTTCATTTTGGGCACTGTTAGGCCAAAACATTGCTTGACCTGTTTGCAACAGGTCTTGTTGTATCAACACGCCATCACTTGTTACAACCAGTGCTGAAACACGGCCATATCTGTCTTTTGGCATTGGCTCTAGATAAATATTTACAGGCATGTCACTGATATATTTTTCTAACAAATCTTTTGGGCTGGCATATGTGTTCCCATCACCACCAAAGAGTGTCCACCAGCGAATGCCCGACAATATAATTTCACTGCCGCCTTCTAAAACCAGCGTGCCATCAGGCATAATTTCACTAACAGTTTTTGTCATGTGGGCAGGTTGGTTTGATAGCCCCTGCGCCACAGCAACAAATGGCGTAAAGAACAAACAAAAAAGCAAAACTATAATGAAAAACTTACTTATCACGCTGACCTTCTAACTACTCAGGCATATTTTCTTTGTGCTTCAGCTTTTCATACTGACGATTGATTATTGGCCACATAAACAACCCAAAAAGCGGGCCACCCATTAGGGTGAAAGTGAATATCCAAACCCATATATCTTCAAGAAACGGGGTGCCGCTTATAAAATAAATGACAACTTTAACTGAAATTGCTGTGCTAAGACCCCAAAAAACCATACCCCGCCAAAATACAAAGTGCCACTTCCCCTTTGCAATAACACCCTCAAGTTTTTCTTTTCGGCTTTTCATAACACCCCCTAAAAAATTCTAATTACAACCTTAGATAATATACAACCTAAACAAAAGCTCAACAAAAACAGGAAAAGCCCCTTTTTCAGTTCAACATTGAGAAGCGTAAATTCGTATGTTAATAACCACAACAACATGGTCCCGTAGCTCAGTTGGATAGAGCGCAAGATTCCTAATCTTGAGGCCACAGGTTCAAATCCTGTCGGGATCACCAAACACAAGCCCGCCATTGGCGGGTTTTTGTTTGGTAACCAGAAGTGAATTTGAAGCTGTGGAATAAAGAAGTTCGACCGCAGGTGCAGAAATGCACAGCATTTCGAAATAGCACCAAGGTAATGTGAGCGCATAGCGCGAAACAGTAAATCCACTCGGGATCACCACTCGCTGCATTCCCTTTGGAGAATAAAGTGAATGGATGGAACGCTGATTTGAATCTGTGGAATAAACAGGTTCGACCGCAAGAACAAAAATGGTGCAGAAATGCATTGCATTTCGAAACAGCACCAAGGCAACAGAGCAAAGCGATGGTAAATCCACTCGGGATCACCATTTTCTTTCTTGAATGTTGTTCTAAATAATTAGATTAGTTCTGAGGCATGCGGGTGGTGGTCTCTTTCACCAGTTGTGCTTTAGCATCAGCGAAGCCGTTTAGTGAGTATGGCAACGAAACTGCCTGCCCTGATGCATCAACCACTGCAATTGCGGCCTCACCACCAGCTGACATGGCTCCTAACAATGGGTCTTCCAGTTTTGCTTCAATTAAGCAACCGCCTGGCAAACAACGAGAGAAGCGTATGCCCTCAACAACTGTTTCCCCTGCTTTTATAACCATGCCGCCCTCTAGCTTAACGCCTAGGGGTACTGATATTTGTATGGCATAAGCTTCATCAACGGGTGAATAAGCTAGTGAAAAATGTGTTACAGTTTGACCAGATGTACTGTCGATTAAGCTTTGTGTCATTTCACATGGCAACGCATTTTCACGTTCAACACATGTAACTTTCCAGTCACCATAAGTGTAGCTTGTACTTTCTTGTGCATTAGCACTGAATGTTGGGTAAAAACTCAAAGCTAGACCCAATAAAACGGCATGTCTCATTTTTATTTCCTTTAGTTTTTTTATATCAACCTTCTGAGGTTACATTAATTTTAACAACTGTCTGTGCTGTATTTTGCTGTGCATCTTCAGCGGTTAGCAATACGTCAATCTCACCTGAGAAGCCCTCAGGAACAACACCAGTTAATGTATTGGTCTCGGCATCATATGACAACCATTCAGGTAACGGCTCACCATTTGGCAATGTCGCTGTTACTGTATATGTAGCTGTGTCGTCCTCATGGTCAAATATACCGTCTGGAAGCTCAACACTTATCACATTTGAGGTGATAGTTATTTCTTCTGTAACAGCGTTAGCCACAACCAAAACACTGCCAGAGCTAACAACCTGAGCTGTTGGTGCAGGTGAGTTATCTGGCAAACTATCTGTTGAAGTATCAACAGGTGGGTCGCTTACAGGAGGCGCAGGTGGCACAGGGTCATTAACAGGATCAGCAGGGTCGTCTGAACCACCGTCACCGCCATCGCCGCCAGCACCAGCTTCAATGGTTAAGGTGCCATCAACATAGGTTATGGTGTAATTATCAGAGGTTTGACCCTCAGGTGTAATTACATATGTGTCTGCGTCAACTGCACCTTGTGAGGTGCCGCTATATGTTACATCTCCACCCAATACAGTATCAGTTTCGCTGTTTACAAAGCCTGCGTAAACAACACCGTTACCACCGCTATAGGCAACGCCATCAGCAATTTTGCTATCATCATTAGCTGTAACGCTTAAAGCCGCCTTGTCGGTGGTTAAGGCACCATCAACAAAGGTTATGGTGTAGTTGGTTGAGGTTAAGCCCTCAAGGGTAATTGTATATGTACCCGCATTAACAGAACCTTGCGCTGTGCCACCAAATGATAGCACATCACCAAGCACTGCCTCGGTTTCGCCATTAGCTAAGCCTGTGTAAGTTATACCGTTACCACCGCTGTAGGCCAAACCATCGTATGTTTTACTATCGTCGCCTAAGGTTACGGTCAATGGTGCTTTCTCAACGGTTAATATCAAATCAACCCCAGTGAAGGTGTAATTGGTTGATGCTAGACCTAAAGCATTTGTATCTATTTCAAACTGTGATCCTGCTGCCGACGTTGCGCTATAATTTGGATCTAAATCAAATATTACCGCGCCAGTTATTACAGAAGCATCATCACCATTTAAGAACCCAGTAACACTATAATCATAATCAGTGCGAACTGTTCCGTAAGTGGAGGTCGCGTCTGCACCAACAATTGTTAACCGTGCTTTGGTTATGGTTAAGGCACCATCAACATAGGTAAATGTATAATTGTCGGCGGTAGCATCTGAACCACTTAAAGCATATGTGCCTACATCTGACGTTGCTGTTGCATTGGATGAAAGTGTTAAGTTAGAAGCTACAGATATATCTTCGCCATTAACAAAACCTGTAACATTCACATTAAAAATCTCGGTGGCATCGCCATAAACTCGTGTTTCATCACCAACCGTAACAGTTAGCGTGGCTTTATTTATTGTAAGGGTGCCATCTGCTGCAACGAACACATAGTTAGTTGCAGAAAGTGTACCTGTATCAATAGTTATAGCCGTTGTGCCTGCATTAGTTGTGGCTGTAGCTGTTGTTGATGGGGTTCCAGCCGCACCTGATAATACAGAAGATGTTTCCCCATTCATAAAACCAGTTATGCTTGAGGTTAATGTTGGGTTAGCCTCGCCATAAGTACGAGAGGCATCATCTGCTGTTACTGTTAAAGTGGCAGGGTCGATTGTTAGTGTGCCATTAACCAGCGACGCTTGGTAATTATAACGGTCACTAAGGCTACCATACCCGGGTGTGATAACAGCTGTACCCACATTAGTAGTGGCAGTTGCTGTTGTGGTTGGTGTTGCCGCTGAGCCAGACATTATCGCATCTGTTTCACCATTTACAAAACCAGTTATTGTGGTGGTAAAGGTGGGGTTAGCCAAACCATAATCACGGCTCACATCGTCTGCGGTTATTAACAATGTAGCTGTTTGAGTATAAACAAAGCGATTACTATCGGTGAAATCATTAATCGTGGTTGGCGCAGCGCTATTATACGTTGTGTTATACCACTGAATACCATCCAAACCACCATTGGTGTTGTCTGTTGGGTTTTGACTGTAAACAAGCCAACGATTGTAATCTTCGCCAGTGTCTTCAACAACCAAAGCACCAGCACCTACGTTGTTTATAAAGTTACCACCAAGTGATGCCACAACAAGTGGGGTGGTAAAGCCAGCTGCTTCTGTTGCATATAACACACCGTTTAATATTACATCGCCGTTAGATGCCCCCAAATTTTCAACAAGTATAGTTTCAGAGGTTACATCGGTTAGGGTGATGTCGCCTGATGTTAAATTGGTATTACCCGCCCCTGTAGAGAGAGTAGCTTTAAAAGCACCAGTCCCAGTATCAATAGACGTTCCACTTGCCATTGTAATTGCTGCGGCACCTGCATCGCGGTCGGCATTTACAACACCATTTGCCGCAATATCATTTGCCACAAATGTCAAACTGCCATGATCAGTAGTGACATTACCATTTATTAAAATACTGCGACCAGATTGCAGGGTTAGTGTACCTCCATAGCCAGAAAGGTTAGCTACAATCAGGTCCGTATTAAGTGTAATGTCGTTTGATGCTTGCAGAGTAACATTGGTGCCAGCATTAAGAATATCTGTTATTTGATTAACGTCAACTATACTTGTGGCACCAGTATCGTCAGCAAAGTTCCAACCAGTTGCTCCCGTAACAGGTGCAAACACATTTTCATAAAGATAAACAGCGCCCATAGTCAAAAGACTATTATCACTGCCGTCATCACCCATTGCACCAACAGCTAAATTATTTCCGTCTAAAGATATAGATCTACCGAACTCATCATTAGCTTCAACAAATGTCTCGTCAACATTATTACCGCCAGTATAATCAGCACCAATGGTTGCCTCTAAACTTAGTGCGTTGAAACTACCTGCGAAACTATAAAGATAGACCGATCCTGAATTAGACACATTATTATTAAATCCATCATCTAATGGTGCACCAACGCCCAAATGCGTGCCATCTAGTGCCACCGAATAGCCAAACCTATCCGCGGATTGTATCGCTGTATTATCAATATTGTTACCACCCGAATAATCGACCCCAATAATCGCCCGTTGGGTAATGGTGGTTAGGTCATTAATATAGCTATAAAGATAAACTGCACCAGCATTAGGTGTATCATCAAAACTACCATCATCGCTGATGGCCCCTACAGCTATCAGTGGGCTATCAAGAGCCACTGAATAACCAAACTGGTCACCAGCTTCAAGTGAGGTGTTATCAACCGCATTGGCTCCAGAATAACCAGAGCCAATTACCATTTCTTGGTTTAATGATGCAAAATTCCCACTAAAGCTATAAATATACAAAGCACCTGCATCTGACACTCCATCCGCAGCGCCATCATCACCATCAGCGCCAACTGCTAAAAGTGAGCCATCAAGTGCAACTGAGCGTCCAAAATAATCACTCGCACCGAGTGCTGTGTTGTCCACATCTCCACTATTTGTGTATCCAGACCCTATTATGGCACGCTCGGTTATATAGCTAAAATCTCCTGTAAAACTATATAGATAAACAGCACCTGCATCAGTAACACCATCAGCGCTACCGTCATCTCCAACTGCACCAACTGCTAAAAGATCACCCTCGAGGGCAACTGATGCACCAAATATATCGGCAAACCCAAGTGACGTATTGTCTATATTATTACCACCGCTGTAACCATCACCAATAATGGCTGACAATATAGGGTTCTTTAAATCATCACCCAGAAAAGTGTATAAATAAACTGCACCTACTGAGGGCACTCCATCACCAACACCATCATCGCTAGACACACCAACAGCCAAATGCTTACCATCCAAGGCTACTGAACTGCCAAACCTATCACCTACACCAAGGTCAAAGTTTATCTCTTGCCCATGGCCAAGGGTTTCTTGCCATGTAATATCAGTGAAATTACCAGTAAAACTATAAAGATAAACTGCGCCAGAATTTTCAACACTGTTATCGCCACCATCATCATCTTTGGCAGAAATAACTAAGTTGGTGCCATCTAATGCAATTGCACTGCCAAATTTGTCACTATATTCTAGGCTACTATTATGAACATCATTTGTACCTGTGAAATTCCAACCAACGTGGGATTCAAGTGTTATAGATGTGAAGTTTCCTGTAAAACTGTATAAATAAACCTTACCATTATTCCACCCGCCAGTGTAACCATCATCTGAAGGAGCACCTACGGCCAAAAGGTTGCCATCTAACGCCACTGAATAGCCAAACTGGTCTTGATCGCCTAACCAATTATTATTAACGTTATTACCACCCGAATAGCCCTGCCCTATAATGGCTTCTTGGGTGATGCCCGTGAAATCACCAGTAAAACTAAATAGATAGACCGCACCATAAGCACTAGAGTATATACCGCTATCTCTCCACGCCCCCACGGCCAAAAGTGTGCCATCTAATGCCACCGACGAACCAAAATAATCACTGCTTTCAATGGATGCAACATCAAAATTGTTGCCACCAGAATAGTCAGAACCAATGATAGCTTGTTGGGTTATTGAGGTAAAATCACCTGTAAAGCTATATAAATAAACTGCGCCACCTGTCAACACGTCATCTGCACTACCATCATCACTAAACGCACCAACGGCCAAATGGGTGCCATCAAGTGCAACTGATACCCCAAACTGGTCACTAGGCTGGAGCGAAGTGTTATCTAAATCATTTGTGCCAGCGTAATCAGCACCTATAATTGCCTCTAGGGTTATGGCTTTAAAGTTATCAGTAAAGCTATACAAATACACAGCACCTGAAGTAGGCACACCATTGCCACTACCATCATCACCAGTAGCACCAACAGCTAAATGGTTTCCATCAAGTGCAACTGCAGCACCAAAAACATCACCACTAGCAAGCGCAGTGTTATCCACATTATTACCACCTGTATAACCTTGCCCAATAATACCAGACAAAATTGGGTTTGTAAGATCACTGCCGATAAAAGTGAATAAATAAACCGCTCCCGCATAAGTTGTGGCATTTCCAATGCCATCATCACCACTTGCACCCACAGCCAACAGGCTGCCTCTCAAAGCCAAGCTTCTGCCAAAATAATCATCAACATCCAAAGAAATATCTGTCGCATAGCCATAACCAATAGTATCTTCATGGGTGATGTTGGTGAAATCACCTGTGTAGCTATAAAGATAAACTGCGCCAGAATCTGTTGATGAATTATCTGCACCATCATCACTAAAAGTGCCAACAACCAAACGGCCGCCATCCAAAGCTAATGACCTGCCAAAGGCATCACCATCTAAATGATGGTTATCAACATTGTTACCACTTGTATAATCAGCACCAATTATTGCTTGTTGAGTTATAGAGGTAAAATCGCCAGCAAAACTATAAAGATATACAGCGCCTGAACCAGACACACCATTGCCGCTACCATCATCACCAGTGGCACTTATTGCTAAATGTGTACCGTCAAGAGCAATTGATGAACCAAAAAAATCATTTATTTCAAGTGCAGTATTATCAACATCATTAGTGCCTGCATAATCAGCACCAATAATTGCTTGTTGGGTTATAGAGGTAAAGTTGCCAGTGAAACTATAAAGATAAACCGCACCTGCAGCAGATACACCATTACCACTACCATCATCACTAGGTGAGCCAGCTGCCAAAAGAGTGCCGTCCAATGCCACTGCTGAGCCAAACCTGTCGCTTGCCTCAAGGCCAGTATGGTCGAGATCATTAGTTCCAGCGTAACCTGAGCCAATTATTGCTTGTTGAGTTATGGAGGTAAAGTCACCAGTAAAACTAAAAAGATAAACCGCACCTGAATCCGTTAATCCATTAGCGTTACCATCATCACCTGATGCACCAATGGCTAAAAGGTTGCCGCTTAACCCTATGTTGGTACCAAAAGCATCCCCCAGGTCAAGGGGACCAACATCTACATTTTCACCTACAGTATAACCAGATCCGATTACAGCAACCTCAGTAATGGAATTAAAATTATCTGTGAAAGTGTATAAATATACAGCACCTGAGAATATGGCGCCATTACCAAAGCCATCGTCATTGGCTGCACCAACAGCCAATTTATTGCCCTCTAGTGCAAGGCCGTAACCAAAGGTATCCCCAGCTTCAATGGAGGTATTATCAATATTATTACCGCCAGTATAATCAGCACCAATAATGGCTGACAAAACAGGTTGTGACATATCGCCAGCTATGAAGGTGAATAAATAAACAGCACCGGCACTAGATGTGGCGTTATCAGCCCCCTTGTCCATCATGGCACCAACAGCTAAATGGTCGCCATCAAGTGCTACCCTCACCCCAAAATTATCAAAGCTTTCAATCCATGTGCCTGCCTCTTGCTGCACGTCAGAATATTGATAACCAAGGATAAGAGAGAGCGATGGAGTGCCAAATAGTTCTGTTATAATAAGGTTTTTAGGGTCTAATAACAGCTCACCATCGCCAATTTCAACATCACCCACAAATTCTAAATCGCCTGCTGACGACACCTCAACAAAGGCACCATCGCCTGTTATCAAGCCTTGGAAAATGGTTTTGTCATCCGACCAGATAATAACTTCACCGCCACCAATACCATCAGTGCCGCCACCAGTTACATCAAAAAGCGAACCAGAACTGACAATTGTAACATCAGCATTGGCTAGTTCGTCTGTGCCTTCTGCTAAGTTTTTGCCGCCTTGGAACTCGCCACCAAAGCGAATGCGACCACCGTCAATACCACCGCGCGCACCGTAGCGTGCTGATAGCGATTTGGTTACGCTGGCTGAAACATCAATATTACCGCCGTTACCCAACAAGCCATCTGCCACATATGTGCCAGATGATGTTATTTGATGCCCAGCAAGCATGCTGATAGAGCCACCATCAACCAAACCTGAGGCATCGGTGTAAGCCATGTTAAATTCTAATACTGTGGTATCAACATCAAAGCTAATATTACCACCGCCGCCTTGCTGGCCAATTGCCAAACTAACGCCAGTGTTTGAAAAACCACCTACGTTAATGTCAATGTTACCACCGTTGGCACCGCTAACATCAAGCACGCCACCAAGGCTGAACCAGTTGGAGTTAACGCTAATATTACCGCCATTGGCACGTGCTAAAACCGTATCAATAATAGATTGTTGCGCACCAATACCGTATAGATAAGAAAGCGCGTCATTATATTCAGCCGCGTCGCCGCTAGCATCTAACACGCCATCCAATAGCACCACGTCGCCGTCAACCTCAATGCTACCGCCGTGAGTACCGCTTGCATCAAGCGTGGCATCTTCGCTCATGCGAATGCGCCCATTGTCAGGGCCTGACAAGATAATTTTACCTTCACGTTCCTCAATGCTATTGGCGCGAATTTCGCCGCCAATGGTCAAAATGTCAGATACAACCTCACGCGCTACATCAGCAGTAATGGCAACTATGCCACCATCAGCCAAAATGCTGCCTGACACGTCAACACCCACTAAGCTGTCTTCGCCAAGGCCAAGACGCGCTTGGGTTTCTTCTTGAACCACAAATTTAATTAAGCCGTCACCGTAAAAATCTAAAGCAAAGCCTGTTTCGCTAGCACCCAATGACACTGAGCCAAGACGGGCATTAATAACGCCTGAGTTTGCCACATATGGCGCCACAAATGCGGCCAAGCCACCTTCTTTAATGGTTATGCTACCAAAGTTTTCAACCGAAGCACTGGCAACCCCAGCCTTATCAAACAAATAATTTCCTGACCAAAAATTATTGTCAGAAATGTCGAATGTTGAAGCAACCAAACCACCAACGTTAATAGTTGAGCCTTCACCAAAAATAATACCGTTGCGGTTAATTAAAAACACATGACCAGGGGCGGTAATTGAACCCAAAATATTAGAAACACCATCGCCAGTAACTCGGTTAAGGGTTACGGCATCAGCACCAGTTTGGTTGAAGACAACACTGCCTGCCTCACCAACAGAAAAACTGTCCCAATTAATAATGGCTTTAAGACTGTTTTGATTAATGGTGGTATTAAGGCCATTATAATCGATAGTGGCTTCACCACGAACAACTTCACCATCTTCTGGCTTGGTATCAGCAGCTTGGGTATAATTTGCCGTAACAACAGCTAGTGCCATCACAAGGCCCAAACCTGTTGATAATCTCAAATATTTTTTATTACTAAGTGTCATAATAACCTCTTACCGAACCTAAAAAATTGCTCTCAAACCAGCGAATACACGAGCTTTTCTATTGCCCGCCTGCTCAACATCTCTATTTATTGGAAGTGCCACCTCAACATAGCCACTAACGTTGTTCAAAAACATTGCCCGCATACCAGCACCCGCGCTGTAACCAGTTTGAGAAATTGAACTAACGCCTTCAGCTTGTTTTAGCCACACCTTGCCACCGTCAACAAAACCATAAGGCTGGATATAATCGACACCCTTCATAGGGTTGGGGTACATGGACCTAAGCTCTACGCTGGCATTAACACAATGGTCGCCTGATATTTCGAAACTATCAAAGGCACGACCAAAACTGCCGCCGCCAAAGCCACACTGCTCTGAACTAACCAAGGGGTTAAAGCCGTACTGCGCTCCACCGCTAAGATAAACACTTAGGGTTTCATTAATTGGGCGTAGTTGGAAAAACAGGACATCAATTTTGCTGTAATCATACCGAGCAAGATCACGTGCCTTAAACTCATTATCATTTGCTGAACCCCCAAAAGCACTTATGCCCTGACTAAAGGTTGTTTTAACAAGCGTTACCGCGCCTGCATCATCAACCATGTCGTAACTGCCGCTAATACGTAAAGAGCGTAGCTTCTCATTTGTATTTACAATATCCAGCAATTCACCTTCAGAATCTCTGGCCTCAAAACGAACTGAAGCATTAAGGTTTCTCGCTCTAGAAAGAATGAACGGATGATATAGCTCCACGAAATATGTCTCACTATCAGCATTAAACTCAAGAAGTCTTAATGTTTCTAACCCTGGCTTGGCATCTGACTTGCCATAACCAATTGACAGCTCTGTTCCGTTGACACCAATTGGGAAGGCCGCCTCAAGTGAGAAGTATGACAATTCATCATCAGCAACAGACTTGTTTAGACTTGTTGTTATTCGCTCACCTACACCAAATGCACCATTTAACGAAACTGAAACGTCCGCCAATACCGCCCCCAACGCGCGCGAGCCTCTGTTGTTAATACCAACTGCACCGCTGACCAGTTCATTCTCCACATCAACGATTAAACGCAAGGCACCAACCTCAATGCTTGAGCGATCAACAGACGAAGCAACACCAAAACCTGTTTCACGAGAAGCCAACAGAAGTGCCCTCTCCATTGTTGCAACTGTTAAGGGGCGTTCGTTTAATATTGGGCTTAATACACTTCGCAGGCGATCTGTTACCTTATCCACATCACCCGTATAATCAATTTCGCCAACATAACCCTCAACCACAACAAGTCTAACATGACCATTGTCAATTTCTTGCGCTGGCACATAAGCTAGCGACAGAGCAAACCCTGCTTGCGCATAATGGTCTGTAATGGCATTAGCCACGGCAAAAAAAGTAGCAAGGCTTACATTTTCACCAATATAGCTTTGGTAATATTGCGATAATTCAGCGGTTGAAAACTCGTTATTACCTTCCAAGCTCACACTATTAAGCAAAAGACTTGTGTCACTTGCTACATCAGGCGGCAATTGCTCGCTTGGTGTTGGAATTAAAATGGCGCTTGATGATGTGGCATCAGGGAGCTGGTCAAACTGACGATCAATAACATCTGGTTGCAGGCTATTTGGAATCTCTTGCGAATGCACAAAAGGAGATGTGAGCACACTGAACGCAACCAACGAACTAAAGCAAGAAATGCTGAACTTAACAGACAAGGTATTCTCCTAAAAAATAGAAATTCGCCAAAAACCAGTACAAATTGATTAAAATTATAATACTCCTAAGCTAGAGACTACCTAAGGGCTAGACATTACAAGACAAAACACAGCCTGAGAGCCATTTCTAACAGCTTTCTAACAGGCCTTGCGGGGTGTAAAATTGAGATAAAAGTAAGAGAATTACTCTTGAAAGTAATAACCGCCACCAGCTACGGTAATAATATGCTTAGGGTTGCCCTTTGGCTCTTCTAGCTTTCGGCGTAAACCCATAATCAACAGATCAACAGTTCTGTTTGTGGGTCTTTTTTGACCATTATGAATTTTGTGAACCAATGTTTCTCTGTTGAAAAGCTTGCCTGGGGATGAAGTTAGCAATAACAAAACATTCGCCTCTAGCTTTGTTAAGCCCTTTACCTGATCCTTTTGGTTTTCTATATGTTGCTTCTCAAACGAAACTTGCCAGTTTCCAACTTGCACTTCGTCTATGACAGTAGATTTCAAAGAAACCAACTGTCTGTTTCTTAAAATCAAATTATTGATACGAAGAAGAAGCTCTCGCGGCAAAAATGGCTTAGTAATATAATGATCAACACCAAGCTCAAGCGCATGGAGCATATCATTAGTGCTAGACCGTGTGCTTAAAATTAGTATGCCGCACTCAAAACTTTTCCTAATTTTACAGGCTAAATTAAACCCTGTGTCATCCGGTAAATTTATATCGAGAATAGCTACGTTTGGGGTGTTATGTAAAAGCCACTCCCATGCCTGGTCAACCCTATCAAAAATAACCACATCGCAATTTTGTGTCTTTAGAACACTTTTCAAAGCCAATTGTATTGTGGGGTCATCTTCAACCACCAAAATTTTGGCAGCAACGTCATCAAAAGTCTTTTGGTCAATATTGTTCATTATTCATAACTATCATTGCAGCTTAATTGCACAGTTTATATGCAAAATACTTAATTTAAAATAAATTGTAAACGCAACACCAAATTAAACTCAAACCATTTTCTAACAGCTTCCTAACACTGCAATGTTTGGCAAAACCCCAACTTTAGAGAAAGCCTTTCATCTTGTGACCGCTATGGTATTATAGTTTGATAAGCAGGCAGTTAGAGTTGTTATAACAAACACAAAGATGACTTTTTTATGTACCAAAAGTTAATATCATCACTGATCATTGTTGTTAGTTTATTATTTTGCAGCTCAGCATTTGCTAAGGGCGACATTGCCGAAATAACCCTGCAATTAAAGTGGAAGCACCAATATCAATTTGCTGGCTATTATGCTGCGCAACAAATGGGCTATTATCGTGATGCTGGGCTTAAGGTTACCATTAAAGAAGCTGGAACAAGCATAGACCCACTAACCAGCGTAATGACAGGAGATGCGGACTTTGCCGTTGGTTCCTCTGATGTTTTGTTGCTTAAAGAACAAGGGTTCGAACCTGTTATATTGGCAAATATATTCCAACACTCGGCTGTTGGTTTTTTGTCCCTTGGGTCAAGCAATGTTCAAAACATCCACGACCTTGCAACTCGTAAAATTATGATCGAAAAAGGCTCAACCGAGCTTTATGCATATCTATATGCTGAGGGTGTTGATCTAAGTAAGCTAAATCTTATTGAGCATGAGTTCTCAACTGAAAAACTATTAAATGGTGAGATTGAAGCAATAACCATATACACTACAAACGAACCATATTTATTTCAAAAAGACAATATCCCCTACACTGTTTTCAGCCCAATTATGGGTGGGCTAGATTTTTATGGCGACAACTTATTCACATCACAAAGCAAAATTGACGAAAACCCTGAGCTTGTAAACGCGTTTTTAGAAGCAAGCCTTAAGGGTTGGCAATATGCCATGAGCAACAAAGAAGAAACCGTAGACCTGATGTTGCAGGAATATGATGTGCCCAAATCTCGTGAGCACTTATTGTACGAAGCCAATGAAACAGAAACCCTTATTATGCCAGAGGTTGTCCCTATTGGCTTCACCAGTCATGAACGCTGGGATAGAACCCAAGCTTACTACGCTAGTTTGGGAATACTATCCAAAGAAATGGATTTGAGTGGTTTTATTTATGACCAAAACCCACTGGGGCGAGAGCTAGGACAACTAAAAGAACAAACAAAATATTTAACGGGCGGGGCTCTTCTTGCATCCATAACATCTATTTTATTAGCCATTTTTATTATTAGGTTTAGATCAGAAATTAAACGCAGAAGAAAAGCAGAGCAGGCCATAAGTCAGGCTCTAAATGAAGCAGAAGTTGCCAACCAAGCCAAAAGTGCGTTCATTGCGACGGTCAGCCACGAAATCAGAACCCCACTTTCTGCCATACTAGGTACATCTCAGCTTTTAGAGGCCACCAAAACCAACAAAACTCAGAAAGAGCTAGTAGACCGCCTTAGCCGCTCAGGTCAATTTCTATTAAAACTACTAAATGACATTCTTGATTTTTCAAAAAATGAAAACGAGGAAGTTAAGCTAAACAAAACAGCCTTTGACCCAACTGAACTGTTGAATGACATCTACGATATGATGAAAGACAAGGCGGTTCAAAAAGAAATAGCACTTGTAAAAAATATTGATGCTTTGCCCCCAGTTTTAATGAGCGACCCATTTCTAATTAGGCAAATTATTACCAACCTGCTTGATAATGCAATAAAGTTCACCATTACTGGCACCGTCACCTTAGAGGCGTTTTATCTTGATAAAAATGCGGATAATGAAACAGCACCCCTTTGCATTTCTGTAAAAGATACTGGCATTGGAATTTCGCCAGAAAACCAGCAGAATATATTTAATGCCTTTAAACAAGAGGAAACCGGCACCTCACGCAAGTATGGCGGTAACGGGCTAGGCCTTACTATTTGCAACCAGTTGGTTGAAGCCTTAGATGGGGAAATAGTTCTTGAAAGCGCAAAGGGAAAGGGAAGTGATTTTTCCGTTATTCTAACCCTTGAAGAAGGCTCACCTCAGGCCATGGAAAATACAAACCTTCCTAGCGAAAACATAAAGCCTCTTAAAATTTTACTTGTTGATGATTTTGAAAGTAATCGCATTACAATTGCAAAACTTCTATCTTTAGATAATCACGAGGTTGATACGGCTTCATCAGGTGAGGAGACAATTTCAAAAGTTATTAATAATGAGTTTGATATTGTTTTAATGGACATTCACATGCCCGAAATGGACGGCATTGAAACCACAAAAAGAATAAAAGAAATTTTTGCTGATAATAAAAACATCCCGCTTATTTTTGCCTTTACCGCAGACCTTTCCGCCCATGCTAAAGAGGTTTACCGCTCTGTCGGCATGTTAGACACAATTCCGAAACCCTTTGACAAAAAAGAGTTCAACCAATTAATTAGCCATCACTTTGATCGGCATATTATTACCGAGACTATAGCGCCAGCACGCAGTGCTACAGCAACTTCCAAGCTACTAAATTTAGATATATTAAGTGAATATAACGAGCTGTTACCTGAAAATGAGTTCAATAAAATGCTCACCTCATACGAGGATAATTGCACAAATACACTTAGCTTAATGGAGCAGGCAATTACAAACAATGATGCCAAACAATTCCAAGAGTATATTCATCGTTTAACAGGAGCTTCTGGCGTTATTGGCTTTATTAAAATGACAAACTGGTGCCAAACATTAAGCAAAAAAGAAAAGAAAATGAATATAACCAAACTTTTACCTGAAATAAAAATAGGAAAGAAAACCCTAAAAGAAAGCCTTGATGAATTTCATCGAATAACAAAGTCAAACCTTCTATAGGCATTCACCAGACCCACTACTTATTGGATTTTAGAATAAAGATCAATTAATGTGCGACTTAGCTAATTACATTGAGACAATGTAAGACAGGTTCGACCGCAAAAACAAAAATGCCGCAGAAATGCAATGCATTTCGAGATAGCGGCAAGGTAACGGCACTTGAGCCGGTAAATCTTACCGTGATCACCAACACTTATTTTAGTTCGATAATAGCGCCTGATTATGATCCAAAGCTGAAATTATACTGTTTGTTTTAGACCAAGTAATAACCTTTCCCATACCCTTGACCAACAGTTACATTCCATTGCTAAAGCATTTTCAATTCCTTGACTTTCCACTAATATCATTGGAACATGGCATTGAATTTGTAAATTGTAATAGTGACTTAGGGCAAAAAATGGGGGAATAGATTGTGTCGGATACAAAATATCGTTTAGTAACCAGAAGTGATTTTGATGGTTTAGTTTGCGCAGCCTTATTGAAGGAAATGGGCCTTATAGACGAAATAAAATTTGTTCACCCAAAGGATATGCAAGACGGCCTAGTTGAAATTACTGACCGCGACATAACTACTAACCTGCCTTACGTAGAGGGCTGCCACCTTTGTATTGACCATCATTCCAGCGAAACTAGTCGCCTAGGCGGTGGGGAAATTAGCAATTTAATAAACGACCCTGATGCACCATCTGCCGCGCGGGTTGCTTATAACCACTATGGTGGAAGCGAGAAGTTTCCCAAAATTAGTGAAGAGATGATGGATGCTGTGGATCGGGCAGATTCAGCCCAATTTAGCGAAAGCGAAATTCTTGACCCTAAGGGTTGGGTATTATTGAGTTTTATAATGGACAGCCGAACCGGACTGGGCCGCTTTCATAAATTCAGAATTTCAAACTACCAATTGATGATGAATTTAATCGATTGCTGCCGCGAAATGAGCATAGATGAAATTCTTTTAATGCCCGACGTGGAGGAGCGCATTAAACTGTATTTTGAGCAAAATGAAAAGTTCAAGGAACAAGTTCAGCGCTGCTCAACCGTCCATAAAAACCTAGTTATTTTGGACTTGCGGGAAGAAGAAACCATTTTTACTGGCAATCGTTTCTTGATTTACGCCATTTACCCCAAGTGTAATATTTCTATTCATGTAATGTGGGGTAAAGATAAGCAAAATACAGTTCTTGCTATCGGAAAATCAATATTAGATCGGTCTTCCGCCACCAATGTGGGAGAGCTTTGTTTGAAATATGGCGGCGGAGGCCATAGTGCTGCGGGCACCTGTCAGGTTGCTAATTTAGATGCACCAAATACGGTCAACGAGTTAATCACTATTATAAATAAAGATGGTTAGTACTGGGTTTGGTGTTGCGAACTGAGAAATTTTCGCAAAACAACTAAACCTACAAAATGGCAAAATGAAACCGTTACTATAAAATGGTTTCGAACAAAAAACGGGCACTCTGTATTATGACAATAATGAGATTATGGCACGGAGAAGTCGCCATCGAAAATGGCGATGAGTATGAAAAATTTATGATTGAAAAAGCGGCACCAGATTATGGTTCTGTTGAGGGGTTGTTGAAGCTATATTTTCAACGAAAAAATGAAGGCGATAAAGCACATTTCCTTCTAGTAACCATATGGGACTGCCTGTCTTCAGTTGAAAAGTTTGCCGGTGACGAGCCTGAACTTGCTAAATATTACCCCGAAGACAACAATTTTTTGCTAGAAAAAGAAAAATACACGTCCATGTATGATGTGTTTTATGAGAGTTAGAAACGCCATCCTCTTCCCTTTTTTTAGAGCATAGGCTAATGTATGTATTAACCGAAAAGAGAGGGTAGCCCGATGAGTAAAGCCAGAGCACGTGAACGCAAGAAAAAAAGATTAGCCCAAGCGCATGCCGCAAAATCAGCCCCTGCAGTGGTGCATGAGACGGGTGAAGACCCTATTCCCGCTGCTGTCGCAGAACAAAAAAACAATCCAGGCAAGTTTGATGCGCAATTAAACAAAGGCGGTAAAGCTGGCGGTGGTAAGAATATTCCAAACTTGGCAGCCTCTAGCCGTGGTGCTGCACGATCTGGTTAAGGGCGCGACAGAACACATTAAGTTTCTAACTAAAAAGTAAATCAACAGATTTAACTGTGGCTTTTTCTGCCGCTTTTACATGGCGAGATATGCCTAATAGGTTGGGGCGGTATTTTAAGCAATAACAACAGAAATTAATCGGCAAACTTTATGGCTATATGCTGAAACTCATCTTCCAGTTTTATAAATAAATCTACCAATAGCGGGTCAAAGTGTTTGCCACTGCCCTCCAGAATTATTTGCTTTGACTTGTCATGAGACATTGCATCTTTATAAACACGCTCTGACCTCAAGGCATCGTAAACATCAGCCAGCGCCATCAAACGGCCAGACATTGGGATATCCTCTCCCGACAAGCCGCGAGGGTAGCCAGTTCCATCCCACTTCTCATGATGGCTTCCTGCTATTTCTGCAGCATAGATCATAAACGAATTTTGCTCACCCGATCTCAAGGCATTTTCCCCATGAATGGTATGATGCTTCATAATTTCAAACTCTTCATCAGTGAGCTTGCCCGGTTTCAATAGTATTGCATCAGAAACAGCCGTTTTACCGACATCGTGCAAAGGTGATGACTG
The DNA here is from genome assembly GCA_030634465.1 of Alphaproteobacteria bacterium. Taxonomy (GTDB): domain Bacteria; phylum Pseudomonadota; class Alphaproteobacteria; order Sphingomonadales; family SMXR01; genus DAOWAS01. The sequence goes on along the minus strand of DAOWAS010000002.1, from coordinate 5,128 downwards.
AACAATGTTAGCGACATCTTCAAGCCCAAACTGTGCCTGATATTTAGGTATTTTAATCAGTTCATTCAACATTGTTTCAATATATTTTTGAGTTCTTTGGGTGTGTTTGCCTGTTTCAGGGTCCCTATGCTCTATTAAAGAAGCCATCATATGCAGTGCAGAAATTTGATTTTCAACCAACTCTTTGTTTCCAGAAACAACTTTACTTTCAAGGACATTCAAACGTTGCTGTTGATCTTTTTTCAAGGCCTGGTTCACCAGATGAACCTTCATACGCGCCAAAAGCTCATCATTCAGAAAAGGCTTTAAAAGATAATCAGTTGCCCCATTATTAAAGGCATCCATGATCTTGCTTTTATCTGAAACTGCTGTCAAAAAAATAATTGGTTGGTGAAAGCCTGCAACTCGTGCAGCTTTACACAGCTCCAAGCCATCCATCTCTGGCATTTCATAATCAGTAAACAGCAAATCGATATTATTTTGCTTGTCACTAACAAGATCGAGTGCTTGCTTGCCGTTTTCAGCTGTCAGCACATTAATGCCAATGCTTGATATTATTCCCGAAAACATGTTCCGCAAAGCTGCGCTATCTTCGGCTATTAATACGGTCAGATTTTTTATGGAAATATCGGGAACCAGAATTCTCTTTGCCGCATCTATAAGCTCGTCATTCTCAAAAGGCTTTAAAATGAACTCAGCTGCTCCGAACTCAAACCATTTTTCACGCATCCCGTAGGTATCACTGGACGTGATAACCATAATTGGTGTTTGTGAAATTTCATCTGGCACAGAAGGGTCTTGGCCTGAGCGGATATAGGTGCAAAACTCATAGCCATCCATTTGCGGCATATCCACATCTGTGGTTATTAAATCAGGGCGCAGGTCTGAAATTTTCTCAATAGCATCCAGCCCATTAATGGCGGTAGAAACCTCGCACCCAGCATCACTAAACACCTTAGAAATAATGCTTCGTACGGTCTTACTATCTTCTACTATAAGAATTTTTTTTCCTGTTAACAAAGAAACCTCCATCACCCACCCTGAATTAGAAAAATGTATCAATACTCCTACACACTCCATACAATATAAGAATATTATAATATAAGTAAGTGAGATGCAATGAAGCCCGTTTGTTTACACTTGATTAGCCAGCTTACTGCCTATAGGTTCACATACTAAATATTAAAATTATTTATTGCGCAACAGAAAAACCTCAAAAAAAAATAGGAAAATATATGTACCGTTTTATTGGTTTAATGGCGGCTCTTGCAGTTTCAATCATTTCAATTTCAGTTGCCGCGCACAGTGTGCAGCAAACAAAGGGTGAGTTTGAAGACAAGTTCAGACAATTAGAAGAAGTGTTGCCAACCCCAAACGTGTACCGCACAGGATCTGGTGCGCCAGGCCATCAATATTGGCAGCAAAAGGTCGATTATGACATAGAGGTTACCTTGGATGATGAGCGCCAGTGGATAACTGGTTCTGAAGTAATTACATATTCAAATAACTCGCCAGATGAATTGCGCTACCTTTGGCTGCAACTGGATCAAAATCGCTTTGCCGATAATTCTAACCAAGACCTGACCACTACCACTGGCGGAACTGAGCGCCTGAGCTTTAATTCACTGCGCAACATTTTAATGAGGAAAGATGTTGAGCATGGTTACAACATCACCGCAGTGAAGGACGATGACGGCAACGATTTGCCAACCACCATTTTGGATACGGTTATGCGTATTGACCTGCCAAGACCACTAAAATCTGGCAAATCCATTGAGATTAAGATCGATTGGAACAACCATATTATTGATAGCGATGCCATGGGTGGTCGCGGTGGTTACGAGTTTTTCGAAGAAGACGGCAATTACCTTTATGAAATAGCACAGTGGTACCCACGTTTGTCCGCCTATACTGATGTTGATGGCTGGAACACCAAAGAATTTTTGGGTCGTGGTGAGTTTACATTAGAGTTCGGCGATTATGATGTGAAAATTACCGTGCCTGCGGATCATATTGTTGGCTCTACAGGTGTGCTACAAAACCCTGATGACGTATTAAGCGATGAGCAACAAGAACGTCTGGAAGAGGCTGAAACATCGGACAGGCCCGTATTTATTGTTACTGCCGAAGAAGCCATTGCCAACCAAGAAGCTGGCACTGACGAGACCAAAACATGGCACTTCGAAGCTGAAAATGTGCGTGACTTTGCTTTTGCATCATCGCGCAAATTTGTTTGGGACGCTCAAGGCTGGGAACGCCCAAGTGATGGCGATGTGGTAATGGCAATGTCTTACTATCCAGAAGAAGGCATGCCGCTTTGGGATAAATATTCAACCATGTCTATTGTCCACACACTGGATGTATATTCAAAACATACTTTTGATTACCCATACCCAGTTTCAATTTCTGTGAACGGCCCTGTTGGCGGCATGGAATACCCTATGATCACCTTCAACGGCCCCCGCCCGGTAATTGATGAAAGCGATGGTCACCGCACATACACCAAGCGGGCAAAATACGGCTTAATCACAGTTATCATTCACGAAGTAGGCCATAACTGGTTCCCGATGATTGTTGATACTGACGAGCGCAACTGGACATGGATGGACGAAGGGTTAAACTCATACCTGCAAACAATTGCCGAGCGCGAGTGGGAAGACGATTATCCAACACGCCGTGCTGACCCCAGAAATCTAATAGACTATATGTTGTCCACCAATCAGGTGCCAATTATGACCCAGTCAGATAGCATTTTGCAGTTTGGCAACAATGCTTATGGCAAGCCTGCTGTTGCGCTTAATATCCTGCGCGAAACAGTTGTTGGCCCTGAGCTGTTCGACTTTGCTTTTAAAGAATATTCAAACAGGTGGAAGTTTAAACGTCCATACCCTGCTGACTTTTTCAGATCACTTGAAGATGCCTCAGGTGTAGACCTAGACTGGTTCTGGCGTGGTTGGTTTTACACCACCGATCATGTAGATATGTCAATTGACCATGTAACATGGGCCACCATTGACACGGCAAATCCTGATATTGAAAACCCCCTTGCACGTGAGCGCGATTTAGAAGACCGCGTATGGCCGGGGCATAATTTTACCGATTTGGAAACCATGGTGGAACGCTCACCGGACATGCTCGATTTTTATAATGAACATGACAACTTCACCACCACGGATAAAGATCGGACAAAGTTTGAAACCATGGTAGAGGCGCTAGAGCCGTGGGAAAAAGAGCTTTTAGACGCTGGACACAATTTCTATTTTGTTGAATTTTCAAATGTTGGTGGTTTGGTAATGCCAATATTGCTGGATGTTGAATATACTGATGGCACCACAGACCATGTGCGTATTCCTGCTGAAGTTTGGCGCCGTAACAACAACAGCATCACCAAACTATTTGTAACCCCGAAAGAGGTTACTTCAATTACGCTTGATCCAAAAATGGAAACAGCCGATGCAGATGTAACCAACAACCACTGGCCACGCCGCGCTGTGGAAACACGTTTGGAACTGTTTAAGCGCGAGACAACCCCTAACCTTATGGAAGAAATTCACATAGAAGAATTTCCTGAAATGCACGAGCATGAGGAAGAGGAAGATGGTGAGGACGAAGACGAAAACAAAGATGCCAGTGAATAAAAACAATGAAGCTTAAAACCAACAAATTAGATAAGCTTTTTACCATTATAGCCGTCAGCCTTGTGCTGGCGGCTACAAGCTTTCAAATGGCAAATGCGCATAAATATTATGCCGCCATGACGCGGGTTCAGTACAACCAGACAAAACAGAATTTAGAGTTTTCTCACAGGTTTTTTGCCCACGACATGGAAGCAACCTTGTCCAAAACAGCAGGGCAAGAACTGAACTTTGAAATGCCTGATGCCATATCACCCGTTTTACGCAGTTACATGGCATCTCATTTTGCCGTGAAAGCAAATGGTCAAAACATTGAACGTATCTGGGTTGGTTATGAACTAGATGGTAATGTTTTGTGGGTTTACGAAGAAACTCAAATGGAAATAGCCCCAACCACCCTTTCGTTTGAAAACTCTTTGCTTATGGGCTCGTTTGACGAACAGGTGAACACCATTACCGTTACCATTGGCGAATTTCGTCAGTCGCTAACTTTCATGGAACACACCCGTAGCGGCGAACTAACCACCCATTAAGCAAAACAAAAACCGCCAATAAAACAATTGAAAGAACAGATCATGAGTGAACTACCAGCCTGCCCGAAATGCTCTTCCCCCTACACTTACGAAGATGGCGCCATGCTGGTTTGCCCTGAATGTGCCTATGAGTGGGTGTTGGGTGCTGATGGTGCTGATAGCTCAGAAGAAGACACCACAAAACAAACACGCGACAGTAACGGCACCCCATTAGCTGATGGCGATAGTGTTACGGTTATAAAAGACCTGAAAGTTAAAGGCTCGTCCCAAGTTGTTAAGGTCGGCACCAAGGTTAAAAACATCAGGTTAGTTGACGGCGACCATGACATAGATTGCAAAATCCCCGGCGTTGGTGCCATGGGCTTAAAGTCTGAGTTTGTTAAGAAGATTTAGCTAGACACCCCTTCTCTTCCACAGAAAATAAGCGGCAGGGACAACAAATAGTGTTAACACAGTTGCGCTAACCAAGCCCCCAACCATGGGTGCGGCTATGCGTTGCATAACCTCAGACCCTGTGCCAGTGCCAAACATTATGGGCAACAACCCTGCAATGGTGGCGCTTACGGTCATCATAACGGGGCGCACCCGCAACAATGCCCCGTCGGTAACTGCGGCTAAAATGCCCGCTTCGCTAGCCCCCTCACCATCAGACAAGCCACCTTTATATTTTTTTAGCGACTGATCCAGATAAGTTATCATTATAACGCCAATTTCCACGGCAATGCCCGCAAGTGCAATGAAACCAACACCCACCGCCACAGAAAAATTAAACGACAGAATGTCCAGAAGCCAAAGCCCACCCACAAGCGACAATGGCAATGTGCCTAAAATTATTGCCACTGACATCATGTTGCGAAAATTTATGTATAAAAGCAGGACAATAACCGCAATTGCCACGGGTATGAGTATAGACAGGCGTTCCTTCGCCCGCTCCATATATTCATACTGCCCTGACCAGGA
>DAOWAS010000066.1 GCA_030634465.1 Alphaproteobacteria bacterium | reverse complement strand
CAAAACCATAGCAGACAACATGGTGCGCGCTGGTGTTTGCAACGCACTTTCCAAGGTTGCTTTAAACCATGTTGAAATTGCTCTGCCCTCTAACCCTTCACGCCACCATTTGCGTGTTGGTTTGTCTTTGGGCTCTGTTTGGCTATCGTCGCCCAGTTTCAACACCCGCCCTGCAATGGCTGAGGTAATGGTAAAGGCAATAACATATGACGCAATGATGGACGCAATAACCGCCGCAGCAATGCCGCCAACAAACTCGCCAGCATGACCAGGCATTAACAAAATAGGCATAAAGGCAATAACCGTAGTTGTGGTAGAGCCCAACAATGGCAACCAAAGCCGCCTGATGGTTTTTGACACTGCCACGGCGCGGCGCACACCCTTCAATAGCTCAGTTTGAATGCTGTCTGTAACCACAATGGCGTTATCAACCATAATGCCTAGGCCAACTATTAAGCCTGTTACCACTATTTGCTGAACACGGAAGCCAGATGCATATAAAATTGCCAGTGCTGAAAGTGTGGCTAAGGGCAAAATTGACCCCGCAATGATAGATGCCTTCCAACCCAAAGTTACCAAGAGAACCAACAATACAATTATAGCACCAATGATAAGATTACCCATTAACCCTGAAAGACGTTCGTCAGTATATACACTTTGGTCAAATATTATTTCCGCACTTACACCAGCAGGTAAAAGTGCTGAAAAATCAGCCACCCTTGCTTTCATATCTGCCGTCCAAATAGCCACACGCATGTCTTCCTGCATACGGGCGGCAATCATTACACCGGGCTTGCCATTTACCATGGCAAGCGAGCGCGGCGGGTTGGCAAATGCTCTTGTAACCTCAGCAATATCGCCAACTCTGGTAACTGAACCCTCATCACTAAAAGCAAGGGGAATGCTGCGGATACGCTCTAAACTATCTAGGGTGCCGTCAAGCTCAACCACAAAACGCCCGCTTTCGCCTGTTAGGGTTCCTGCGGTATTTTTTGGGTCTGCCATGAAAATGCGCCCTGCCACATCTTGGGGCGACAGGTTAAGTGCCGCCAAGGCGGCATCATCAAATGTTACTGAAATTTCTTCTTGGGGCAGACCATAAATTTTAACTTTGTCTGTGCCTGTCAGGTTTTTAAGCAAAACATCCAGTTCGTTGGCTTGCCTGCCTAAAATAGCATAATTGGGGTCTTCTTCACCCTCCCACATAATGCCAATAATGGCGGTATATGCATACATTATGGTGTCATCAAAACTTGGGGTACTGGTGCCTGGTGGCAGGTTAGTCACCTCGCCTAATTTATCGCGCAAACGCGAGTTGCCCGATTCCACATCAGCCACATCATCAATTAAATCAATGACAACAACAGAAATTCCCGGCCTTGAGGTTGAAGTAATGCGCTTTATATCTGGCGCCTCACGCATTTTTAATTCAATTTTTTCTGTTACTAGCGCCTCTACCCGCTCAGCACTAGCACCGGGGTAATGGGTGATAATTGAAGACACGCTATTTGACATGTGCGGGTCTTCTAGTTGCGGCATATTAACAAGGGCATTACTGCCCAGAGCGAATATTAAAATAAGCAACAGCGCAACCAAACGCGGGTAATTATACAGTGAACCTTTCATAGCAATTACTCCCCAGCAGTGCCAACCAGATGCTCTGACAGCACTGGTTCAACATGTTGGTTGGGAGTAAGCTTTGAAACGCCAACACTTACAATTTGCGCACCATCGTTGATAGAACCAGACACAAACACTTTGTCATTATCCACATGCAAAACTTGCACATTTTCAACAACAATTGTCGGGGGGGCATCTTTGTTCTGATCGTTATAATTAAGCCTGTATAAGCGCCATAACCCGCGCACATCAGCCGTAAGGGCAGTTATAGGAACCCAAAACCCACGTGAATTGCGCTGGCTATCCAGCCTTAAAGTTACCAGTTCGCCAAAACTTATTAGGCTTAGGTCTTGTAATTTAAGTGTAACCAGTTGGGTTCTGGTGTCGCCACGAATTGCGGGTGAAACCCTAAGCACTTCTGCCTTTAAAGCAGCGCCTGCTTCGCTTTCAAGGTCAACCAAACTGCCAAGCCGCAAATGGTTTACATATTCGCTTGGCACTCCAACTTGCGCTTCATAATTGTCGTTTTCCAAAATGGTAACAATTGGCGTACCTGCGGTGACAATAACGCCTTCATCTAGCAAGCGACGGTCAACCACGCCAGCAAATGGCGATTTTATGGTTGATGCGTTTAGATCAACCTCAACCATGTCTATATCAGCTTTAATGCGCTCTAACTGCGCTTTTGCCGTCATTTCATTGGCTATTGCTTCGTCTAATACTTGTTGCGAGGTGTGGCTGTCGTTAAAGGTTTCTTCGCGTCTAGCGCGTGAGCGTTCAGCCAAATGCAGGCGAGCGACAAGCTCTTGCTCCTGCGCCCGCAAACTGCGCAAGCGGGCTTTTGTACGGCTCATATCCAGTGTGGCGATAGCCTCGCCCGCAGACACCTGATCGCCATTATCCTTAAACACATGTTCAATACGACCACCAAGCTCAAACCCCAAGCTAGAGCGTCGCCCTGCAACAATGTGTCCTGTAAACTTGTGCCTGATTAAATGGCTATCCAGATATTTCACCGTTTCTACCTGAACAGGGAAAACCCGCGCCACTTCCGTATTTTTTTCGTCGCTAGCTTTACCCACCAACACATTAAAGCCAACCAGTAAAACTACTGCTAGCCCCACACTAATTGCCAGTTTTGCTATGGGGCTTTGCCCTTTAAACTGGCTTAAAACCTTCTCTACCTGTTCGCGTACCATTGTGCCAACCCTATGTTTTTGCTGTCGTTTTTGCTGTCGTTTTTGTTGCCACTTAACGGGCAACAATCTTATTATTTTGTTCAATCGTTAATTATGTTAACTGTGTCACTTGAACTTATATTACCAAATCCATATATTAGTGGACTAGACGGTCTAGTATGATAAATATGGACAAATGAGAAAAAGTCAAGGTATAAAGATACATGTTTTCAAATTCTGACAAAAAAGAGCCTTGCTGCATTAAGCTTGGACGACCAAAAGACAAGCACAAGCAAGCCGCCATTTTAGAGGCCGCGGCGAAGCTTATTGTGGAAAAGGGCTTTGACAACACCAGCATGGACCTTGTGGCCAAAGAAGCGGGTGTTAGCAAGCAAACCGTTTATTCACACTTTAAAAACAAGGAAACCCTGTTTAAGGAAGCCGTAGGCTATTATTCTGACACAGTGCTGGAATTTGACAGTATTATTTCGTGTGAACATACCAGTGTTGAAGAAGAGCTGACCATGTTTGCCACTGCATTTGTCAACCTGACCATGAGCCCACCATCAATGGCAGTTTGCAAACTAATTACGGGCCCGTCAAAAGACGCTAAAAAATTGGCTAAAATATTTTATGAAGCAGGGCCAATGGTCTGTAAGAAAAACCTTACCCAACTGTTGGACGCATGGAAAAACAAGGGCAAGCTAAACATAAACAATACCCATTTGGCGGTCAGTCAGTTTATATCGCTTCTTTTGGGTGAGGATCATTATCTGACAACATTGGGGCTTAAAACCACCACGACAGATAAAGAAAAAGCCGAACATGTTAAAAACAGTGTTGCGGCATTTCTAAAAATTTATTCTTAATATAGTCGCAAGTTTAATATTTATAATTTTCAACGTCTTTGGTTAGCTGAAATAATAATGGGAAAGCATCGGCATTCTCACAATTAGGTAGTACGCCGATTAAACGCATTTCTTCAACCGAACGGGCTAGTTCAGTTAAATCCTGATGGCCAAACTGACCAGCTGAGCCTGCCAAAGTGTGGGTGCGCCGCAGCAGTTCAGCCACGCCCTCTTTTGTGGCATCGCCGTCCACACTACCCTTTTCTAGCAAGCGCTCTAAATTTTCTCTAATGCCAGTTATTTCAGCCAACAGGCCAGGAATTTTGGCCTCAAACTTTTTAGAAACAGCCTCCAAAGCCGCACGAAAGGCCTTTTCCTCATCATCTAAACCAGACATTTAGCGACCCTTCCAAATATCCAAAACTTGCTGGCTAAGTGTAGCTGGGTCAAATGGTTTAGTAATAACGCCCAAAGCACCTAAACTAATCAAACGCTCAACCTCACTTTCCATGGCTTTTGCGGTTACAAAAATAATAGGTATATTTTTTGTGGCATCATCCTCGCGCAAAATCCCAAGGGCTTGAGGGCCATCCATTATCGGCATCATTACATCTAGCAATATTAGCTGTGGCTCATAGCTAACAACTTTATCCTGCACCTCGGCACCGTTTACACATGTCTCCACCTCAAACGAACCCAGCATTTCCAAGGCCATTTTTTCAATGTCCCTGATATCTTGCTCATCTTCCGCTATGAGTATTTTCTTCAACTCGTCACCACTCATTGTTTACCACTCCTTTTCAAGCGCCATACTTCTCATCTGCAAGTTTTTTGTTAAGTTTGCTTATGGCTTTCAACGCCTCATCAAACGGTGTTTTATCTTGATCAAAGACCATAGTTTCAAAACTATCTACAGGGTCTTTAACCTTGGACTTTGAATAATATACAACACCTATTGTATCCTTATTAATTTTTGTCACCAAATCACTAGCCATTGCCTTCATATCTTTACCCATAACATCGGGGTCAACAATAAACATATCAAAGCCAATATGGTCATAACACAGCTTTGCCTCTTGCGCTGATGCGGCAATGGTTACGCTGGCTTTGGCCTCAATATGTTTTTTCAAACGAATACTCAAGGCATCGTCATCATTAATAAACAAAATTTTGGGCTTAATATGTTTTGCCGACTGTATGGTTTTATCAAGCATAGTTAAAAAGTCACCAATTAAAAATGGTTTTTTCAACCATAGGTTAACTTCATAGCGTGACGATGCCGACAAATCTTTATGACGTTCGATATCTTCTGATAAAAACACAATAGGAAAGCGTTCTCTGCTTTGGCTTAGCCTGAGATTTTCCACCAAGTCCAAAGCCTTGCCCAGACCAACATTATCAAGATCAACAATTAATGTATCGATGGGAGATGAGTGCATTTGGTTTCTAGCCTGAGCAATAGTGTTTACCGCTATAGGCTTAAAACCGTATGAGCTCATGCTTTTGCTCAGCATATCCGCTTGCGGGTTTGTATCTTCCACCAATAATATTCTACGGTTTAAATACTCTTCACTTAGCTCAACCTTTTCCACATTTTGTCTTTTATAAATATCCATCTCGAAATAAAATGTAGTGCCCTCGCCCTCGACGGTATCAAAGCCAATTATACCATTGTGGTTTTCCACAATAACCTTTGAAATACTAAGCCCCAGCCCCGTACCACCTTTTGTTCTGGTGTCCGAGTTGTCGGCTTGGGAAAATCTTTTAAATATAATTTTTTGGAAATCTTCCGATATGCCCTCGCCCTGATCGCTAACCTCAACCCTTGCCACACCGTCTTTATTATAAAAATTAAGCGTAACTGTGCCGCCTTCGGGCGAAAACTTGATAGCATTTGACAACAAGTTGGTAATCACCTGCTCTAGCCGTTTTGGATCAGCCCAAACGTTTAGCCCCCGCCCCTTACCCGTCAGGTTCAGCTTAACATTATATTGATCCGCATAAGGCAGGTTGGCATAATATGCATTACCAATTATTTCAGATAGAGCCTGTTCTGAATAATCAAAGCTCATTTCCCCAGCGTCCAGTTTTTCCAAATCTAACAGGTCATTAACCAGCAACACCAAACGCTTGGTATTGTTCAAGGCCACATTGACCAGACTGTCTATTTTATCAGGGACGGAGCCAAGAACCCCTGTGCTAATCATGCCTAGCGCACCCTGAATGGCTGTTAATGGTGTTCTAAGTTCATGGCTAACAGTGGCAATAAAGTGTTTCTTTGCCCTATCTGCGGCTTTTTTATCGCTAACATCACGAATGGTACCAACAAACTGCCGCTCTCCATCCACTTCCATTTCGGATATATTCAAGTAAATTGGGAAGGACTGACCATTTGCCCTTATAGATTCTAACTCTCTGGAAGAACCAATAATTCTAGCCTGACCAGTTTTCAAATATGCTTTTAGATAGCCATCATGCTTGGCATAATGCGGCGAAGGCACCAGTATTTTAACATTATGACCAATTAGCTCTTCGCGCTTGTAACCATAAATTTCCAAGACAGCATCATTAACCGTTAAAACTATTCCCTTGCTGTCAATGGTAACCAAGCCCTCACGAATACTGTTAACCATGGTGGCAATTTTTGCGCGCTCTTCTTCAATTTTTTTCTTCTCTTCAACCTCTCTGGCGTAAAGATCGACAATTCTTTTTCTAAACACCCAACCAATAATTAATATTAGAAATGCGAATGTAACTGTTTCAATAATAGTTAAAAGAAACGATGTGTTGGTTAGCTTGTTTACATTTTCAGAAAACGCCTTCTGGTCAACATTCTTTTCTTCGAACAGATCATGTTCCAAGTCTAGAAGTGCATCAAAAGCAAAATGGTCATCAATAATAACCAGCCTATCAATGTCAGCCACACTTAGCCCTTGAGACTTCAGAACCTCGGCACGGCTTAAGGCGTAGAAATAGTCGTCTACTACCTGCTCTACCGCTATCAGGTTATTCTCTTCAACTGGTGTGACCCCGATATCTCTATAAGAGGTAAGAAAGGTTCTAAGTTCCAATATATGAAAATGAGCTTCGATTAAATTCTCGGCATCGCCCCGCAATATGTAGTTTTTATAATGATGGATCATGCCGCCGTAACCCAAGGCTTGGCGAATAAAACTTAGATATGATGTTTTTTTAAGGGTAGATTCTGAATGCTCTTTCCATGAAGTATTGAGCTGATTAAGGTTGTTTGAAAAGGTAAAGTTCACACCCAGAACAATAACAACAATAATAACCATTGTTGCCGTTGAAACACGCCCTAAAGATTGAATAGTTAAACCGTTTATGAAATTTCTTATACTCACAGCCCTATTCGCCCCCCGATGCATTTATCATAACTTGCAAACGCTTGTGAGCCTTGTCCACAAGGGCATAAACATCACTAGGAACCTTGTTTTCATAGTCATTAACTAGAAAATATGGGGATAATAGCTCCCCATTAACACCTTGTCTTACATAGCTTTGCATAAGAATGTCCAAAACAACCAGCGAGCGCGCAAACACCATAGATGGCAAAACTTCGCTTTCGCCTATCATTAAAGTGCCAACGATTGTTTCCTCTAAATTACTTAAATTATCGCCATGCGATGTTGTTTCAGTTCCTGTATATTTTACAAAAACATGACTAAACTCACCCACCAATGCAAAAACATCTTCAGGTTTTTTATCGGTAAAAGCATTTATTCCCACGCCCTCAATTTGTGAGATAGTTTCCGCGTCCAAATCCTGAAGCTTAGCATAATTCACCAACACCTTGTTTATACTCACCCAAATAGAAAACGTTTGTGAAGGTGTTATAACTTTTTCATAGGTTACATGACCATCTTCAAATTGGTCGTGCATCGTATGTTCATGTGTCGATTGCGCCTGAGCAGAAAAGCCCGCTACCAATAGCATCACTGTAGATATTGCACATACCAGTTTCATAAATGCGTCCTATGCCAGTTTTAGTCGGTAATAAAAATAAAACTAAATAATACAAACCATATAGCTTATGTTTATATCCTGTATTCTGCTTATAAATTAGATATGGTTATTAAATTATAAATAATAGTAATTGTTATGATAAAAACAAAAGAACTCACCGATTATATTTACGCCTATAAAAAGCGTAATGCCACCGAGCATGGCACTTGCAATAGCTTTTTAGAAACTATGAAAGCCTGCGAAAATAATTTCTTCAGTCGGGCAAACTATATGCCCGGTCACATTACTGCCAGCAGTTTTGTAATAACGCCAAAAGGTGACTTTCTTCTGCTTATTTTTCATAAAACCCTGCAACGCTGGTTGCAACCTGGCGGCCATATTGAACCCGACGATACCAGCTTGGAAAATGCGGCGGCGCGCGAACTGCTAGAAGAAACCAACATTGCCCCGCCATTTCATTGCCTAGGCTTGCTAGATTTGGACATTCACACTATTCCTAAAAAGAAAGAGCAGCCAGAGCATCTGCATTTTGACATGCGATTCTTATTTGTATCCGACAAAAAAACCATAAAAGCAGGGTCTGACGCATCAAACGCCAAGTGGGTAAGTGTTGCAAAATTAACACCCAAAAACTCTGATGAAAGCATATTACGTGCCCTAAGAAAAACACCTAAACTATTGAAATAGCGAAGTTATAATTTTACGAACCAAGTAAACCTTATTTACCCAAACATTCATCAACTGTTTAAATAGTCGCGTTTTATAAGAGAAATGTAATATTTCCTCGACTCTATTAAAAAATTCACAATAATACTTAACCTAACCAGTTGGTCAGTTAACTCCAAAAACTACCATATGTGGTATCTTGTAGTTATCTCAACTACAAGTAGTAGCGTAAGCAATAATACCTTAAGGGGGTACATCATGAGACTTTTAAAGAAAGCAGCCTTTGTAGCAGCTTTGGCAACGAGCACAGTTCTTGCCAGCGGCACACTTATGGCTCAAGAAACCAGTTCCAACATGCGCGGAACTGTTGTCGATGCCGTTGGTAATACGGTTGGCAGTGTAACTGTTGAAATTATTCACGTTCCAACAGGAACAACTAAAACCATAACAACCGATAGCGAAGGCCGCTTTCAGGCTCGCGGATTGTTAATTGGCGGACCATATGAAGTTCGTTTAAGCGATGGCTCAAGCTTTGAAGCCGATAGCTTGGAAAACATATTCACACAGTTAGGCACAACACAAACTGTAACACTTGCCGTTCACAGCGCTGGACAAGCAATTGAAGAAGTTGTGGTTACAGGTGCTAAATTAACTGGCGGTCTTAAAACTGGTGCCGGTCGTGACTTTGGTCAAGATGTTATAGACGGCACACCCTCTATAGCACGTGACTTCATAAGCATTCTGGAAACAGACAGTAAAATTCTTATCGATAAAAGTGTTCCTCGTGGCCCTGCGGTTTCTATTGCTGGTCAAAACTTCCGCTTTAACAGTGTTACTGTTGACGGCGTGGCACAAAACGACAACTTCGGTTTGTCAATGAACGCTTCTGCTACACAGCGCACACCAATTTCTATCGATGCCATTGGTGCTATTAACGTTAACGTTGCGCCTTTCGATGTTACATACGGTAACTTCCTTGGTGGTAACATCAACATTGTAACCAAATCAGGCACAAATGAATTTCACGGCTCTGTTTACGGTTTTTATACCGATGATGGCCTGACAGGTAACACTAGCAAGGGCGAAGACCTTGCCATTGGTAACTTTAAAGAAAAAACATTTGGCGGAACTTTTGGCGGCCCTATCATTGAAGATAAACTTTTCTTCTTCGCCAACTATGAAAAGTTCTCAACAACACGCCCTGCAAACACTCAGACAATTGAAAACATTTCAGGTGTTACACAGGCTGATGTAGACCGTGCGGTTCAAATTTTCCAAGATGTTTATGGTTTTAACAGTGGCACCTTTGCCGCAACTGACGATGACACAGATGAGAAAATTTTATTGAAACTAGACTGGAACATTAATGATAACCACCGTGCGTCTGCCACATACCAACGTGCAGATGGCGATGTTATTTTTGATGACTTCCCAGAGCTAGCTATCCTAAACACAGGCCGTTACAATATTAATGAAAGAATGGACAGCTATAGCTTCCAACTTTTCTCTGACTGGTCTGACAATTTCTCTACAGAGGTTAAGTTAGGTTATAAAGATGTTGAGAACCGTCAGGTATCTATCGACAGCTCAACTCCTGACTTTACTGTGTTCTTACCAACTGGTGGTGTTATAGCTGCTGGTGGTGACCGTTTCCGTCACGCCAACACGCTTGATAACAAATCACGTATTTTCCGCTTTAAAGCTGACTATACAACTGGTGATCACACTATTACCGCAGGTATTGAACAAGAGCACAATTCTGTAGCAAACACATTCCTACCGTTTTCTCGTGGTCAAGTAGCTTTCTATAGCTTGGACGATTTGGAAAACCGTAACATTGGTCACCTTCTAATCGGTGGTGCCAACCCTGGACATGATGGCGCTGGTGTATTCTCGCTTGATACAAATACTATCTATTTGCAAGACGAGTGGTATGCCACTGATAAGCTAACACTTAAGTTTGGTGTTCGTTATGACTGGATGGGCAATAGTGATACCGTGGTTGAAAATGCTAACTTTGTAGAACGTAATGGCTTTACAAATACTGAAAACCTAGATGGCAAAGATTTGGTTTTACCAAGATTTGGCTTTAACTACGAAGCAAGTGACCGCTTAACCGTTCGCGGTGGTGTTGGCCTGTTTGGTGGTGGTACGCCAATGATTATGCTGTCTAACAGCTATTCAGGTAACGGTACTACTCGTACATTCGCAAGCTTCTGGGCACCGTTCTTTGGTGGACCGTTCCCAGACTTGATCAATGAAGTGGCTGCTGGCCTTCCAAGCCCTACAGCTGTAACCGATGTGTTCGGTGGCTTTGTTGGCGAACGTGCTGGTGAAGCAGTTGATGCTATCCACCCAGACTTTGAATTGCTTTCAAGCTGGAAATACAACGTAGCATTAGATTATGTTGCCGACCTGTCTGACTTCGGCATGGGCGATGACTGGCGCTTTACAGTAGAAGCTATCTTCACTGATGTGAAAAATGGTTATGACATCTATGAAAGCCGCAGAAGTGTTATCGGTACTGCACCTGATGGTCGTCCAATTTATGACAACACAGATACTGGTGCTGGTGGTGCCGCGTTCTGTGACACATTCTTTAACTGTGGCGACTATATCGTAACCAACACCAGCCAAGGCGGAAGTCAAATCGTTTCATTTGACGTTGCCAAAGACTGGCATGCATACGATAGTAACTATTCAATGACTTTGGGTTATACTTTCCAAAACGTTGAAGATGTGCGTTCATACAATCGCTTCATTAACTTTGAGAGTTTCTCTTTCGACCCTCAAAGCGATTTCAACAACCCAGATCTTTCTACCTCTAAGTTCGAAACTCCACACCGCATTACTGCAACATTCGGTTGGGAAAAAGAGATCTTTGGTGAAAACAAATCTAAAATTAATGTTGTTTACACTGGTCGTTCAGGCAGAAACTTCAGCTATGTTTTCCGTCCTAACGAAGGTGTAGAAACTGCTGGTGTTTGGGGTGGTAACAACCTTGCTGATGGCCGTTCAGCTGATACTGAGGGCGGTAACCTGTTCTACGTACCAACTGGCACAAGCGATGCTATTGTAACTGGTGATGCTGGCTTCTTAAGCAGTTTGGATAGCGTAATTAATGCTGATAGTTGTTTAAGCGAAAACCGCGGCAGCATTATTTCTCGCAACGCCTGTAGAACTGGCTGGGTAAGTCAGGTTAACGTTCGCTTCTTACAAGAAGTTGAAATGATGGGCAGCACTGTTGAGTTTATCCTTGATGTTGAAAATCTTGGTAACATGATTAACAGTGACTGGGGTCGTTTGGATGCTATCTTCCAACCATCAAACGTTCCTCTTGCTAACGTGGCGCTAAGCGATGACGGCACACAATATGTGTATAGCGGTCTAAGTGGTGCAACCACAGCAACTGGCGCTGTGCCAAACGTTGCTCGCATTCCATCAGCTTACAAAATTCAATTTGGTATGCGTATCAAGTTCTAGTTTGTAGCTACAAAATAATAACGGCCTCGGCTTTTTCCGGGGCCGTTTTTGTTTGTTCCCGGTATTTCTCAAGTGCAATCCCATGGAACGCGCTCAGGGCTGTTTTTTGTGGGGTAAGTAATTATTTATCTCTCACGGCATAAAACTTCGTTTTAGACGTTCGTTTATTGCGTTCAGGGCTACGCATCTAGGTGCTTCGCCCTTTGGCGCCACGCAGGCTGCGCTCCCGCTTGGTCGCTAGTCCTCATAGCTATTATAGCTACTCGTCCATTTTTTATCTAACGGCAACACACCCAGCTAGTTGTAATACAAACTGAGTAACGTAGGGCGCCAAGCTTGCTTTGATCAGAGAAAGCCCGTCCGAGTTAATACGAGGCGTATGCGCAGGCAGGGCGAAGCCCATT